>NZ_JBEPDU010000029.1:0-93950 GCF_040300525.1 Saccharopolyspora sp. NPDC000359 | reverse complement strand
ACTGATGCTTGCGGGCCAGACGGATCCGACGTTCCCACTCACCAATCCGCACCACCAACTCGCTGTCACTGCAAGACGACACCAACCCAGGCCACCCGCTCGACACGCCAGACACGCCCGGCGCGGCCTGAACGGCCTGCGCGGGCGCCTGCGCGGGCAGGCTCCCGGCCGCGACCACACCCACACCCGTACCCGGGGCAGGGGTCGCGTCCACAAACGTGGCCATCAGCGGTGTCATGACACCATTCTCCCAAGCATCGAACAAGAATTCGAGCACATCACCATCCCACAATCAGGTGATCAACACACCACCAGAATGCGAAAACCCTTGCAACACAGCAACAAAGCCGAACCACTTCACAGGAGTTCCCGCGCAGTCCGAGGAAGCCCACACGAGAACTGAAAACAGCTCGTAGCTGCAATACAGCCGCCGCTGTCGTCCAGCTGGAGCTGAAAGATGATCACGAGATAACAGGTCGTTCGAAGACACCGCGGGGAGGCTTTTGCGGTGCACCGGAGCTTTCGCGACGCACCGGAGGCGGACCCGGACAACGCCACGCCGCTCCACGCCACCAGGCGACCTCAAACCGCAACCAAACGCGAAGCAGTACAACGAATCCCGCTGCGAGTCCGCAACCCAATTCAAAACCGCCGGAACCCACCGGTGCCACCCCGCACGGCACAACCCCCCACCCAGTCCCGGCCACCTCGTCACCGGGAGCCGAGTCCAGAAACCGAGTCCGTCCCACACCGGGTCATCCCCGTGACATGAAGCCAAACAGGGGCTGGGTCCCGGATGTCAAGCCTGAAACCCCGCAGGGGCGGCCGCCAGGCCGGGCTTGACATCCGAAAACCAGCCCCCACAATCCCCCAAACCACGGGATGACCACCCCGCACGACACAACCGGCAACAAGCCCCAAGCACCCACCCCAGCAGCAGCCAACCCAAGAAACCACAACACACCAGCGCACCAACGAAAAGCCCCACAACGCCTGACTACCGGACTCACCCACCGGACAACAAAGCAGCAACCTGCTCCGGCCGACCAGCACCGCCGTGCGCCAACACAATGCCGCCCCCATCGGTGAGCACAGCATAGGGCGGCCCAGGCACACCGTTGGCCTCGAAGACGTCCGCCCCAGTAACCAACGGCAACTCGATCCCATGCGAGCCGAGGTACTCCCGCACCTCCACCGGATCCCCAGAGCTCACCAACACCACGGGAACCCGGTCAGCGGCCGCGCGGAACACAGGCAGCATCACCCGGCAGGCTCCGCAAAGGGGCGAGATGTAAGCGAAGAGAACACGGTCCCCACCCCCAGCGAAGGACGACACGTCGGCACCGATCACGAACCTCCCACCCACCACAGGACCGGTCGGCTTCCCCCGACGAGCAACCACTCCAACCACACCGAACACCACCGCAACCAGCACCGCGGCACCAACCAACTGCACGACCTCGATCGACACCCCAGCACTGAAGCCGCCCAACACCGCCAACACCAGCAGCAGCCCGGTGCGGGTCAGCGAAGCCACCCCAACCCGTTCCGAGTCCTGCAAACACCCGCACGGGACTTCCATGCCGCGGCGCACAACGCTACCCATACCGATCAGGAAAGCGCTGAACAGCACTGCGGCAACCGCCGACCCCCAGACCCGGGCCCCAGGGGCCACCAGCAACACCGCACCCACCACCTCCGCCCCGGCGACGACCCGCGCCACGACCGGGACCAGCCGAGCGGGCACGATCTGGTACCCCGCGACGGCTTCAGCGAACCGGCCGAGGTCGCGCAGCTTGCCGACCGCGGCGAAGGCCAGCACCCCGGCCACGGCCAACGCCGCCGAGGCGGACCAGGTCATCATGCCGAGCTCGGTTCTCGGTAGGCGGCTGCCTGCAGTTCGTAGAGCTGGGCGTAGCGACCGCCGGTGAGCAGCAGTTCGGCATGGGTGCCCTGCTCGACGACCCGGCCGCGGTCCAGAACGTAGATCCGGTCGGCGTAGCGGACGCTGGAGAGGCGGTGGGAGATCAGCACCACGGTGCGGTCTTCGGCGTGCTGCCGGATCCGCTCGAACAGGGCGTGCTCGGCGCGCGGATCCAGTGCCGAGGTCGGCTCGTCGAAGATCATCACGTCCGCGTCGCGGTAGAAGGCCCGGGCGATCGCGATGCGCTGCCACTGCCCGCCGGACAGGTCTTGGCCGTCGCGGAACCGCCGGTCCAGCAGGGTTTCGTAGCCGTCGCCGAGCCGGGCGAGCACCGCGTCGGCGCCGGCGGCGCGGGCCGCCTCGTCCATCCGCTCGTCGTCGCGAGGTCGGCCCATCGTGATGTTCTGCGCCGCGGTCAGCGGCCAGCGCGTGTGGTCCTGGGCGATCACCGAGATCCGTTCGCGCAGCACGTCACCCGAGACCTCCGCGAGGTCGACGTCGTTCCACCGGACCGCACCTGAGTTCGGGCGGTACAGCCCGGCCAGGAGCTTCGCGAGCGTGGTCTTGCCGGACCCGTTCTCCCCCACCAGCGCGACGACCTCACCGCGCTCGACCGCCACGCTCACCCCGTCGAGCGCGGGCGCGTCCGCTCCCGGGTAGGTGAAATGCACCGCGTCCGCCTCGATCCGGCGGAACGACTCCAGCTGCGCGGTGCGCTCGGGTGGTGCGAACCGCTCGGCCAGGGCGCAGAACTCCAGGTAGTCGCCGAAGTACAGCCCGGCCTCGTAGAGCTTGTTCACCGACTGCACCAGGCTGGTCAGCGACGACTGGCTGGCCCGGATGGTCAGCACCGCGGTGCCCACCACGGCCAGTGGGATGAAGCCGAACGCCAGCATCAGCCCCAGCGTGCCGTACACGGCGGCGAGCGCGATGCCGCCGAGCAGGTCGCCGGTCATCCGGGTGGTGGCGCGTTGCCATGCGACGTCGAGCTCCACCCGCTGCTCGTACTCGGCGATGCGGTCGTACTCGTCCAGCAGGAAGCCGCGCAGCGTGAAGGCCCGCACCTCGGCGGCGGGCGGTCGCTCGGCCATCAGGTCGGAGAGCAGGAACTTGCGCCGCCGCGCGGTGGAAACGCGCCGGAAGGCCGCGTAGCGCATCCGCGCCGAGCGCAGCGCGGCCCAGCCGTCCGGAACCGCCGTCACCAGCAGCAACGGCATCAGCGCCGGGTGCAGGATGCCCAGGGTGACCGCCGCCGAGAGCACCCCGATCGCTCCGGTGAGCACGTTGACGGTCATCTCGACGACGGTCGCGGAGTCGGGCACGCCGTTGTCCCGCGCCCGCTGCATCGAGTTGTGGAACTCCTCGTCGTCGAACGCGGTCAGCTCCACCTTCGTGGTCAGCCGGAACAGCCGGGTCTCGGCCAACCGCTCGACCTGCGGCTTCAGCCGCTCCTGGGCCCAGGTCGCGACCGCCAGCAGCCCCGCCCGCAGCCCGGCGGCCGCGGCCACCAGCAGCAGCGCGGGGATCGCCGCGCGGACCCGGTCCGCGGTAGCGCCGTCCGCGAACAGCGATTCCAGCACGTCATTGGTGGCCAGCAACCCGAAGGCGGTGAACAGGCCAGCCAGCACGTTGAGGCCGAGCGTGGCCGCCGTGTCCAGGCGGCTGGCCTGCCAGGCGACCCGGATCGCGTCGCGGACCAAGCCGGGCAGGCGCCGCGCGATGGCACCGAGCCCCGCGGACAACAGCTCGGCGTCGTGCGCCTGCCAGTACGGCACGACGAGATCGGTCGGCTCGACCGCGGTGCGGCGTCGCCACCTCATCCGCGGCGCCTGGTTCCCGGAGGTCGTGCCGGGCGACGACTTCTCCCCATCACGCCGGAGAAGTTAACCGAACCGACACCTCACTGCAAACAACTGTTGTTCCTCCGTTTGGCCCTAGGTCTTCGAAACCCGGTGTGCCAACAATTCCAGGGGTTGCACTGGGGGACGCACCGCGCAGTGGGGAGCGCGGTCACCCGAATTCGTTGGTGCGTAGGGAAATCCGCCGCCACCTGGGCAACCCCCCGTGACGTCCCGCCAGATCGGCGGGCGAGGAAGGAGCGATCATGCCCACCCTGCTGCTGGAACCCAGGGACGCGGGAACCGTTGAGATCGAGGACGTTTCGGTCGACTTCGAGGTGGACCTCAAGGAGGTCCTGCACGGCCCGCAGGCCTGCGTGAACACCTGCAAGCGCACGGTCTGCAGCAGCTGGCCCTGCTGTCCGTCCATCGTCTGACGGGTTCTCGCCAAGGCGGGGAGGTCCGCCGCGGACCTCCCCGCTGTCCGATTCGACCGGGAGGCAGCAGGATGAACAGCACGACCGATCTGCCCGACCGGCTGGCCCGGGACGCGGCGGCCGCTGGGCGGGAGGTAGCCGTCGACGAGACCTGGGTGAGCGTGCGCAGTCCCAGCGGTTCGGTGCCCGACCAGGGCTGGAAGCTGCACGTCTCGGCGCGGCCGGGCACCCTCGAGCAGACCGTCGACATCGTCCTGCCGCTGCTGCTCTCGCACGACTGCGACTTCAAGGTCGCGCGCTCTCCGGAGGTGCTGCGGGAGCTCAACTCCGGGGACGTCGACCCGGCCACCGTCGGCAAGGCGGTGACCGTCTACCCGCCACCGGACGATGTGGTGCGGTTGGGCGGTCTGCTGGCCGAGGCGCTGGCCGGGATGTCCGGTCCGCGGGTCGCCAGCGACCGCCGCGTCCGACCGGATTCCCCGGTGTACTACCGGTACGCGCCGTTCCGCCCGCAGTACCGGGTGGACGACAACGGGGACTTCGAACTCGTGGTGATCGGACCGGACGGCACCGCGCTGCCGGGGGCGGCCGGTCCGGAGTTCAGCTGCCCACCGTGGGCCACCGATCCGTTCCGCCCCACCGAGGACCCCACACCGCAGCGGGCAACCGTCCTCGGTGGCCGGTACCGGCTGACCTCCGGTGTCATGCGGGGGCCGCGCGGCAACGTCTACCGCGCCGTGGACCCCGACGGGCGGCAGGTGGTGGTCAAGGAGGCCCGCGCCCACGTCGGGGAGAACGTCAACGGCATCGACCTGCGGATGCAGATGCGCAACGAGCGGCGCGTGCTGCAGGCGCTGGACGGGGTCGACGGCGTGCCGCAGTTGCTCGACCACTTCCGGCACGGCGAGGACGAGTACCTGGTGACCACCGACGTCGGCACCCGCGACCTGAACCGGTACGTCGGCGAGCAGACAAGGTTCTTCGACGACGCCACCGGCCCGGACCAGGACCTGGGCCGGTTGGCCGCGCGGTTGGCCGAGGTGCTCGCCGCGGTGCACGAGCGCGGTGTGGTGGTGCGCGACCTCTCGCCGAAAAACGTGGTGCTCGACGAGGACGGCCGCTGCACGCTCATCGACTTCGGCAACAGCTACTTCGACGGGTTCCAGCTGCACGGGTGGACCCGCGGCTACAGCGTGCCCGACCAGCACACCGACCGCCCCGCGGTGCCCGCCGACGACTACTTCTCGCTGGGCGCGACGTTGTTCTTCGCCGCCACCGGGATCAACCCGATCGGCGTCGACCCCGACCCGGTGCGCAACCTGGAGCGCACCCTGGTGTGCCTGGACCGGCTGCACCCGGACGCAACGGGCGTTCGAGCGCTGATCCCGGGTCTGATGAGCCTGGACCCGGCCGAGCGCACCGCGACGTTCGAAGACCTACGCGCCCGGCGCACCATCCGCCGCGGACCCCGGCCCACACCACCCGACCTCTCCCCCGACCTGCTCGAATCCGTGCTGGCGCACACCGTCGGCGAGTGCGTGGCGGCGGCACGCGAGGTGATGTCGCAGCCGACCGACCGCGGAGAACCGCCCAAGACCAACGTCTACAGCGGATCGGCCGGGCTCGGGCTGGAGCTGCTGCACCACGCCGAGGGTGTCGAAGCCGGGATCGAGCTGGCCCGCTGGACGATCGGTGCCACGCCCCCGACGCGGCTGCCCGCGGCCCTGTACTTCGGCCGAACCGGCACCGAGATCTTCCTCGCCACCGCCCGCCGAACGGCACCGGACCTGCCACGAAACCCACCGGTCGAGCTGGGTGACGAGCGTGCCGACCACATCCACGGCCTCGCCGGGATCGGCGCGGGCCACCTCCTGCTGCACGCCCTGGAACCGGACGGCGGGCACTTGGCGGTCGCCGACGAGTGCGCCCGGCGGCTGCTGTCCGGGCAAACCCGGGAGGCCGAGGACGCGGTGCCCGCCGACCCGGAAACCGGTGTCGCGTTGGAGGCCGGTTTCGCGCACGGCGACGCCGGAATCGCGCACTTCCTGCTGCGCTACCACCAGCGCACCGGTGACGCAGCAGCGGAGGAAGCCGCCGCGAAGCGGTTCGAGGCGCTCGCCGACGAGTCGGCCGAGCTGATCCACGTCATGCGCCGCCGCCCCGCGCGACCGATGGCAGCCTCCTGGTGCCAGGGCATGTCGGGCATCTCGTCGGCCCTGCTCGCCGCCGCCCAGCACTGGGGCGAGGACCGCTACCTGGCGCTGGCCGAGGACGGTGCCCGCGCCTGCCTCGGCTTGGCGCCGCAGGCGTGGGTGGTCTCGCAGTGCTGCGGCCTGGCCGGGATCGGGGAAGCGCTCATCGACCTGGCCATCGCCACCGACGACGAGGAGTTCTGGCGCGGCGCCGAGGAGATCGCCGTCCACATGCTCGTCCGAAGCGGCGGTGAGTTCGAGAAGCCGGTGTTCCCGGACAACTCGCTGGAGACCTCCAGCGCACCGTGGTCCACCGGAACCTCCGGTGTCCTGTCCTTCCTCCGCCGACTGCACCGCCGCGACGGCGCCCGGCTCTGGACCCCCGGCTGAACCTCGCGCGGAGATCGCAACTGACGGAGGAGCTCACCTCCGCAGTCAGGTCCGCTCGGCGGCTACCCACCTGCCAGCGGGGGCACGACGTGCACCGTGCTGGTCTCCCCGACCAGCACGTCGTCCCTGCCGCGCCGCGGCACAGCCTCACCATCGAGGTAGACGTTGTAGTACTGGAAGGGCTCGCCGTTCTCCCCGACGATCCGGTGCCGGTACCGCGGCTCGGCTGCGGCGAACCGCTTCAAGACCTCGCCGAGCGGCCCGGAACCGCATGTGAAGGCCGATTGGGACCCCTGGGTCCACGCCGTCGACAGCACGATGGTCGCCATCTCACTCCCCTTGGTCCTGAACCACTTCACCCGTCCATCGCGCAGCGGAAGCCGAGCGCGAAGTTCGACCAGCCGTCCGGGTCCCCGTACATCCGCTCGGTGCAACGGACCTGGTACCGGAAGTTCATCCAGGAACCGCCGCGGATCGCCCGGTACCGGCCCATCACCGAGCGGATGGTCGGGTCGCACTCCTGACCGCCGCCGTAGGAACTGGCCGTCGACGACGTCCACTCGTAGACGTTGCCCGCCAGGTCCTGGCAGCCCGACGGGCTCGCACCGCGCGGGAACGCACCGACCGGTGTCGTCTGCGGAACCGGCCCGCCCTTGGCGTGCAGGCCCTGCCACCACCCCTTCCACTGCTCCAACGAGGTCAGCTCGCCGGCGTGGAACTCCGCGGTGTTCGCCCTCGTCCGGTCCCAGGTGTCGCCCCACGGCCAGAGCCTGCCAGTGCGCCCCCGGGCGGCGAATTCCCACTCGACCTCCGTGGGCAGCCGCTTGCCCGCCCAGGACGCGTAAGCAGCGGCATCTGGCCACGAGATGTGCACGACCGGGTGATCGTCGCGCTCGTCGGGGTCGACGCCCGGCCCGGCGGGGGCCGACCAGCACGCGCCCTCGAGTTCGGCCCAGTAGCGCTCGGTGTAGACCAAGCCGTAGCCGTTGCGCTCGGCATCTGTTCGGTAACCGGTGTCCCGGACGAATTCGCGGAACTGCGCCACCGTCACCGGGAACCGGTCGATCCGGTAGTCCGGCAGGACGACGGCGTGCGCCGCGGCCTCGTCGGCGAACCACTCCGGGGGGAAGGCCTGGCCCTCGGTCTGCAGCCAGTCCAGTTGGTCCGGCGGGGCACCGGGGGTGAACTCGCCCCCGGTGATCGTGATCATGTCCGTCATGGCTCAACACCGTTTCGCAGGGGCCGTGGTGCAACCGGTGCGCCGGACCGCGACGAACAGCCCGCGGCCCGTCAGCCAGCCAGGGCGGTAGTGGGCTTCGCAGTCAGCGGCTTCGAAGGCGGCGAGGTACTGGTCGCGGGTGAACAGGCTCATCACCTCGGTCTCGGTGAAGCGCCGGATCCCGGACGCGTTGGCCACCGACCACTCCACGTGCAGGTGGGTGGCGTCAGCCCGGCGCACCGAGTGCGACACCCGGGAGATGACGCGGTCGTCCAGCCTGACGAGGTCACCGCCGAGGTAGCCGTCGAGGAAGGTCTCCGGGAAGTACCACGGCTCCACGACCAGCACTCCACCCCGCACCAGGTGCTCGGCCATCGTGCGGACCGCGCGCCGCAGGTCAGCCGGAGTGGGGAGGAAGGCCGTGGAGGTGAACAGGCAGGTGACCACGTCGAACCGGCGGTCGAGCTGGAACGTCCGCATGTCCCCGGCGTGCACCGGGGTCTGGGGCGGGAGGCGCTCGACCGCCAGCTGCCGCATCGCGGGGGCGAGCTCGACGCCCTCGGTGTGGTCGAAGTGCTCGGTGAACTCCGCCAGGTGCGCCCCGGTTCCACAAGCCACGTCCAGCAACGAGGCCGCACCCGGGTGGTGGGAGCGCACGATCCGGGTTACGTCGCGCGCCTCGTCCTCCCAGCTCTTGCCGCGGTGCCGGTAGGTGAGTTCGTAGACCTCGGCGTGTTCGGGACCGAACGCACCCTTCGGCTCGTCTCCGAGAGCGGCGGGCACACTCATCGCTACCTCCGCAGGATTTTTAATTTTACTTTAATCTCGGGTAGTGATCTTGTTGACGTCTCAGACCGGACCGGTCCGCACTCAGCCCTCCCACACCAGGTAGGCGGGCGCCGGGCGGCCAGGCAGCAGCCGGATGGCGGCGTGGTCCAACCCCAGGACCTCGCGCACCGCGAGGTTCTCCCCTGGCCACTTCGGATGATCGATCTCGTCGAAGGCCAACACGCTTCCCCGGGTCAGGTGGGGGCGCACCGCGCGCAACGCCGCGACAGTGGGCTCGTAGATGTCGAGGTCGAAGTAGGCCAGCGCGACCACCGTGTGCGGGTTGTCCTCGAGGTAACGGGGCAGGGTCTCGCGGACGTCGCCCTGCACGACCATCGTGCGGTCGGTGATGTGCGAGAGCGCATCCCCCTCTGCGCGTGCGCCTCGAAGACCCGGCGCAGGTAGTCGGGGTACGCGGGCGGCAGCGCGAACCGACCTGGCACCGCGGACGGGCTGACCTGGTCGATGTCCGCAACGTCGGGGAACCCGGTGAAGGTGTCGAATCCCACGATCCGCCGGAACGGGTTGTGCGGCTCGCGGAACCCGCGCATGGCCGTGAACGCGGCGAGGTGCCGACCGTGCCGGACCCCGAACTCCATGATCACGCCGGGCACGTCGACCACCATCCGGTAGAGCTCGTCCATCGACAGCAGGTCGGCCACCTGCTGGCGGCGCAGGAACAGCGGCAACGCGTCGACGAGGTCCGTCGCGGGCAGCGGTCACTGCTCGATCAGCTCGGCGAGCCCTTCCTTCATCGCCATCTCGGCGACCGAATCGTGCGGGAAGACCCGGGGGTCGCGACCGGGACTGGACGGGGCAGCGGAGTCCACCCGGTCCGACTGGCTTCGCGGGGCACCTGACGGGTTGCTCAGGGTGATCACTTCCTCCCAGGCACCGGACGACCACACAATAACAGTACCGAAAACTTAATCAAGTTCCTTCATCAGCCTTGACTTACATTCACGCCTCCCACACACTGGTGCGGTGCACGGGCTACAGGTCATCAGCGACCCAGTGCGCCGTCGCATCGTCGAGGTCCTCGCGGACGGCGAAGCGTCCGCAGGCGAGGTCGGCCGGATCATCATGGACGAGTTCAAGCTCTCCCAACCCGCCGTGTCCCAGCACCTCAAGGTGCTGCGCGACAACGGCTTCGTCACCGTCCGGGCGGACGGGTCGCGTCGGCTCTACCGCATCGAGCCGGGTCCGCTGCAGGAGATCGCCAACTGGCTGGAGCAGTACCGGTCCCTGTGGGAGAAGCCGCTGTCAGCCCTCGACGAGGAACTGCGCCGCTCCCGCTGACACCTCGGCACGCCCCACCTCAGGACCCCAGAACGTAGTCGTTGCCCGCGTACCAGCCGCCGCGCCCCTGCGGCAGCAGGTCCAGCACCTGCCACACCGGCGACATGAGGTCGATGCCGCGCTCCGCTCCGACCTGCGGGAAGCTGGCGTGCACGGTGTAGGAGAACCGCACGTCCTCCCCTTCCGCGACCAGCACCGACAACGCCGGGCGTGGGTCGCCAGCTGCCGTCTCGGCGCCGAGGTCGCGGTTGAACGTGGTGCCACCGCAGGACAGCAGCCGCTGGTCCCGCCAGCCGCGCGCCACACCCCAGGCCCGCAGGTCCGCCGGGGCCGCGTCCGCGACGACCGCGAGCGCGGTGTGCTGCGCGAGGTGCCGGTGGACGCCCTGCAGGCCGTCCACCCACATCGAGCACATCGGACAGGCCTCGGCGGCGCTCCTCGGGTACATGAGGTGGTAGATCACCAGCGTCCGGTGCTCGCCGAACAGGTCAGCGAGCCGGACCTCGCGGCGTCGGCCGGGCTCGGGTTCCTCCGTGAACCGGTAGTCCCCGAGCACCGGCCCGGGGGGCAGCGCCCGCCGCGCGGCGGCCACCTCCTCCGCCTGCTCCCGCAGGGCGCGCTCCTTGCTCAGCAGCTCGATCCGGGCCCGTCGATACTGCTCGTCCGCGCCAGCGGGAACCAGCACGTCTGGCGGGATGACGGCTCCCGGCCCCAGCGCGTCGATCTCGGCCACGAACCCGTCCACCCTGTTCGGCATCGGCGTCCTCCTGGTCCCACATCACGATCACCGGGGGCCGCCCTCCCCGCGAAACAGTACTCAACTTTGTAGTGAAATGACCTTACTCTGGGCATGGAACCAGCACAACCAGAGGTCAGATCTGTTAATATGCGTTCGGAGCAGTTCATGGGGTGACTGTTAAGCTCACTTAACACATAGTTTCACCCGAGGAGCACGACGGATGACGAAGAAGCGGGACTACGGGCAGTTCTGCGGCCTGGCTTCGGCGATGACCATGATCGGCGAGCGGTGGACGTTGCTGGTGATCCGGGAGCTGCTGATCGGTCCGACCCGGTTCAACGAGCTGAGCGAGAACCTCCCCGGCATCGGACCGAACCTGCTCTCCGACCGTCTCCGAAGCCTCACCGCGGCCGGGATCGTCGAGCACACCGCCGTCCCCAGCGACGGCCGCGGTCGGCTCTACCGGCTCACCCCCGTCGGCGAACAGCTCCGCGGACCGGTGCTGGAGCTGGCCAGGTGGGGCTTGCAGTTCCTCACCGACGCCGACGCGGCGGGCGCCACCCGCGCCGCCTGGGGCTTCCTGGCCGTACAGGCGATGACCGACCGGGACAACGTCCCGGCAGTGGACGAGGAGTACGAGTTCCGGGTCGACGAGGAGGTCTTCACCATCCACGTCCACGACGGGACGGTGGAGTTCGCCCGAGGCCCGGCCGCGCACCCAGTGATCGTCATCAACAGCGACTCCCAGATGTTCGTCAAGATCGGGGCCAAGATGACCTCGCCGTTCGACGCCATCGTCACCGGCGCGGTCAAGATCGAGGGCGACCCCGACGCCATGCACCGCTGCACCAGGTTGCTCCAGCTGGCCTGACCCCCTGCGGGTGTCCCCCGGCCAGCACCACCGCCGACCAGGAGGGTATCCGCATGTCCACGCCCGGCCCAGCCAACCGGCAGTCCCCGACCATCCTCGACGGCGGCGTGTCCACCGGGCTCGAACTCGAAGGCGAGCCGGTCATCGCACCCTGGTGGTCGGCCAAGTGCCTGTTGGCAGGCCCTCGCCGGGAGCGGGTCCGCCGCGTGCACGCCGCACACGTCGACTCCGGCGCGGAGATCGTCACGGCGAACACCTTCCGCTGCAACCTGCGCACCTTACGCGGGGTCGACCTGGATCCCGGTTCCGGCTACGCCTGGATGGTGCACGCGGCCACCGGGGTCGCCCGGCGCGCGGCCGGGCTGCGCGCACGGGTCGCCGGTTCCGTCGGCCCGGTGGCCGACGCCTACCAGCCCGACCTGGTGCCGACCGACGACGAGCTCCGCGAGGAGCACCGCTGGCTCACCGTGGAGCTGTCCCGGAGCAAGGTCGAGATGGTGTTCGTCGAGACGATGAACACCGTGCGCGAAGCCGTCATCGCCACCGAAGCGGCGCTGGCGGCCGGACTCGAACCGTGGGTCTCGTTCGTCTGCATCGACGGAGCCCGGCTGTTGTCCGGGGAATTGGTGGCCGAAGCCGCCCGCGCGGTGGCCGCATCAGGTGCCCGCACGATCGGGGTGAACTGCACGATCCCGCAGCACACCGGGGCGGCGTTGGGCGCGGTGCGCGAGGTGCACGACGGCCCGCTCTTCGTCCGGCCGAACGTGGAGGACCGCACCAACCCGACCACCAGCGGACCGCTTCTGGTGGCCGTGGGCCCCGACGCGCTCGCCGAGGTAATCGCCGGTTGGCACGAGGAGTTCGTGCTCTCCGCGGTCGGGGGCTGCTGCGGCACGACCGCCGCGCACGTGGCAGCGCTAGCCGCGCGGTTCGCGCCCCGCAGAGCGGACACGCCGGTCTCGACGGGCGCGTGACGATGCCGCCTGCCACCGGTGCACCGCGGCGGGCTCGCCCTGCCCCTGGCCGGGCCGACCCGGTTCCGCCCTTCGACCCCGACCTGCTGTCCGAGCTGCGCGACGCGGCGCTCTCCACGGCCGTCGGGGCCGGGTGCGCGGAGGCGGAGTTCCGGGCCGCGAACGTGCGCGCCGGTCTCGTCGAGGTGCACGATGGTCAGCTCGCCGTGTCCACTGACGAAGGTGAGCTGCTCGGCCGCATCCACCGCATCGGTGACCGCAGGACCGAGCGCGATCAGCGCGACATCACGCCCGGGGCGCACCCTGGCCAGCTTGCCGGGCTCGAAGTCCGCGGGGAGGCCGGGGACCGGCTGGCTCCCCTTCGACAACCGGTAGTAGACCGGCCGCGGCACGGCGTAAATCTGCTCGAACGCGGCGCGCGCGTGCGCATCGTCCGCCGGGAAGACGACCGTCAGGCCGCGCTGCAGGCGGAGGATTCCGACGTCCTCCACCGAGTAGTGGGTCGCGCCGTTGTTGCCGTACTCGAACCCACCGCCCATGCCGACGATCCGCACCGGAGCACCGGGCCGTTGCGGATGAACTCGTACGGGCGCATCGTCGCGAAGGTCGCGATCGAGTACACGAAGGGCACCAGACCGGCCTCGGCCATGCCGGTCGCCACCCCCACCATGTTCTGCTCCGCGACACCGACGTTGAAGAACCGGTCCGGGAACCGCTCGGCGAACGGCTCCAGCATGTTGAAGCCGAGGTCGCCGGTCAGCAGCACGATCCGCGGGTCCCGTTCCGCCAGCTCGGTGAGCGTCTCCACGAATGCCGCCCGCATCACGCCTCCCGCCGGTTGACCGCGCCGGTCGCGGCAGCGGTGACCTCTGCGGCAGCGGTCGCGTACTGCTCGCTGGACAGCGGCATGTAGCGCCAGGCCACGCGGTCCTCCATGAACGAAACACCGCTCCCGGCCGTGGTGCGCGCGAGGACCACGGTCGGGCGGGCGGAGGTGCCGTCGACCGCGTCGAGCACCTCGGTCAGCGCCGCCACGTCGTGCCCGTCGACGACGTGGGCCAACCAGCCGAACGACTCCCAGCGCGGGGCGAGTGGTTCGAGGTCCAGGACCTGGTCGCTCGGGCCGAGCGCCTGCTGCCCGTTGACGTCCACGATCGCGACGAGCGAGCCGAGGCAGTGGTGCGCGGCGAACATCGCCGCCTCCCACACCGTGCCCTCGTTCAGCTCCGCGTCGCTGATCAGCACGAAGGTGCGCCGGGCCGACCCGCTCAGGCGGGCCGCCAGCGCGGAACCGGCCCCGTAGGACAGCCCGTGCCCGAGCGAACCGGTGGTGAAGTCGATGTCGCGCAGGACGTGCTCGGGGTGCGCGCCGAGCGCAGTGCCGTCCGCGCAGTAGGTGTCCAGCGTCGCGCGGTCGATCCGGCCGGTCTCGTGGAGCGCCGCGTACAGCGCGAGCACGGCGTGGCCCTTCGACAGGATGAACCGCTCCCGGTCGGCACCGGCACCGCGCAGCACTCCGCCGTGGAGGGCCGCGACGATGTCCGCGATGGACAGGGCTGATCCGATGTGCCCGAAGCGGGCGCGGTACGACTGCTCGAGGATGTGGAGCCGGATCCGGTGCTGCAACGGGATGTCAGCAGGTGCGGATGGCTCGGTCCCCGGCCGCTCGTGCGGCGCGTCGGCACCCGGTCGGCGAAACGAGGTGGTTGGCATGTGTTCGACCTCTCCATTCCAGGACGCTCGCCGGGATGGGGCCTGCCCACCCCAGCGGGACCGCGATCGCGACGCCTGCCGCGCTCAGCCGGTGACCACGCACGGGAGGGCGCAATTCCCGGGTCGGCAACCACGTGCCTTCGGCCGACTCGCGCACCCCGGCACCCACCCCTCCGTCGATAGTGGACGTACCTCGGGAGGGGCGTGCACACCGCCACGCGCAATGAAGTTCAAAACTCAGTGCAACACGGTTCGTTCTTCAGACCAACACCGCCGACGCCGTTCCAGCAGCACCGGATCCTGGCCCGCCATCACTCAGGCGTGTAGAACTTGAGCGTCTCCTCGGCAGCCTTGGCGATCTGGTCGGAGGGGGCGACCTTCGACTCGTCGAGAGCAGCGGCCCACGCCTTCACCGAGAGCTTGGTGAATTCGAGGGCCTCCGGGGACTCGAACCAGAACTGCTTGTCCATCTCCTCGCCGATCACGAACTTGCCGAAGCTGACCAGCGCGGGGTCCCAGCCCACGCCGACCGCCAGCACGTGACCGATCCCGTCGCCGCCCTCACCGGGGCCGGTGTGCTCCAGCTCCAGCTTGGTCTTGTCGTCGCCGTCCGGGGTGAGGGTGACGACGACCTCCTGGTACGGGTGGTCCTCGAACCGCCACTCCAGGTGCAGCTTGCGCGGCCGGTCGCATTCCAGGATCTGACCGCCGGCGTGGCCCTCCAACTGGAACTTGCCACCCTGCTGCAGATCACCGGAAAGGGGGAGGAACCACCGCTGGATGCGCTCCGGAGTGGTGATCGCGTCCCAGACCTCCTCGATCCCCGCGTCGTAGGTCCGCCGGGCCACCGCGGCAATTCCCGGCTTCCCCGAAATGGAGCTGGCCCGGACATCGCGGGTGGTCTGCGCGATCCAGTCGTTGATGCTCATGAAAAAGGATCACCCTTCAATCGTAGGGACTTGCTTACGGCGACATGGTTGCAGAAACTGTAGCGATTGTCATGTCACCGGGCCGCTGTCGTGTTGCGGGTCCAGCTCTCGACCTCATCCGCCGCGCGGACCGCGCCACCGGCTTCTCGAATATGCTCGCGCATCTCCCCGACCCGGGCGAACACTTCCGTGTCCGCGTCCAATTCCTCGACGGTGTCGCGCAGTGCTGCGGCATCGAACTGCTCGGCGGGAATGCGGCGCCCCAGTCCGAGTTCCACGATTCGCCGCGCCATCGGTTCGACCTCGAACGCGTAGTGCGGCACCGTCACCATTGGTGTCCCCCAGTGCAGTGACTGCATCACGGTGCCCATTCCCCCGTGCGTGACGCAGATCCGCGCGTGCTCGAGCACCGCGTGGTGCGGCAACCAGCTGTGGGCCTCGATGTTGTCCGGCAGCGGCCCGAGTTCGCCGGTGTCCACCCGCGCGCCCAAGGTCATGACGACCCGCCAGCGGGTGTCGGCGAACGCGTGCACGCAGGTGCGGAACCATTCCGGGTGGTCGTTGAAGCTGGTGCCCAGCGACAGCAGCAGCACCGGTCGGTCGTCCGGTGGCGTCCACCGGTCGTCGCGGTCTTCCAACGCCGGTCCGACGAACCGGAAGCGGTCGTCGAAGCTGTCCCCTTCGAACTGGAACGTGCGCGGGATGAAGACCAGGTTGCGGTCCGAGATCCCGAACCAGAACTCCTCGAGGTCCGGTTCCACGCCACGCGTCCGCAGGACCTCCGCGAGCTCGTCGCGGAACCCCTCGAATTCGAGTGGTCCCGGAATTCCCGATGCTTCGGCCATTTCCCGGTAGTAGGAGTACTGGCCGTTCGTCGCGAAGCCAACGCTGATCCGCACCGCTGGCCGGTTCCACCGGTGCTCCAGCAGTTTCCCCGCGATGAACGGGGAGTCCTCGTAGAGCACCACCGAAGGTGGCATTCCGTCGAACGCGGCCTCGGCGGCGGCGAGCACCTGGAGGTTCTCTCTCAGGTACAGCGAGTGCGGGAGGGTCGGGTCCCCGGACCCGAACACCTCCGCCGGGTCCAGGTCGGCGACCACCGAGTCGTAAGCCAGGACGGACGCACCGGTTGCCGCTGCGGCAGCGGCGAACTCGGGAGTCGTGAGGTGCGTGACCTGGTGGCCCCGGCGAACCAGTTCACGCACCAGGGAGAAGGTGGGGTGCACGTTGCCAGCATGGGGTCCGGTGAGGAGGAGCACCGACATCATACTTCCAAAGTGTATACCGACTTGAGCAAGGTGTCACACATCCGGACGCCCCGGCCGTCCGGCGGAGCAGGCCTGCCACCCCGCCGGACGGCCGGAACCGTCAGCGGTTGGCGGTCTGGTTGAACCGCCGCACCGCCAGCGGCACGAAGACCAGCAGGATGATCACGATCCACAGCAGGCTGTAGGTGATCGGCTCGCGCATGGGCCACGCGTCGGGTGTCGGGGTCGCCGCGCTGATGTTGCCGAACAACTCGCGGGAAGCCTGCGCGATCGCCGAGATCGGGTTCCACTCGGCGAATGTCCGCACCACCATCGGCAGCGGTTCGGTCGGCACGAACGCGCTCGACAGGAACGTCAGCGGGAAGACGATCACCGCCGTGACGCTGTTGAACACCTCCACGCTCGGCACCAACAGCCCGAAGTAGGCCATGACCCAGGAGAACGCGTAGGCGAACAACAGCAGCAGCAGGACACCGGCCAGCACGTCCAGCAGCGAGGACCGAATGCGCCACCCGACCACCAGGCCTGCCACCATCATGACGGCGATGGACAACGCGTTGTAGACGATGTCGCTGGTCGTCCGCCCCACCAGCAACGCGGACCGGGACGCGGGCAGCGACCGGAACCGGTCGATGATCCCCTTCTGCACGTCCTCGGCCACGCCCAGGCCGGTGAAGGTGGCGCCGAACATGATGGTCTGCGCGAAGATCCCGCCGAGCAAATACTCGCGGTAGTTGCCGCCCGGGATCTCGATGATGTTGCCGAACAGGACCGCGAACAGCAGGATGAACATGAACGGCGAGACCAGCATCATGACGATGATCTCGGGCGAGCGCTTGACCTTCAGCAGGTTGCGCTTGGCGATGATGGCGCCGTCGGTGACGGCCTTGACCGCTGTGGTCACGACTGGACCTCCTGCTTGGTTCGGGCGGCGTCGTCGCCGGGTCCACCGGATTCCGCGGTGTCGTGCCCGGTCAACGTCAGGAACACGTCGTCGAGGGTGGGTCGGCGCAGCGAGACGTCGTGCAGGCGCACCTCTGCCTCGGTCAGCGACCGCAGCAGGTCCGACAGCACCTCGGGGCCGCCGGTGCCGGGGGCGGTCAGCCGCCGGGCGTCGCGGTCGATCCGGACGTCCCGGAGACCGGCGCGCTGCAACGCCAGCTCGGCGTGCTGGATGTCCTCGTCGCGCACGACGACGAGCTCCACCCGGTCCCCGCCGACCGCTCGCTTGAGCTCGTCCGGGGTCCCGTGCGCGATCTCCTTGCCCTCCGCGACCACCACCACGTCGTCGGCCAACTGGTCGGCCTCCTCCATGTACTGGGTCGTGAGCAGCACGGTCGAGCCGTCCTCGACGAGCTTGCGGACGGTGTCCCACAACATGTTCCGGCTGTGCGGGTCCAACCCCGTGGTGGGTTCGTCGAGGAACAGCACCATCGGCCGCGCCACGATGGCCGCGGCGAGGTCGAGGCGCCTGCGCATGCCGCCGGAGTAGGTCTTCACCGGCCTGCCGCCCGCGTCGGTGAGCGAGAACTCGTCGATCAGCTCCCGCGCCCGGGCCCGCGAGTCCGCGGGGCTGATGCCGTACAGCCGGGAAACGATGTAGAGGTTCTCGTACCCGCTGAGGTACTCGTCGACGGCGGCGTTCTGCCCGGAGAGGCCGATCCGCTCGCGGGCGCGTCCCGGGTCGGTGCGGATGTTGACACCGGCGATGCTCACCTCGCCCTCGTCGGGTTCGAGCAGGGTGGTCAGGATGCGCACTGCCGTCGTCTTGCCCGCGCCGTTGGGGCCGAGCAGCCCGAGCACGGTACCGGTCGGGACCTCCAGGTCCAGGCCGTTGAGCGCGACGACGTCGCCGTAGCGCTTGACCAAACCGGATGCGGTGATGGTCGCAGTCATGCTGTGCCCCTGTCGTCGTTGGTGGTCGCCGTCGGAACCAGGGAGGTGGCCACGCCCGTGGTCGGTGGGCCCCACTGGTCCGCACCAGGGCCCGGAGCCCGGATTGCGCGAGGATCTTGTGTTCTCATGGCGGATTTCCCGGTAGGTGGTTCAGCGGTCGCGGGCAGCTCGACCGAACGCCCCGCACCGCGCGATCGTTCTTGCAGAGCGGTGCGGCCGAAGCCGCACCGGAGGGGTCCGGAACCGGGCGGCTTCAACCCGGCCTCCGGCAGAACAGCTGCCAGAACCGCGCGACCTCGCGGTAGGGGTCGCGCGCGCTGAGCGCGACCTCGAGTTCCAGCGCCTGCCGCAGCCATTCCGGGTCTTCCTTCACCTCGTCATCGGCCACCAGGTCGATGACCACCCGCAGCCCGTACCACTCGGTCACGACCGCACCCTCGGCCCGCGCAGCAGCTTCGACGTCGGCCCGCTCCAGCCGGTGCATCGGCTCGCCGACCGTGACCGAACGGCGCGACGGCGCGTCCAGCACTTCCAGGCCCTGCCGGGGGTCCCGGTCCCGGACCGCGGCGGCGAGCACGTCCATCGCGGGGTTGGGCGCGATGAGGGACAGCACCCCGCCAGGCCGTGTCGCGGCGACGAGCCTGCCGACCAGTTCCGCGGCGTCGTCCCGGTAGTGCAGGACGTTGTGGCACAGCACGAGGTCCCAGCCCTCGGCGTCGGCGGGCAGCGGCAGGGCGCGGCGGTCGTCCAGGTCGCGGTGTTCGATCCGCAGCTGCCCAGCACCCGGCCCCGCGCGCTCCGCGGCCGCCACCGCCTCCGCCAGCAGGACCGAGGAGGCGTCGACGATCGTCACGTGGTGGCCCGCTTCGAGGAGCGGCAGCGAGTCAGCACCGTTGGCTCCGCCGACGTCGAGCACGTTCCAGACCTGCCCCGCTGGTTCCAGCGTGGCGAGGTGCAGTTGGACCAGGGCGTAGTAAGCGCGCGCCCACGGGGTCCGCTGCCAGACGAGCCAGTCCTCGGCCGCGCGGTCGAACGCGGTCCAGCAGTCGCGCTGGACGGGGGCACCGCTCATGATGCCGCCTCGCACAGCCGCACTCGGAGCCAGCCGGGCGGCCGGACGATGACCGGCTGGCGGCGGACTCCGCCGGACGGCTCAGCGCAGACCGTCCCGGGGACCCGCGACCAGCGAATGCGTCGTTGCGGCATTGCTCGTGCCTCTCCACCCGCGTCGTGCCGGAGCTCTGGGGTACCGGACGTGGAATCGGACCGTATCAGAGCTGGTCTATATAAGTCCAGGCTTAATATTAGCTTCTGGCTATCCAGCGGTATAGCGATGCGGTGGACTGTACGCGTGGGAACCGATCATTGCGCAGGTCACTACCGCAAAGTTACGGTATCTGGGTGAGGTACCGGGGTACCCACGAATGCCGGAAGCCGCAGAGGGCATTCCGGTGGACAACGTTGGTGCGATCAGCCGAGGCCGAGCATCCGCGTGAGGCGCCGGGCCGCCAGCGGCGGGCCGGTGATCGCGACCGCCCCCGTGGCGATCGCGTCGAAGGGGGTCAGCATCCGCGCGCCGATCCGGATGAAGGTGTCCGTGCCGCACTCGACGGTCAGGGGCGGCCCGGCGACCGGACCACGACCGAAGGTGACCGCGCCGTCCTGCACCGCAATGGTGAACACCTCGCCAGCAACGTGGAACTCGTAGGACTCCGAGACCTCCGGCACCGCCTCCGGGGAGACCATCGCCTGGACCGCGATGAAGCCCCACGACGCACGGGTGGCACCGGCTCCGTCTTCCTCGCCGAGGAACTGCATGCCCCACGCGGCCAGCGACAGCACAGGTCGGCGCAAGCGCTCCCCCGCGTCGGTGAGCGCGTACCGCCGAGCCCGCCCGTCCCCGGGCACCGGTTGCTGCGCCACCACACCGGACTCGCCGAGTGCGCGCAGTCGTTCGGTCAGCAGGTTGGGTCCCATGCCCGGCAGGTTGTCGAGCAGTTCGTTGAACCGGGCAGGGCCGATGAGCAGCTCGCGGACCACCAGCAAGGTCCACCGCTCACCGATCACGTCGCCTACCGGCTGCTGCCCGTGCCGCCCCCTGCTTCGCGGACCAGGTCCGCACGCCACCGGCGCCGCTGGCCATCCTGGCCACCACGGCGCCGGCGGAGGTGCTGCGCCCCAGGGGCGCGGGTCGGCGCAGCCCCACTGCGGAGCTGCGGCGATGGTCCTGCTACAGGGGCTGTTCGACGCCGGTGTGGTAGAAGTCGGTCGTCCGCCGCTCCGCGGCACGGGCGTCCGCCTCCGGGATGCCCGCCTTGACGGCGAGGTCCGCCCACCTGCGGCTGCTGTCGGCGAAGAACTCCTTGGCCTCCTCGCCCAGCTCCCACGCCTTGCCCTCTTCGGCGGGCATGCTCCCGGCGTGGGTGTGCAGCGCCAAGCCGAGGAACATGCAGTCCCAGCCGACTCCGGTCGCACCGGGACCGAACTGCGCCCACCGGTAAGCGGCGACGTCCGCGGTGTGCACGAGGGTGAGGCGGGAACGCCGGTCGCCGAGTCCTGCCAGCCGCACCGCGATGTGGGAGTTGCGGCCGTTGAACTCCCAGGTGGAGGCGAACCCGCGCGGCGCGTCGCAGGTCTCGATGGTCCCGCTCGCGTTGCCCTCGACGTGGAACCTGCCCCCGACGCGGAGCTCACCGGTCACCTGCGGCAGCCAGCGGGACAGCCGCTCCGCCCTGGTGCAGGCGTCCCACAGGTCATCGACGCCCACGGGGTGCTCCTGACTGAGCACGGCCACGGCGTGCCACGTCGCCCCGTTGTCCGAGGCGGCGAGGGACCGCTCCACGGCGTCGAGCTGCCCGGTGGTCTCGATGCTGCCTGTCATGTCGTCTCCCAGCTCTGCGCAGTCGACGTAGCCCTCCCCCGGTACCATCTCGGTGCACCGAAGATGACTTCATTCATGTGCAGCGATTGCACCAGCCATTTGCATATAAGTCAAAGCTTATCCACGGCCTCGCACACATACCACACCATCGGGTGACATCTAACTTTTCCCTCATCTGGTGAAACTGGGCAGCGCCGGATCAACCGCCCCAGAACACGCAGACCCGCCGACCCCTACGTCACGCGAACGAATTTAGGTATATGTTTTTCTTGTAAAAATCTTGCTCTTGCACGACTAGGGAACGGTCCCCAGGGGGCCCGGTTTGACCTGTTCGGCGCAACCCGCGCGAGCGCCGAACGGTTACCATCGCAGTTGCTCGTGCTCCGCTACCGCCAGGTGGGCGCCCGCCACGGCGAGTCCCGCACACCGGCGATCCACCTGGTAGACCACGGAAGGCTGTGGGAAACGGTGCACCTCGACTCGTTCATCGCGGCGCTGCCCAAAGCCGAGCTGCACGTGCACCTGCTCGGCTCGGCCGACGTGGCAACGGTCGCCGCCCTCGCCCAGCGGCACCCGGAGCGGGGCGTGCCGCAGGACCCCGCCGAACTCGCCGCGTACTACGAGTTCACCGACTTCGCGCACTTCCTGGAGGTCTACACGGCGGTGAACCGGTTGGTCACCACCGAGGCGGACGTCGAGCACCTGGTCATCGGGCTGGCCAAGGCCCTCGCCGCGGACAACACCCGCTACGCCGAGGTCACCGTGACCCCGCTCTCCCACCTGAGGGCGGGCATCGACCCGGTGGGACTGGCCGACGCCCTGAACTCCGGGCGGGCTACCGCGGCGCGACTCGGTGTCGAGATCGCGTGGGTCTTCGACGTCTCCGGCGACGACGGCCCGCGGGCTGGCATGTCTACACTGGACTGGGTGGTCCGGTGCGCACCACCCGGGACCGTCGCGTTCGGACTCGGTGGGCCGGAGGCAGGCGTTCCCCGCGCCTCGTTCCGGGAATCGTTCGCCGCCGCCCGCGCCGCGGGGTTGCGGAGCGTCCCGCACGCCGGGGAGACCACCGGTCCCGGTGAAGTCCGCTCCGCGCTGACCGAGCTCGGTGCCGACCGCATCGGCCACGGCATCGGCAGCGCCACCGACCCTGGTCTGCTCGCCGAGCTCGCCGAGCGCGGAGTCCCCCTCGAAGTGTGCCCGACCTCGAACCTGCGCACCGGCGCCGTCCGGTCCTGGGCGGAGCACCCGCTGCCGAGGCTGCTCACCGCCGGGGTCCCAGTCACCATCGGCACCGACGATCCCGGGATGTTCGGCACCACCCCGAACCTCGAGTACGCGCGTTGCGCCACGCAGCTGGGGATGACCACGACTGATCTCGTCTCCCTCGCCCGTGCGGGATTCGACGCGGCTTTCTGCGCGCCGTCGACACGGCAGGCCATGCACGCCGAGCTCGACGCCATCACAGCCGGTCGCGGCGTCCGCGCCGAGGCCCTGGAACTGGGCACTCGTCGGTTCCTGGCCTAGCCGTCGGCGGCGAGGCGTTGGCGCCGGTGGGCCGCCATGCGGACCGGGGCGTTGGGCACGCCGTAGCCCGCGTAGCCGCCGATGCGCTGGACCAGCTCGAAGAAGATGCGGGAGCCGAGCACCTGGGTGCACACGTGCAGGTATTCGCCGTGCTCGTCGCGGTCGTGGAGCACCGAGTTCTGGCGCAGCTGCGCCAGCAGTTCGCCGTCCAGATCCAGCCGGGCGTCCAGGTCGTCGTAGTAGTTGTCCGGCACGCGCAGTACCGGCGCGCCCCGTTCGCGCAACGCGCGGGCGGCGGCGAGCACGTCGTCGCAGGCGAAGGCGATGTGCTGCGGGTCGCGCACCGCCGGGGCCCACTCGCCGCGACGCACCAGCGTTCCGGTCAGCGCGATGCGCACCGATCCGCCCGGGTCGACGACGCCCCGCGTGCGGACCATGCCGAAGGGCGCCGCGTACTCCGCGATCGGCTCCGGTTCCAGCCCGACCACCGAGCGGTAGAACAGCGCCGCCTCGTCGAAGTGGTCGAAGGGCTGGGTCAGCGCGATGTGGTCGATGCCGGTGATGCCCAACCCCGACGCCGGAGGCGCACCGGCGCCCGGGAAGTCGGCGAGCCAGCTATCGGAGTCGCCGCAGAAGAAGACCTCAGTGCCGTCCGGTGCCGCGACGGAGGCCAGGTTCGCCTCCTGCGGTCCGCGCGTGCGCGGCAGGATCGGCGCGTGCATCGCATCTGCCCGCGACGCGGAGCGGCTCGGGTCCGCGCTGCGCACCGCCAGCGCACCGATCGCGGCCGAGTCCGGTGCTTCCGCCTTCGCGTTCAGCAGCACCCGAGCGCCGCCCTGCTCCCAGAGCTGCACCGGCTTGCTGGCGTGCTCACCGGTGCGCTCGAAGCCAAGTGCGGCAAGTGCCTCGGCGAGCTTGGCCGCGGCGTCCTCGTCGACGGTCAGCTCCGCGAAGGCGAGCCCGGACAACTCCGGCGCCGGTGCGGCCACCGGGAGGCCCACCTGCTCCTCCAGCAGGCGGAGCGAGCGCATCGCGTCCAGCGCAGCGGGTTTCGGGTCCGCCTGGCGGAAGACGTCGTTGAAGACCTCCAGCGACAGCGGTCCTCTGTAGCCGGTGGACAGCACGTGGTCGACGAAGGTCGGCAGGTCGAACGAGCCCTGGCCGGGGAACAACCGGTGGTGCCTGCTCCACTGCAGCACGTCCATGTCCAGCCGCGGCGCGTCGGCGAGTTGCAGGAAGAACAGCTTGTCGCCGGGGATCGTGCGGATCAGGGTGGGATCGCCACCACGGGAGAACACGTGGAAGCTGTCCAGGCACAGGCCGAGCGCCGGGTGGTCGGCGCTGCGCACGATGCGCCACGAGTGCTCGTAGGTGTTGACGAAACGGCCCCACGCCAGCGCTTCGTAGGCGACGCGCACGCCACGCGCCGCGGCGCGTTCGGCGAGCAGGCGCAGCTGCTCGGCGGCCAGTTCGTCGTCGTCGACCGCGTCCGGGGAAGTCGTGGAGCACACCAGGACCAGGTCGACGCCCAGCTGCTCCACCACGTCGAACTTGCGCTCGGCGCGCCGCAGGTTGGCGCGCAGCACGTCCGGTGGGACCGCCTCGAAGTCGCGGAACGGCTGGTAGAGGTCGATGGTCAGCCCGAGGTCGGCACAGCGCTGCCGGATCTCGGCGGGCGAGGCGGCGGAGGCGACGAGATCGTTCTCGAACAGCTCAACCCCGTCGAACCCGGCAGCCGCGGCGGCGGCCAGCTTGTCCTCCAGCGTGCCGGACAGGCACACGGTGGCGATCGCCCGGCGCGGTTCACCTGCGGGCACGGACACCTCCAGCGAGTTCGGCGAAGTGGTGCAGCATCCGGTCGGCGTCCGGCTCCACACCGGTGAACAGGCGGAACGACTCGACGGCCTGGAACACCGCCATGCCGCCGCCGTCGAGCACCCGGCAGCCGGCAGCGCGCGCGGCGGCGACCAGCTCGGTCTCCAGCGGCCGGTAGACGACGTCGGCGACCCACAACCCGGGCCGCAGCAGCTCAGCGGGCACCGGGAGACCGGGGTGCGCAGCCATGCCCGTCGGCGTGGCGTGCGCGAGGCCGTCCGCCCACGCCACCGACTTGGCGAGGAGGTTCGGCCGAACCGCCTCCGCGCGGTCAGCGCCGAAGCGCCCGCGCAACGACGAGGCCAGTGCCTCGGCGCGCTCGTGGTCAGCATCGAGCACGCGCAGCACGCGCGTGCCCAACGTCAGCAGGGCGTGCGCGACCGCGGCCCCGGCGCCGCCCGCGCCGAGCAGTACCACGCGGTCCACCGAGACGTCGGGCAGGCCGCGGCTGAAGCTGCGGGCGAAACCGGACCAGTCGGTGTTGTGGCCGATCGCGCGGCTACCGGCGAACACCACCGTGTTGACCGCGCCGAGCGCCACGGCGTCCGGTGAGAGGTCGTCGAGGTGCTCGACGACCAACTGCTTGCACGGGTGCGTGATGTTCAGCCCGTCGTAGCCGGCGGAGCGGGCCGCCACCAGCAGCTCGCCGACGGATTCGGCCGGTCTGGCCAGCACGTCCAGGTCCCACCGGCAGTAGCGGTACCGGAGGCCGAGCGCGTCGGCCTCGCGCTCGTGCAGCGGCGGGCTCAGCGACGGGCCGATGCCCGCTCCGACGAGCCCGATGAGGTAGCCGTCCTGCTCGCGCACATCCCCACCTCGGTCAATGAACGAACTAGCTAGTTAATAGTAGGTCCGAAGCCCGGATCCGGGAAGGGCCGCTGCACTATGGTGAACGGGACTTTGCGATCCACCCCGGGGAGCGTCGTGGCAGCACCAACGTCAGACACCGGCGAGGCCCGGCAGCGCGACGCCGAGCGCACGCGCGCCGAGATCCTCGAGGTCGCCACCCTGGAGTTCGCCGACAAGGGCTACGCGGGCGCCCGGGTCGACGAGATCGCCGCGCGCACCAGCACCACGAAGCGGATGATCTACTACTACTTCGGCGGCAAGGAGCAGCTCTACCTCGCCGCGCTGGAGAACGCCTACTCGGTGATCCGCGGCATCGAGGGCGAGGTCGACGTCGACCACCTGGACCCGGTGTCGGCGATCCGCCGCCTCGCCGAGCTGACCTTCGACCACCACGAGTCGCACCCAAACTTCCTCCGGCTGGTCAGCATCGAGAACATCCACCGCGCCGAGCACCTGACGAAGTCCGACCTGCTCCCCCGCCTGGCCGACCCGGCGGTGGACGTGCTCGGCCGCATTCTGGAGCGCGGGCGGGCGGCCGGGCAGTTCCGCGACGACGTCGACGCCCTGGACGTGCACATGGTGATCAGCTCGTTCTGCGTCTTCCGCACCGCGAACCGCTACACGTTCCAGGCCATCTTCCAGCGCGACATGCTGGACCCGGCCCGCCGCGACCACTACCGCCGGATGCTCGGCGACCTGGTGATCGACTTCCTCACGGCCCGCTGACCGCGTCCCGCACGATCCCTTGACAGGCACCGGGCGGCACCGCACCCTCTTGGAACTAACTAGATGGTTCATTACTCGCCCGGCTGAGCAACGGCGCGCGCAGACCCCAGGAGTTCCCGAGTGACCCCCCACCCGACCGCCACGAGCGGCAGACCGCGCAAGGCCGCCGTCGCCGCGTGGATCGGCAGCGCCCTGGAGTACTACGACTTCTTCATCTACGGCACCGCGGCCGCGCTGGTGTTCAACAAGATCTTCTTCCCCGCCTCCTCCCCCGCCACCGGCACGCTGCTGGCGCTGGCCACCTTCGGCGTCGGCTACCTCGCGCGGCCGGTCGGGGCGTTCGTGCTGGGCCACATCGGCGACGTCTTCGGCCGCAAGCGGGTCCTGGTCCACACCGTGCTGCTGATGGGGGTGGCGACCGTGCTGGTCGGCTGCCTGCCGACGTACCAGCAGATCGGCGTGGCCGCGCCCGGGCTGCTGGTCGCGCTCCGGCTGCTGCAGGGATTCTCCGCGGCCGGCGAGCAAGCCGGAGCCAACTCGATGTCACTGGAGCACGCACCGCAGGACCGGCGCGCCTACTACACCAGCTTCACCCTCAGCGGCACCCAGGCCGGGCAGATCCTGGCCACCGCGGTGTTCCTGCCGGTGGCGGCGCTGCCCGAGGAGCACCTGCTGAGCTGGGGCTGGCGCGTGCCGTTCTGGCTGAGCGCGTTCGTCGTGGTCGTCGGCCTGGTGATCCGCCGCAGGCTGGACGAGACGCCGGTCTTCGAGCAGGAAGCCGCGACCGGCGGGACGCGGCGGTCCCGCACACCGCTGGCCCCGCTGTTCCGCGACCACTGAGCCGATGTGCTGCGGGTCGTGGTGGCCTCGGTGATCGCAGCGGTGAGCACGATCTTCACCGTCTACGCGCTGAGCTACGCGGTGAACACCGCCGGGCTGGAGCGCAGCCCGGTCCTGTGGGTCGGTGTGCTGGCCAACATCACGGCGCTGGTCGCGATCCCGCTGTGGGCCCGGCTCGCCGACCGGATCGGGCGCAAGCCGGTGTTCATCGGCGGTTCGCTGGGCTGCGCGGTGCTGACCGCGGCCTACCTGTGGTCGCTGTCGGTCGGCAGCTACCCGCTGATCTTCCTGACCGGGATCCTCATGTTCGGCGTCGTCTACAGCGCGACGAACGGGATCTGGCCCGCCTTCTACGGCGAGATGTTCCCGGCACGGGTCCGGTTGTCCGGCATGGCCATCGGCACCCAGGTCGGGTTCGCGCTGGCCGGGTTCGCCCCGAGCATCGCCGAGGCCATCGGCGGCGGCCGGGATGGCTGGGTGAACGTCGCGCTGTTCACCGCGGGACTGTGCGTGCTCAACGCCCTCGCCGTCGCCACCGGCCGGGAGACCTACCGGGTGCCGACCCCGGGGCTGGGGCTGAAGCCGCCTAGGACGAACGGCGAACGGGACGCGGTCAACGCCTGACGGCTCGCCGGTGGTCCACTGCGGACCAAGCGGAGGTGCGCAAGCCGACCGCCGGTCAGCGGCGGACGCCGGGGCGCCCACCCGGGCGCTGCTGCGGGCGACTGCCCTGCCCGCCGCGCGGCGGGTTGCCGACGCGGGTGGCGCCAGCGCGCGGCGCACCACCTCGCTGGGCTCCGCCGCGCGCTGCGGCGGGGCGTTCCGGCGGGGCCTGGCGCGCGGGTCGGCGGGCCGGCTCGCGGCGGGGCCGGTCGTCCAGGTCGTCGAAGTCGTCGCGGCGCGGGCGGCGCGGGGCCTGCCGCGGCTCGGACGGCTTGCGGCTGTTCACCCAGAAGTCGAAGCCCAGGATCACCAGGGCGCCGACCAGCAGGATCACGCTCAGCTCCCAGATGCCCATCAGGAGGAGGATGACCAGCGCCAGGAGCAGCATCGGCACCACGGGGATCCAGCAGAACGGGTCGATCCGGCCCAAGATCCCGGAGTTGCCCGCCGAACCACCGCGGTCCGCGTCACGCGCCATCGAGACTCCCACTTCCACTCAGCTCCCCGGCCGCCGAAGTCTACCGGAGCACCCGTCGCGGACTTCCCGGCGGCGGGGCGGCGGTCACCCGCGCCCCATGTGCCCCAGCAGTTCGCGCAGCAAACCCTCCAGCTGCCTGCGGTCCTCGTCGGGGAGCCCGGCGACCAGCTGCCGCTCCCGGCCGATCAGCACCTCGATGTCGTGCTCGATCACCTGGTGGCCGTGCGCGGTGAGCTCCACCGCCACGGTCCGCTTGCCGGAGGCCGACCGCTCGGTCCGGACCAGCCCCGAGGCCTCAGCGCGGCTCACGCGCTGCGTGATGGCCCCGCCGCTGACCAGGCAGTTCTCCGCGATCTCGGCCGGGGTGAGCCGGTAGGGCGCGCCCGCGCGGCGCAGCGTGGCGAGCAGGTCCAGGGTGGCGCTGTCGATGCCCAGCTCCGCCAGCACGCGGCGGCGCTCGTCGGTGACCAGCTTGGCGATGCGCAGGATGCGGGCGATCACCCCGATGGCGTCCACCGCCATGTCGGGCCGCTCCCGCGCCCACTGCTCGACGATGCCGTCCACCGCGTCCGCGTTCATGGCGGCAGTCTAGCCGCGTTGTCTTTAGACCTAAAGAAGAGCTAGCATCGGCACGGTCTTTAGACCTAAAGAACTAGGAGGAACCGTGACTCGCTTCGCAGTCGTCACCGGCGGCGGCACCGGGATCGGTCGCGCCGCAGCGGCCCGGCTGGTGGCCGCCGGTGACCAGGTCGCGCTGCTGGGCAGGCGGCCGGAGAAGCTCGCCGAGGCCGTCGCCGAGCTGGGCCCGGCCGCCCGCGCCGTGCCGGTCGACGCCACCGACCCGGCCGCCGTCCGGGCCGCCGCGGCCGAGCTGCCGGACCGGATCGACGTGCTGATCAACGCCGCGGGCGGCAACACCGACCTGCCCGGTGGCGCCCCCGCTGCCGACGACCTCGACGCGGTGCGCGCCTCCTGGACGGCGAACTTCGAGACCAACGTGCTCAGCGCCGTGCTGGTGACGCACGCGCTGCTGCCCCGGCTCGCCGACCACGCGCGGATCGTCACCATCGGCTCGGTGACCGCGAGGTCCGGTGGGGGCAGCTACGGCGCGGTCAAGGCAGCGCTCGAACCGTGGACCTCCGAGCTGGCCTTCCAGCTCGGCGCGCGCGGCATCACCGCCAACGTCGTCGCCCCCGGCCCGACCGAGGGCACCGACTTCTTCCGCGGCGGCGACTTCCCCGCCGCGCGGCGGCAGTTCGTCGAGTCGCGGGCCGCCGACGGGCGGCTCGGGCGGGTCGACGAGGTCGCCGCGCTGGTCCACTTCCTGGCCTCCCCGGCGGCCTCGCACCTCACCGGCCAGGTCGTGCACGTCTCCGGCGGCATGCACCTGGGCCGCTGACCACTTGGCTCGCGGGGGGCGCGCGGCCCCCGCGAGCCGGGTCGGACCTGAACGCCCCGTGAATCCCGGGTCCCCGGACCGGCAAGGCGCGGTGAACTCCGGCCGTCCCACCGCGGGCAGCAATTCCGACTTGCGGGTGATCAGCGCGGAACCTCTAACAAATCGAATTCCAAACAGGAATCACCGGCCGGTCACGAATTCGTTCCAACCGGGCCAGCCCGATTCGGACTGGCGAAGGAATCGGCCCAGGCCGCAACCCACCGAACGGAGCATTTGTCCAAGATCACTCGGGTGGATCTGGCACGTCCAGAACCGGCGTATTAGCGTGGCCGCGCCGCGAGCGCGCCGCCTGCTGTCGATTTCGAGATACATGGATCGGGGTTTCCATGAGTCCTGCCGATACCACGCTGGGCGAGTTGACTAAATGCCAGTTGCGGAACCTCTGCGAGGTGATGGGCATCGAGCACACCGCACCTCCGCAACTGCTCGAGGAATTACTCGGGCCAGTATCCACCCGATCGTTGTCCGAACCACCTCTGTGGCCGTCCGGGGTGGCCGACGACGCCACCCCGCTGGAGTTCTCCGTCCAGTTCGAGGACAACGGCGCCCGCCACCTGCGCCTCCACCTGGAACGGTTGGCGGAGCGGCCCGCTCCCGCGGCGAACCTGCGCGCCGCCAAGGAACTCGTCGACCAGCTGTCCGAGCGCCACGACCTGGCGCTGGACCGGCTGCGCGCGGTGCAGGAGCTCTTCACTACCGACGATCCCCAGAGCTGGTTCTCCTGGGCGTTCTCGGTCATCTTCGACGAGCAGGGCACCCCCTCGTTCAAGCTCTACTTCAACACCGACCTGCACGGCGCCGAAGCCGCGCCCCAGCTGGTCACCGAAGCCTTCGGCCGCCTGGGCATGACCGGTGCCGCCGAACTGGTCAACAGCTACGCCCTGCGGCGCGAAGGGCGGGACATGCCCACCTTCTTCGCCATCGACCTGGACCACAGCACGCACGCCCGGGTCAAGCTCTACGTCCGGCAGGTGGACGCCCGCCCCGCCGACGCCGAGTTCCTCGCCTGCGCGGTCCCGGGCATCGACCAGGACGCCATCCGCGAGTTCTGCTCCCTGCTGGCCCCCGGCACCGAGGTGTTCCGCAGGCGGCCGCTGATCTCGAGCTACTCCTTCGTCGAGGGCGACGCGGACAAGCCCAGCAACTACAGCCTCTACCTGCCGATCCGCGACTACGTGCCGCACGACGGCGTGGCCCGCGAGCGGGTCGCCGCGCACCTGCGGCACCTCGGCTTCGACCCCACCGCGCTGGACGAGTCCCTCCGCGCGCTCACCAACCGCCCGCTGCAGGACCGCCCCGGGCTGCTCGCCCACGTCTCGCTGCGGCTGAGCCCGAACCGGACCGGGACCTCGCTCTACCTCTCGTCCGAGGCCTACGGGGGAACGTCCGTCCACAGTTGAGCATCGAAGCCACCGGGTACCAGACTGGTCACCCCACCACATCACCACTAGGAGCAACCCGAATGCCGCACCTCCGGCCCTTCGTCTCCGCCGTCGTGCGCCCCATCCCGATCACCACCCGGGAGCAGCGCATCGCCGAGCTGGACCGAGCCGGCCACAACCCCTTCAACATCCGCGGTGAGATGGTCAGCATCGACCTGCTGTCGGACTCGGGCACCGGGGCGGTCTCCACCGACCAGCAGGCGTGGGCGCAGCGAGCCGACGAGCGCTACGCCGGGGCCGAGTCCTGGTTCCGGTTCCGGGACGCGCTGCGCGAGATCGTGCCGCACGAGCACGTCCTGCCCGTGCACCAGGGCCGGGCCGCCGAGCGGGTGCTGTTCAGCGCGCTGCTGGAGCCGGGCGCGATCAGCCTCAGCAACATGCACTTCGACACCACCCGCGCCAACGTCGAGCGCCTCGGCGCCGAGGCGCTCGACCTGCCCAACCCGCAGCTGCTCGACATGCGCAGCGACGCACCGTTCAAGGGCGACATCAACGTCGAGGCCGTGAAAGCCGTCCTGGACGGACCGGACGGGCCCCGGGTCAAGCAGATCGTCGTCACCATCACCAACAACGGCGGTGGCGGGCAGCCGGTGTCGATGGACAACCTGGCGGAGATCAGCGCGGTGGCCCGCGAGCACCGGGTGCCGCTCATCCTCGACGCCGCCCGGTTCGCCGAGAACGCCTGGCTGATCACCCAGCGCGATCCCGCCTACCGGGGCTGGAGCCCGCTCGAGGTGGCGCGGCGGGTGTTCGAGTTCGGCGACGCCGTGGTCGCCAGCCTCAAGAAGGACGGGCTCTCGCACGAGGGCGCGTTCATCGCCGTGCACGACCAGGACCTGGCCGACCACTGCGAGGTCGACATCATCGCCACCGAGGGCTTCCGAACCTACGGCGGCCTGACCGGGCACACGCTGGAGCACCTGGCGCAGGGCCTGCAGGAGGTCCTCGACCCGCACTACCTCGCCGACCGCGAGCACGAGGCCGCCTACCTGGCCGACCGCCTGCACGCCGCGGGCGTGGAGACGCTGCAGCCGACCGGGCTGCACGCGGTCTACGTCAACGCCACCCCGCTGCTGCCGCACCTGCAGCCGAAGCACCTGCCCGACCACGCGCTCACCTGCGCGCTGTACCGGGAAGGCGGCGTCCGGGCCGCGGGCGGCGGACTGTTCCTGGGCACCTTCGACGAGAACAACGAGCTCGTCACCCCGCCGCCGTTCGAGCTGGTGCGGCTGGCGCTGCCCCGCCGCGTCTACGACCACAGCCACATGGAGTACCTCGCCGAGGTGCTGGGCGAGATCGCCAAGAACCCGGAGCGGGTCCCCGGCTACCGCCTCACCCACAACCCGGCGCTCCTGCGGCACTTCCGCTGCCGCACCGAGCCGATCATGCCGTGACGGAGCGAGGTCGCGGGCCCGCTGCTGCGCGCCCGCGACCTCACCCGGTCAGCTCGCGTCCGGCGTGGACGGGATCTTGTCGATCGCCCGCCGCACCAGGGTGAGCAGCGTGTTCTTGGCGAGATCCCGGTCCCGCGCGTCGCACATCACGACCGGGACGTCCGGCGGGATCGTCAGCGCCTCGCGCAGCTCCTCCGGCTCGTAGTGGTAGGCGTCGTCGAAGACGTTGACCGCCACCACGAACGGGATGTCGCGCCGCTCGAAGAAGTCGATGGAGGCGAACCCGTCCTCCAGCTTGCGGGTGTCCACCAGCACCACCGCGCCAGCGGCCCCCACCGCCAGGTCGTTCCACAGTGGCCAGAACCGGTCCTGGCCGGGCGCGCCGAACAGGTACAGCACGATCTGCTCGGAGATCGTGATGCGCCCGAAGTCCAGCGCCACCGTCGTGGTCGTCTTGCGCTCGACCCCCGTGACGTCGTCGACGCCCTCGCTGACGACGGTCATCTCCTCCTCGGTGGTCAGCGGTGGGATCTCGCTGACCGCACCGACGAGCGTCGTCTTGCCCGCCCCGAACCCACCAGCGACCACCAGCTTCACCGGGATCGGCGCGGACTCCGCACCGTCTGGGGTGGGTCTGCCTGGCACGGAACGGCTCTCAACCACGCTAGAGTCTGCAAAGGCCACGGTACACCTGCTCCAAGATATCTCGGCTGACTTCTGTACGAGGCGAGCGCACGAAGACGGCGCCGTGGTCGAGCAGGTCACCGCACAGGACCCGGACCACTCCCAGTGGTTGCCCCAGCAGCACGGCCAGTTCCGCCAGCGACACCGGGCGCGCGCAGGCGTCCAGGATCCAGCGGTGCTCGGGGGTGAGCTCGAAACGCGGCATCTCCGGTCGCGGCTCGACGGTCAGCACCTGGCTGGCGGTGTCCAGCCGGGTGCTCTTGGCCGGCGTGCGACCGCGCGTGATCGTGTACGGGCGGACTATCGGGCCCGCCTCATCGTCATACCACGCCTCGTCCACGGTCAGGCCCTCTCCGCCACCGCGCCGCGCGCCTCCCGGGGTGCCGCCGACAGGAAGCTGCCGACGCGGGTGATGAGCCGCCCCATCTCGTAGGCCACCAGCTCGATGTCGGCGTCGGACGCGCACAGCACGGCCAGGCACGCCCCGCTGCCCGCGGCGGAGACGAACAGGAAGCCGTGCTCCATCTCGACGTGGGTCTGGGCCACCTGGCCGCGGCCGAAGTCCTTGCTGACGCCCTTGCCGATGCTGCGCATGCTCGACGCCGCGGCCGCCAGCTTGTCGGCGGGGTCGCGCTCCAGGTCGGTGGACTTGGCGATCACCAACCCGTCGTTGGACAGCACGACTGCGTGGTCGGCACCGTGCACGCCCTGCACGAAGTCGTCCAGCAGCCAACTCAGTTTCGACGCCGTTTCGGTCATGGCCACCTCACACACTTCTCGTCATCTGGTCTGCTCACGCGCGGTCGTCCGGCGAATCGCCGGAACCGCCGCGGAACGCCCGCCGGAACCCGGCCAGCTTGCTGGGCGAGGCAACCACGCCCTGCTCCTCCTGGTCCGGGTCGTCGCGCAGGCCATCCGCCAAGTTCGCTTGCGGCACCCGCTTGGGCAGCGGCGGCCGCCCGCCCTTGGGCTTGCGCTGCTCCTCCTGCGGCGCTGCCGCCGGGGCCTCCGCCGGTTCGGCCGGTGCCGGGTCCGACTTCGGCCACTCGTAGGCGGTGTCGGCCGGAGCCGCGGGCACCGGGTCGGGCTGGTCGGTCATGACCCCATTCCAGCTCAACTCGCGCGGCTGCGGCACCGCCGCGAGGTCGTGTCCCCCGCCACTCCGCTCGGCCGGGACCCTGGTGGGCGCGGTGGGCTGGTCGAGCGGCCCGCTGCCGTTGCTGGTGGTCAGCGAGGTGTCGGCGTCCAGCAGCCGGTCCGGCAGCAGCACCGTCGCGCGGGTGCCGCCGTAGGCGGAGACGCCGAACTCCACGGCGATGTCGCGGCGGTGCGCCAGCCGCGCCGCGGTGAACAGGCCGAGCTGCTCGGCCTTGTTGCTCTCCAGCACCAGCCGGTCGAACTCCGGCGGGGTGGACATCATCTCGTTGGCCCGCCCGCGGGTCTCCTCGCTCATGCCCAGGCCCTGGTCGGCGATGTCGATCGCGACGCCGCGCGCGACCTCCTTGACGTCGATCTGCACCTGGGTGTTCGGCGGGGAGAACGCGGTGGCGTTGTCGATCAGCTCGGAGATCAGGTGGATGGTGTCGCCGACGGCGGCGCCGTTGACCATCACCTTCGGGACGTGCCCGATGACCACCCGCGAGTACTGGTCGATCTCGGAGATCGAGGAGCGCAGCACGTCCATCAGCGCGACCGGGCGGCTCCACCGGCGACCCGGCTGCTGGTCACCGAGCACCAGCAGGTTCTCCACCGTGCGCCGGGCGCGGGTGGTGGAGTTGTCCAGCTCGAACAGCTTGGCCAGCTGCGCCGAGCTCTCCTCGTTCTTCTCCAGCTGGTCGATGGTGCCGTGCATCTGCCGCAGCAGCCGCTGGATGCGGTGCGCCATGCCGACGAACACCACGCGCGCGCCCTGCCGGGCCCGGGTCTCGCCGACCGCGGCGTCCATCGCCTGCCGCTGGAACAGCTGGAGGGCTTGCGCCACCTGGCCGACCTCGTCGTCGCCGTAGTTCTCCAGCGCGGCCATCTCGGTCTTGACGTCGACGGTTTCGCCCTCGCGCAGCCGCCGCACCACCTCGGGCAGCTTGTTGGCCATCACCAGCGACTCGGTGCGCAGGCCCTGCAGCCGGGTGAGCAGGGCCTCGTCGACGACCGAGCGGTACACGCGGCGGGCGTAGGCGAAGGACACCAGCGCGACGACCAGCGCGGCCAAGCTGCCCCACAGCACCGTCCACAGTGCATCGTTGCCGCTGTCCACCGCGTTCGCGGAGACCTCGTCGGCCTGCGCGGTCACCATCTCGGAGATCTCGGTGCCGACCTCGTCGGAGATCCGGCGCCACTCCTCGGCCCCGATCGGCAGCGCGTCACCGCTGTCCATGCCGGAGCTGCCGATGAGCCGGTCCTCGGCGGCGACCAGCTGCTGCCAGGACGGGCGGGACACCAGCTGCTGGAACCGGTCCTGCACCGACGGGCGCATGCTGGAGACGTTCTGCTCCAGCGTGCTGTGGTACGAGTCGATGTAGCGGGTGAGCTCGCGGTGCTGCTCCGGGCTCAGCTGCCCGCTCTCGAGCGCGGCACCGACCAGCGAAGTCTCCCGGGCGAACAGGTCCGAAGCGCGGAGCAGGTTGGTCGCGGCGATCGCGCCCTGCCGGGTCTCGGGGTCGAGGCTGAGCTTGGCCTGCACGTCGGCGAGCTCGACGGCGGTGTCGAAGAGGTGGTTGTAGTACTCCACCACCTCGGCGCCGGAGATCTGCCCGGAGGCCACCCGCGAGCGGAGGCCGTCCATCCGCTCCAGGTCGTCGACCAGCTCGGTCATCGAGCGCCGGATCTCCTCCGGTGCCGCGTCGCGCATCCCGCTCGCGATCTGCATCATCTCGTCGACGGCCTGGTCGGTCCGGCGCTGCTGGTCGAGCAGCTCCGCCGAGTTCCGGTTCGGCCGTCCGACGACCTCGAGGGTGAGCAGGCGTTCCTTCTTGACCTCCTCGAGGGCGGTCATCGCGGGCAGCGACATGCTCCGCACGCTGGTCGCGACCTGCTGGGTGTAGATGGCCTCGAAGGCGAACAGGGCGCACCCGAACGCCCAGAGCGCGAAGACCACGATCCACGGGATGACGACCGACCACGTCAGCCGCGACCGGATCGAGTTCTTCGCCTGCTCCGACCGGCGCCCTCTCCGCTTCTCAGGAGGAGCCAACGTCTCGTTCTGAGTTGTCACTTCCATGCACTCTCAATGGTCTGGCCCGTGCGGAAAACGTCCGTCCAGCGCCCCGGTGCAGCGCGGTCTCGAACGACCGGCGCGCTGCCGGTGGGCGCGGCTCGATCAGCGTGCTGCTCCGGCTCCTCTCCGACCGATCACGGCGCCCGCACGTTCGGCGCGCTCGCTCGTCCCCGATGCGAACGCACTGTATCGAACTAAGATCATCCGATAGTGAGCGAACTGACGTTTCCGCGGAGTTGTGCCGAACAACTCACGCGCTGCCCCTGACGGCTCACCGATCGACCCCCGAACAGCCCAACGGTGATCACCTGATCAGCGCCATGGCGGAAGAACCGGACCGGACCTGACGACCGGGGCACCCCAGCAACCCCCACCGCCGCAGCCCTTGCCAACCCCGCTCGAGCACACCCCCGGCCAGGGTGAGCTGAGTCACTCCGCATCCTCCGCGCGACAAACCCGGGTGAAGGGTGGTCGGGAGGGGGCGGGGGTTTGACGGGTCGTCGAGCTGGCGCCGGCGGGGTCGCGTTGAGCAGGCGGAACGCTCGCTGGCACACCGCTGGAGGATTGACCGGGTACCCGCTCCTGGTGTGGGCTGGGTTTCGCCGGGGTCCTCCCGGCGTTGACCGCTCCGCCGCCCGGTCGACATCGCAGCACTGCCCGATGCGAGGTGGACGACGTGCGGAAGAGACGAGTGGCCGGGCTGACCAGGATCGGACTGGCGGCGATGCTGGCGCTGTCCGCGGCACCGGGCGGGGCCTCCCCCGCCGTCGAGCCGTGGCGCGGCGGGTTCGCCGACTTCCCCAGCAGCTCCTGGAAGCAGCAGTGGGGTTTCGTCGACGAGGGCGACTGGGGCTTCGACCGGATGGCCCCGCAGGACGAAGCGCTCGACGTGTTCTACGGCGCGGGCTCGTCGGCGCCGTCCTGCGGTGACTGCCCGAGCGAGGGCGGCGGCCAGTTCTACACCGACTTCCGCTCGATCGGCCGCGACGACCTCGCCGACTCCCCAGTACTGCACCTGAGCTACCAGGTGCGGTTCCCCGCCGACTGGGACTTCGGGGAGCGCGGCGGGAAGCTGCCGGGCCTCTACGGCGGCCCGCCCGGGCAGGCCAGCGGCGGCCAGCACGGCGAGGCCTGGTCGACCCGCTACATGTGGCGGATCCGCGGCGACGAGCCGGAGGCCACGGTGTACGTCTACGACCCGTCGATGGGTGACGGCTACGGTCAGGACGTCGGCCTGGGGGCGTGGCGGTGGCAGGCCGATGACCGGTGGCACACCGTGGAGCAGGCGGTGGACCGCACCAGCGGCACCATCACCACCTGGTACGACGGCCAGGAAGTGCTGGAGGAGCAGGGCATCCGGGAGGTGGCCGACATCCCGTTCTCGGGGATCTTCTTCTCCACCTTCTTCGGCGGCCACGACACCTCCTGGGGACCGGGCCGCGATGTGCACGCGCAGTTCCGGGACTTCCAGGTGTCCACCTCCAAGGTGAGCTGAGCACCGTGGCACTGGGCAAGCTGCTGACCGAGCCGACCCGCGAGGAGGTCACCGAGCTGCTGCCCGCGCTGACCGAGAACACCGTGGTGCCGCTGGAGCAGCTCCACCAAGCCTGCGCCACCGCCCGCGAACGCCGTTGTGCGTCCGAAGTGGAGGAAGGCGCGCCCGGCATCCGCTGCGTGGCCGCGGTGGTGCCCTACCGCATGCCCTGCACCGACGCGATCAGCAGATCGGTGCCGGTCGAGCGGACCACCGGCGCGAAAACCCGCAGGACCGGCGAACTCCTCTCCGAGGTGACCGCCGAGCTGGCGCAGCGCCCGCGCCGGGAGGGCATCCGCGACCCCGCCACAGCGATGGCCGATTACCGCCAGACTCCGAGCCGCCGCGCCAGCAGTATTGGATTCGTCCGATGACGGCGAACCTTCGAGGAAGAGATGAACACGGCGCGTTTCGAGTCCAAAGTGGTCCTGGTCACCGGTGCGACCTCCGGCATCGGCGAGGCCACGAGCCGTCGGCTGGCCGCCGAGGGCGCGGCGGTGGTCCTGGGGGCCCGCAGCAAGGACACCGGTGAGGAGTTGGCGGCCGACATCCGCGCGGCGGGCGGCCGAGCGCTGTTCGTGCCCACCGACGTGACGGTGGAGAGCGAGGTCGCGGAGCTGGTCCGCGCGGCGGTGTCGGAGTTCGGCCGCCTCGACGGCGCGTTCAACAACGCCGGTGCGGTGAGCGCCTTCGGCGCGGTGCAGGACATCGCCGCCGACGGCTGGCACGGCGAGATCGAGCTGAACCTGAGCAGCGTCTACTTCGGTCTGAAGCACCAGGTTCCGGCGATCCTGGCCTCGGGTGGTGGGGCGATCCTCAACAACGCCTCGAACCTGGGCGTGGTCGGCATGGGCAGCGTTTCGCCCTACGTGGCGGCCAAGCACGGTGTCGTCGGCCTGACCAAGGCCGTCGCGCTGGAGAACGCCGCCCAGGGCATCCGGGTCAACGCCATCGCCTCCGGCGCGGTGGACACCCCGGCGTTCCGCAGCAGCATGGGCGCGACGCCGGAAGGCGAAGCGCAGGTCGCCGGGCTGCACCCGGTGGGCCGGATCTCCAAGCCCGAGGAGATCGCCGCGTTCGCGGCGTTCCTGCTCAGCGACGAGGCCAGCTTCATCACCGGGGCCAACCTGTCCATCGACGGCGGTTTCACCGCGCAGTGACCGCCGGACCCGGTGGACCACAGCTCCCGGGCGCTGTGGTCCCACCGGTGTCACCGCGGTTTGCGCGCCTGGTGCTTGGCGGAGCGGCGCAGCTGCAGGATCCGCGCCGTGCCGACCAGCGCGACCAGCAGCGCACCGGCCAGCACGGCGAAGATCATCGCCACGCCCAGCGGAAGGTTCCCGGCCATCCACAGGAAGTGCACGGTCACGCCACCGGAGTTCTGCAGGATGAAGACGAGCAGGAACACCAGCACGACCGCCGCGATGACGACGGACACCCAGATGCCACCGGTCCGGGTCCGGGCCAGCCGCTCCTCGTCCACCCGGTGCCCAGCACCGCCCACCCGCTCGGTTTCGTCCGCACCGTTGTCAACCATGCGGATCATCATCAACGCCCACGGCCCCGGCGAGCTCCGCGCACGCCGAGCCGTCACCCGATCCAGCGACACCGCGCCCGGTCAGGACCACGTGGTGCGACCACTGGCGACCAGGGTCGCTGCGTTCGTGGCGAGCAGGTCGAACGGGTCCAGGTCCGTGGTGTCGATCTCGGCCACGTGCCAGCGGATCGACGGCGCACCACCGAGCACCCCGAGCACGTCCACGCGCCCGGTCCCGATCTGGGTCTGCGGCGCGCCCGGTTCCGCCGGGCCGTCCTTGAGGTGCAGCGCGACCACCCGGTCACCGAGGTCGGCCAGCACCGACGCCGGGTCCGCACCTGCCGCGACCGCCCAGTAGACGTCCAGCTCCGCGAGGAGTTCGGCGCTGGTGCGGCGCCAGAAGCGGTCGTACCCCGTGGTGCCGTCGGGTAGGCGCACCCACTCGAACCAGTGGTTGTGGTAACCCAGGCCCAGGTTGGTCGATTCTGCTGCTGCGCCCAGGGTTTCGGCGAACGCGTCGAGCTGGGTGGGGTCGGCGAAGGTCTCCTCGCCGAAGCCCGCGACCAAGCGCGGGTGCGGGATGAAGGCCGTGTCCGCGCCCAGGATCTCGCACTCCTCCTCGAGTTCGGCGATGTCGCCGGGCAACCCGGCGTGCACCGCCGAGACCGCCAGGCCCGCCGCGTCCAGGTCGGCCCGCAGGGACCGGGCAGCCGCCCGGCGCTCGGCGGGTGCGCGGTCCGGGGAACCGAGGCCGAAGGGCTCGACGTGGCGGAAGCCGATCTCGGCCAGCCTCGCCAAGGTGGCGGGCCGGTCGGCGGCCAGCTGGTCGCGAACGCTGTAGAGCTGCGCGGAAAGCACTGCCACCTCCGGGTCAACCGACGATCAGCGGGCGCAGGGTGCGGTGCGCGATGTCCAGGCCCTGGGTGATGCGCTCGTCGTCGCCGCCCCACACCGGGTCCTCGTGCTCCACCGACAGCGTGCCGGTGAAGCCGTGCTCGTAGAGCCGGTCCACCACGCGCTTCCAGTCCACCTGCCCCAGCCCCGGCACGCGGTAGCGCCACCACCCCATGTCCCAAGGGTTGCCGCCCTTGTCGACCTTGCCGAAGAAGCCGTACCGCTGGCGCGCGACCGGGTCCAGCTCCACGTCCTTGGCCTGGGCGTGCACGATGCGGTCGATGTGCGGCGCGATCGTCTCCACCGGGTCGATGCCGATCCAGGTCAGGTGCGAGGGGTCCCAGTTCAGGTACAGGCCCAGCCCGAACATCCACTCCCACAGCTCCGGCGAGTACGCCAGGTTGCCGGGGTAGCCGTCCGGGTGCCAGCCCTCCATCACGCAGTTCTCCACGATGATCCGCACCCCGCGCTCGCCCGCGTACTCCACCAGGTCCGGGAAGGTGCGCTCGGCCTCGGCGAGGTTGTCGGCCACCGACTTGGTCCAGTCGCGCCCCACGAACGTCCCCACGTAGGGCACGCCGAGCGCCTGCGCGGCGTCGATCGCGTGCCGCAGGTGCGTGCGGATCTCCTCGCGCCGCACCGGGTCGGGGTGCAGGTTGTTCTCGTAGTAGGCGAACGCCGACAGCGCCAGGCCGTGCTTGTCGAACAGCGCCAGGGTCTCCTCGACCTCGCGCGGGCCGAAGTCGGCCACCGGCAGGTGCGCGGCCTCGAAGTCGCGGCCACCGGTGCCGGGCCAGACCGCCACCTCCAGCGCTTGGTAACCGGCCTGCGCGGCCCATCCGGCGATCCGGTCCAACGACCACTGCGGGAGGCACGCGGTGAGCATTCCGAGCTGCATCATCACACCTTCGTCCAGGAACCGTTGCGGGCGGAGCGGAGGACGGCGTCGACCAGCCGCGCCGAGCGCAGCCCGTCCTCGAACGTGGGCAGCCCCTCCGGGTTGCCGCCGTCGATCGCGGCGTAGGTGTCCGCGACGAACGCCTCGAAGCACTGGGCGTAGCCCTGCGCGTGCCCGGCGGGCAGCGTCGACAGCCGCCGCTGCTCGGGCGAGCCGTGCTCGGGGTCGCGGACCAGGATGCGGTTGCCGTCGGTGCCGCCGAGCCAGATCCGCTCCGGATCCTCCTGGTCGAACACCGCGCTGCCCCGGGCCCCGTCGAGCTCGAACCACAACCGGTTCTTCCGGCCGGCCGCGACCTGCGAGATCGTCGCCGACCCCAGCACACCCGAGGCGGTGCGCAGCAGCAGCGCCGCGGAGTCCTCGGTGCGCACCTCGACCCGGTCCCCGGTGGCGCCGCTGGGTCCGGCGAAGGTCGGCCCTGACGCGGCCGGTCGGGTCGGGACCGCGATGCTCAGCTCGGCGAGCAGGTCGGTGAAGGTCTCCCCGGAGACCCACTGGACCAGGTCGCACCAGTGCGAGCCGATGTCGGCGAAGGCCCGCGACGGGCCGCCCAGCTCCGGGTCGACCCGCCAGCTGGAGGCGTCCGGCGAGAGCATCCAGTCCTGCAGGTAGCTGCCGTGCAGCAGGTGCCAGGCACCGAACTCCCCCGCCTGGCGGCGCGCCCGGAGCTCCCGCACCACCGGGTGGTAGCGGTAGACGAACGGCACCGTGGCCACCAGGTCGTGCTCGCGCGCCGCAGCGGCCATGCGCTCGGCCTCGGCGAGCGAGGTGCCCAGCGGCTTCTCGCAGATCACGTGCTTGCCCGCGCGGATCGCGGCTTCGGCGAACGGCGCGTGGGTGGCGTTGGGGGTGCAGATGTGCACGACGTCGACGCGGTCGTCGGCCAGCACCTGGGCGAGGTCGCCGTAGGCCGCCACGCCCCAGCGCTCGGCCACTTCGCTCGACCGCGCCGCGGAGGACGCCAGCACGCCGACCACGTCGGCACCGGCGAGCAGCGCCGCGCGGCGGTGCACCTCGCCGATCATCCCGGCGCCCAGGATGGCCACGCCGCGCCCGGAAGGTCCAGGGCTCACGAGGGAGCCTCCTTCGTCGGATCAGTTGACTGCCACGGGTGTCTCACGCCCGATTTACGTCCCGATCAAAACTAGATCTTCGCCTTTAAGTCGACAAGAGATACTATTTATTTTCTTCTCAGTCATTAATCAGCGCAATTTCAGTCAGGAGCTGCGACGATGGGGTGGGAACCGGTCCGCTTGGCGGTGCCGAGGACGTCCGGACGAGCCGACGACAACCTGGTGCGCAGCAGCCTGGCCAGGCTGATCGCCTCGGGCGCGGCCGAGAGCAGGGTCGAGCTGGTGCGCGCCACCGGGCTGTCCCGGTCCACTGTGCACAGCCACCTGGACGCGCTGATCACGGCCGGGGTCGTCGTCGAGCGCGGGCCGGTCGGCAGCGGTGGGCGCGGCCGCCCCGCCCACCGGCTGGCGATCGCACCGCGCGCCGGGGTCGTACTCGCCGCCGACGTCGGGGTGCACAGCACCCGGCTCGCGGTCGCCGACCTCGGCCAGGACGTGCTCGCCGAGCGCGAGGTGGAACTGGAGATCGCCGTCGGCCCGGAGCGCTCGCTGGACGTGCTCACCGACCACCTGCGCAAGCTGCTGGCCGACGCGGGGATGCCGCTGGAGAAGGCGAAGGCGCTGGTGGTGGGGTTGCCCGGCCCGGTCGACTCGCGGATGGGGATGCCGGTGCGGCCACCGATCATGCCCGGCTGGGACGGCTTCCCGGTGGGCGAGGCGATGGCCGCCCGGTTCGCCTGCGCCGCCTCGGTGGACAACGACGTCAACCTGATGGCACTCGGCGAGGCCCGCGCGCTGCCCGCCGAGGAGACCCCCCTGCTGTTCCTGAAGGTCGGCACCGGCATCGGTGGCGGGATCGTCTCGGCGGGCGGGGAGCTGCACCGCGGTTCCGACGGCGCGGCCGGGGACATCGGGCACATCCGGGTGCCCGGCGCCGACGACGTGGTCTGCCAGTGCGGCAACGTCGGCTGCGTCGAGGCCGTCGCCTCCGCCGACGCGGTGCTGCGCGCGCTGCGCACCGAGGACGGCGGGCCGCGCAAGGTCGAGGACCTCGCACAACTGCTGCGCGACGGCGACGCCACCGCGGTGCGGCAGGTCCGCACGGCGGCGGCCACGATCGGCGAGGTCGTGGCCATGCTGGTGCACTTCTACAACCCGAAGCGGATCGTCCTCGGTGGACTGATCACCGCTGCGGGCGACGACCTGCTGGCCGGGATCCGCAGCGTCGTCTACCGCCGCGCCCTACCGCTGGCCACCCGGCACCTGTCGCTGGCCAACAGCACCCTCGGCCGCAACGCGGGGCTGGCCGGTGCGGTCGTGGCGGGCATCGAAACCGTGCTCTCCGCCGACGGGATCCGCGGCCTGCTGCGGAACGAACCTTGACACGACGTGTGCGCGGGGCTGACCATGTCCCCGTCTCACGCCGCAGTTCGACCGGTGCCCGGGTGCCATCCCGCCACCAGCGAAGCGGAGAGACCATGCCCCTGAGACGAGCGCCCGCCTGGGCGGTCCTCGCCACCACCGCCGCGATCACCCTCACCAGCTGCCTCGCCGCCCCGGCCACCGGCCCGATCGGCGAGCACGCGCCCCGAACCCCCGTCGTGGACCCGGCGAGCGCCCGCGGCGCGACCGGTGACGTGACGATCTGCGGCAACCGGGACAACGGGACCTACACCACGCTCGTCGAGACGTTCAACGCCAAGCGCACCGGGGTCACCGCGCACTACCTGGAGATCGGCCAGGACACCGACGCCACCCGCGCGCAGGCCATCCAGCGCCTCGAAGGCGGCTCCCACGGCTGCGACATCTACCTGATGGACGTGACCTGGGTCAGCGAGTGGGCCGCGCAGGGCTGGATCCGGGACCACAGCGGGCTGGTCGAAGCGCACCGCGCCGACCTCATACCGTCCACACTGGAGACAGCGCACTACGCCGGGCGGTACTGGGCGGTGCCGCTCTACACCAACGCGGGCCTGCTGTTCTACCGCCAGGACCGGGTGCCGCCGCCAACCACCTGGGCCCAGGTCTACGCCAACGCCGCCACCCACCCGCAGCACGAGGTGGAGATCCAGGCCAAGCGCTACGAGGGCCTGACGGTGAACTTCCTGGAGCTGCTGTACTCCGCGGGCGGCTCGGTGATCAACGAGGACGGCACCGTCACCATCGACTCCCCGCAGACCCGCGCCGTGCTCCGCCTGATGGTCGAGGGGCTGGACTCCGGGGCCGTCGACCGCGCGAGCCTGACCTACGACGAGGACAGCGGGCGGCGGGCCTACGAGTCCGGGCGCGCCGGGTACCTGCGGCAGTGGCCGAGCGCGCTGACCCAGATCGAGCAGACCGAGGCCGGCCCGGGCACCGCGGTGGCCCCGCTGCCCGCCTTCGACGAGCACAGCGAACCCGCGGCGGTGCTCGGCGGCTGGAACCTGGCCATCGCCACCGAGGCCGCCAACCCCGCCGGTGCGGTGGCCGTCATCGACCACGCCACCAGCGCCGAGTTCCAGCGGACCATGGTGCTGGAGCACTCCCAGGCCCCGGTGCGCGCCGCGACCTACCACGACCCGGAGGTCATCGCCGAGCTGCCGTTCATCCCGCAGCTCGAGCAGTCGGTGCTCAGCGCCGAACCGCGGCCGAAGTCGCCGGTGTACCCGCAGCTGTCCCGGGCCATCTACCGCAACGTCCACCAGGTGCTCACCGGGCAGGTCGAGGTGGAGGCGGGTGTGCGGAAGATGGCCGAGGACATCCGGACTGCCCAGGAGACGTTCTGATGACCGCGGTGGCACCGACCCGCCGACGCCGCCGGGTCGACGAGCAGCAGCGGCGCACCGCGGTGTGGATGGTCGCGCCCGCGCTGGTGGTGATGTTCCTGGTGGCCGCGGTGCCGATCGGCTACGCGGGGTGGCTGTCGCTGAACGTCTACAGCGTGCGGCAGGCCGACCTGTCCCAGTTCGTCGGGTTGACCAACTACTGGAACGCGCTGACCTCACCGGAGTGGTGGGCGGCCTTCCGCTGGACGTTCGCCTTCGCGATCGCCTCGGTGGCGCTGGAAATCGTGCTCGGCGTGGCGATGGCGCTGCTGCTGAACCTGGCCTTCCGCGGTCGGGGCCTGCTGCGCTCCACGCTGCTGGTCCCCTACGCGGTGCTGACCGTCGTCTCGGCGATCACCTGGCAGGCCATGTTCGATTCCAACCTCGGCCTGGTGACCGGGATCCTGCGCGCCTTGGGCCTGCCTGGCGGCGAGCACGTGTGGCTGGCCGAGCCCGGTTACGCGATGGCCGTGATCATCGTCGCCGACGTGTGGAAGACCGCGCCGTTCGTGGCGCTGCTGGTGCTGGCCGGGCTCCAGGTCATCCCGCCCGACGTCCACGAGGCCGCCGACCTGGACGGGGCGAGCCGCTGGCAGGTCTTCTGGCGGGTCACGCTACCGCTGCTGCGCCCGGCGATCGCGCTGGCCGCGATCTTCCGGCTGCTGGACGCGCTGCGCATCTTCGACCTGCCGTTCGTGCTGACCAAGGGCGCCAGCGGCACCGAGACCATGTCCATGCTCGCCTACCAGGAGCTGCGCGAGGGGCGGCTGATCGGCCCCGGCTCGGCGCTGTCGATCCTGACCTTCGCCACCGTGATGGTGGTGTCCCTGGTCTACATCCGCTTCGCCGGCGGCAACATCCGCGACGTCGCGAAGGAGAGCTGATGGCGACCGTCCTCGTGCCCACCAGGACCACCAGCGCCCCGGCCCGCCGCCGGGACCGCACCCGGTTGCGCCCGCTGGTGCTGGTCTTCGCCGTGCTGGTGATGCTGGCCTCGCTGGTGCCGTTCTACTGGCTGGTCAACACGTCGCTGAAGACCGGCGCCGAGCTGTCCTCGGGCAGCCTGTTGCCCACCCAGCCGTCGCTGCACAACTACCTGGAGGTCCTGCAGGACGGGGAGTTCCTGACCGCGCTGGGCAACTCGGTCGTCGTCGGGGTGGTCACCACCTCGCTGGCGCTGCTACTGGCGTCCTTCGCCGCCTACGCGCTGGCCCGGCTCAAGCTGCCCCGCAAGGGGCTGGTCCTGGCGGCGGTGCTGTCGGTGACCACGTTCCCCGTCATCGCGATCGCCGCACCGATGTTCAAGATCTGGAGCGACCTGGGCCTCTACGACACGCTGCTCGGGCTGATCATCCCGAAGCTCACCTTCGCGCTGCCGATGGCGATCTTCGTGCTCACCTCGTTCTTCCGCGAGATCCCCTTCGAGCTGGAGGAATCCGCGCTGGTCGACGGCGCCACCCCGTTCCAGGCGTTCCGCCGGGTGATCCTGCCGCTGGCGGTGCCCGGCATCGCCACCACCGCGATCCTGGTGTTCATCTCGGTGTGGAACGAGTTCCTGCTCGCGGTCACCCTGACCTCCACCCCGTCCGCCCGCACGGTGCCGGTGGCCATCGCGTTCTTCGCCGGCACCAACGAGTTCGACCAACCCATCGGCACCATCAGCGCGGCCTCGGTGATCGTCACCCTCCCGCTGCTGCTCCTGGTGCTGGTGTTCCAGAAGCGCATCGTGGCCGGTCTGACCGCCGGCGCGATCAAGGGCTGAAGTTACCCGTCACAAGTGAAGGAGACCATGTCCATGAGTCCGATCCGGGTCGGTGTCGTCGGCATCGGCTGGGCAGGCCAGCAGCACCTGGCCGCCTACCAGGACCTGCCGGATGTCGAGATCGTCGCGATCGCGGGCAAGGAACCGGAGCTGCTGGCCTCGTTGGGCGCGCAGCACGGCGCGCCGAGGCTGTTCGAGAGCTGGGAGGAGCTGCTCGAGGTTCCCGACCTCGACGCCGTCAGCATCGCGGTGCCGACGTTCCTGCACGCGCCCATCGCCATCGCCGCGCTCAAGCGCGGACTGCACGTGCTCAGCGAGAAACCGCTGGCCCGCAACGCCGTCGAGGGCCAGCAGATGGTCGACGCGGCGCGCTCCGCGGGACGGGTGCTGGACGTGGTGTTCAACCACCGGTTGCGCGGTGACGTCCAGGCCCTCGGCGAGATCATCAAGCGCGGCGAGCTCGGCCGCCCGTACTACGCGAAGGCGTCCTGGATGCGCCGCCGCGGCATCCCGATGCTGGGCAGCTGGTTCACCAACCAGGAGATGTCCGGCGGGGGGCCGCTGGCGGACATCGGCGTGCACGTCCTGGACTACGCGCTGTTCCTGCTGGGTGAACCGCGCGTGCTGTCGGTCAACGCCGTGACCTACTCCGAGCTGGGCCACCGCGGCATCGGCGGGATGAAGTGGGAGACGGCCGACGGGAACGTCTCGGCTTACGAGGTGGAGGACTTCGCGGCGGCGTTCGCGCGCCTGGAGGGCGGTGCCACGCTGGTGCTGGAGACCTCCTGGGCGGCGTTCCGCAGCCCGGAGGACCTGATCGACTTCAGCGTCCTGGGCACCGACGGCGGTGCGGAGCTCAAAGCCGTGGGGGCGACGAAGAAGCAGGTCGGAGACTTGCACGTCTACCGCGACGTGGACGGCGAGGTCGCCGACTACCAACCCACCGCCGAGCCGGGACGCGCCCACGCGGGCGTGGTGGAGAACTTCGTTTACCTCCTCCGCGACCCGTCCCGGTGGCCCACCAACGACGGCTCCCTCGCGCTCAAGCGCGCCAGGGTGATCGACGCGTGCTACCAGTCCGCCACCGAGAAGCGGGAGATCACGGTCGAATGAGCCAGCTGCGCATCACCGTGTGGAACGAAGGCGTGCACGAGTCCACCCAGGACCCGGCTGGGATGGACGAGTACTACCCCGGCGGCATCCACGGTGCGCTCGCGTCCGGGATCGGTGAGCAGATCCCGGGCGCCACCGTGCGCACCGCGCTGCTCGACGACCCCGAGCACGGGCTGCCCGAGGAGGTGCTGGCCGACACCGACGTCCTGCTGTGGTGGGGGCACAAGGCGCACGGCCAGGTCGCCGACGCGGTCGTGGACCGGGTGCACCAGCACGTACTGGGCGGGATGGGGCTGCTGGTCCTGCACTCCGGGCACTTCTCCAAGGTCTTCACCCGCCTGCTGGGCACCACCTGCTCGCTGAGCTGGCGCAACGCCGCGGAGCGCGAAGTGGTGTGGACGGTGGCCCCGACGCACCCGATCGCCGCGGGCGTACCGAACCCGGTGGTGATCCCGGAGCAGGAGACCTACGGCGAGTTCTTCGACATCCCGGTCCCGGACGAGCTCGTCTTCATCAGCTCGTTCAGCGGTGGAGAGGTCTTCCGCTCCGGGGTGACGTTCCACCGCGGCCAGGGCCGGATCTTCTACTTCAGCCCCGGCGACGAGCGCTACCCGGTCTACAACCAACCGGAGATCAAGCGCATCATCGCCAACGGGATCCACTGGGCAGCCCGCCCCGGGCTGGAGCGGACCGCCCCGGCGGTCTCCAACCCAACCCGCGACTGGTACCTCTGAGACGGGCGGAGGGCACCTCCCGCTGGTCCTCGGCGGTGAGGTGCCCTCCGGGCGGGATCACGGGGTGACACTGAGGATCTGGTCGTCGTCGGGGCCGGGGTTGCCGTTGTTGTCCTGGTTGGACGTCGTCACCCAGAGGGTGCCGTCCGGGGCCGGGACCGGGGTGCGGAGGCGGCCGTGCTCGCCCTGCAGCAGCGCGGTGGGCGCACCGACCGAACCGTCGCCGTTGAGCGGGACCTGCCACAACCGCTGACCGCGCAGCGCCGCGACGTAGAGGTGGCCGTCGTGGACGGCCAGGCCGCTGGGCGAGGCCTCGCTCGTCGGCCAGGTCACCAGCGGGTCGACGAACTCGTCGTTGCCGCACTCGCCCTCGCACACCGGCCAGCCGTAGTTCCTGCCCGCCTCGATGAGGTTGACCTCGTCCCAGGTGTTGTCACCGAGCTCCGCGGAGTACAGGCGACCGGCGTCGTCCCAGTCGAGACCCTGTGGGTTGCGGTGGCCGATCGAGTAGACCACCGAGTCGCCGAACGGGTTGCCCGGGGCCGGGGCGCCGTCGGGGGTCATGCGCAGGATCTTGCCGTTGAGCGAGTTCGGGTCCTGCGCGCTGTCCCGGTCCAGGGCGTCGCCGGTCGCGGCGTAGAGCATGCCGTCCGGGCCGAAGGCCAGTCGGCCGCCGTTGTGGAAGCGGTTCTTCGCGATCCCGGTCAGGATCGGCTGCGGGGCCTCGCCCAGGCGCAGCTTGGCGATCCGGTTGTCCTCGCTGGTGCTGTAGAAGACGAACACGGTCTGGTCGGCCTCGAACTCCGGCGACACGGCCAGGCCCATCAGCCCGCCCTCGCCGTTGGTCGGCTGCGAGTCCTCGATCTCCTGCACCTCGGTGACCTGGCCGTCCCGCAAGGACATCAGCTGCCCGGTGTCGCGCTGGGTGAACAGCGCCGAGCCGTCCGGCAGGAACGCCAGGCCCCACGGGATGTCCAGGCCGGTGGCGACCGGCTTGACCTCGGCCGCCGCGGCGGCCGGGGTGAGGGCCAGCATGAGCGCGGCGACGACCGCGCAGGTGCGGCGGATCATCAACGACCTCCTCCCATCGCGGGCGCGCGGGCGCACGCGAACATCGTGGTGAGGCGGCGGTTCACCACTGGTGATCACAGCACGCGCGGTTCCGGGCGCGTACCGCCAGCAGGAGGCACCGGGTTTCAGCCGACCTGCGCGGGCGAGTAGTGCTGGGGGTCGTCGCGGCGATCCGGCGGCGGGAGGTTTCGGGCCGGGGTTTCGACCAGGGGCGCGTCGGCCGGGACCTGGCCGCGCACGCGGCGCCACGCCGCGCGGGCGCGCGGGTGGTAGCGCCAGTCGAACGGCACCAGCCGCCAGGCGAGGGCGAGCGCGCGGCCCAGGACGCGCAGTAGCCGCTCGTCGCGCGCGGTCCAGCGCAAACCCAGCTTGTCCCGGACGGCCTGGTCGTAGAGGCCGACGGTGAGCCAGGCGAACCCGCGGCTGATGGGGATTCGGGCGAGCTCCCACAGCGGGGTGGGTAGCCAGCGCAGCAGGGGCGGTGCGCCGATCCGCGAGAGGTCCAGGACGTCCCGGGTGGCCTTGTTGTCCTCCAGCACCTCGCGGCACATGTGGTCCCAGTAGCGCTGGAAGCTCGGCCAGTCCGGCGGCACCGGGCGCATGCTCATCCCGTACAGCTGGTACCACTGCACGCCCTCGGCGTAGACCTGCTCCTTCTGCTCCTCGGTGAGCGGTTCGCCGAAGTGCTCGTTGATCAGGATCGGCATCACCAGGAACGTCGCGTGCGCCCAGAAGAAGGTGTCCGGGTTGAGCGCGTGGTAGGGGCGGCCGTGCTTGTCGACGCCCTTGATCGTGTTGTGGTAGGCGCGCACCTGCCGCGCGGTCTGCTCCGCGCGCGGGCCGTCGTAGACCACCCCGCCGATCGGGTACAGGGACCGGTAGAGCCGCTCCCACCGTTCGTCGAAGAACCGCGAGTGCTCCTCGACCCCCGCGCCGAGCTGCGGGTGCATGTTCTGCATCGACCCCGCCCACAGCGCCAGCAGCAGCCCGCGCCAGTCGCCGAAGTGGCGCCACATGAGCGAGTCCGGACCCAGCGGTGTCGGCTTCGACATCGGCGCTCCCTGCAAACTGAGGACACCTGTTAGCAAAATAGGATCGCCCAGGTCGGCCCGTCAATCGCCACAACGGAGGTCCGGCTCGGCCCGCGGTCCGGCCGCCTACACTCGACGGGGGACGCGAGCAGGAGGGCCCCGGACTGATGAGCAAGAGTCAACTCACCACCGTGCTGGTGCGCACGCTGCTGTTCTTCGCCATCGCGGTGGTGCTCGGCTTCGTCTCGGGCTGGCAGGTCTACGCCGTCATCGCGGTGGCCCTGACCGGCGGCGCGGCGCTGATCCAGCTGGGCGGCGTGCTGTGGCTGGCGCGCGCGGAGCGGAACGCGCCGGAGGCGGCGAAGGGACCGGCCAAGCCGGAGGGCTTCCTCTGATCAACCTCGCGTCCGGTACCCCCCTAGGGTATAAAGGGACGGGGAGGTGCCCGATGCGCGGATACACGCACGACAAGGACGACTACGCCAAGCGGCTGCGGCGGATCGAGGGCCAGGTGCGCGGCCTGGCGCGGATGATCGAAGAGGACCAGTACTGCATCGACGTGCTCACCCAGGTCTCGGCCACCACGAAGGCCTTGCAGGCGGTGGCGCTGGGCCTGCTGGACGAACACCTCAAGCACTGCGTCTCCGAGGCGCTGGCCGAGGGCGGCGAGCAGGCCGAGGAGAAGGTCCGCGAGGCCAGCGAGGCGATCGCCCGGCTGGTGAAGTCCTGACGACCGGCCCACCCCGCCCCGGTATGGTTGGTGACGTGCGAGGACGTCCGGGGCTGCTCCGCTGGGGCCTGCTGCTGGCCCTGGCGCTCTGCGTCGTGGTGATGCACCACGTCCCGGCCCAGCACGAGCAGTCCCACCCCCCGGAGGCCGCCGTCGTGCAGACCGCGGCGACCGAGCACCACGAACCCCCAGCGACCCCGGACCACGACGCGCTGCACCTGTGCCTGGCGATCGTCGCCGGTTTCCTCCTGCTGTTGCTCCCCCAGCTACGGCGCCTGCTCCGCATCGCGGCCGAGCTGCCGAGGGCGCTGCTGGTGGTCCTGCCGGTGCTGGTCCCACCACCGCTTCCCGTGCCGCGAAGACTCGCGGCCCTCTGCGTGCTCCGGCGCTGATCGGCAGCTGATCGGCCACGGCATCCACACCGTGGCCCGATAAGGCGTGCTCGAAACAGCTCAGGAAAGACGAGGACCACGATGAAGCACACCCGCGCACTTGCCGCCGCGATCAGCGCGGCCGCCACCGTCGCCCTGGCGGGCTGCGGCAGCCAGGACACCGGCAGCGCGCCGCCGCAGGCCCCGGCGAGCCAGCAGCAGGCGGCCAGCAACGCCGCCGACGTCGCCTTCGCGCAGGGCATGATCCCGCACCACCAGCAAGCCGTCGAGATGTCCCGGTTGGCTCCGGAGCGGGCGCACTCCCCGCAGGTCAAGGACCTGGCCAAGCAGATCGAGGCGGCGCAGGGCCCGGAGGTCGAGACGCTCACCGGCTGGCTGCGCGACTGGGGCGCCGACCCGGCGCCGAGCACCGACCACGGCTCGATGGGCCACGGTGACATGGGCGGCATGATGTCCGCCGCCGAGATGGAGCAGCTGGCGCAGGTCCAGGGCGCGGAGTTCGACCGCATGTTCCTGGAGTTGATGATCAAGCACCACGAGGGCGCGGTGGCGATGGCCCGGACCGAGCTGGCCGACGGCCAGTCCCCGGCGGCCAAGCAGATGGCCCAGCAGATCATCGACACCCAGCAGGCCGAGATCGACACCATGCGCGGGCTGCTGGCGCAGAGCTGATCGGCGCGGCCGGGGGTGGTCAGCGGCCGCCCCCGGCCCGGCTGGTCAGGACTTCACGAGGCGGGCGATCGCGTCGCTGGCCTCCTTGACCTTCTGGTCGGCGTTCTGACCGCCTTCGGCGAGGGCTTCGGCCACGCAGTGCTTGAGGTGCTCGTCGAGCAGGCGCAGGGACACCGCCTGCAGGCCCTTCGTCACGGCCGAGACCTGGGTCAGGATGTCGATGCAGTACTTGTCCTCCTCGATCATCCGCGCCAGGCCGCGGACCTGCCCCTCGATGCGCGCCAGCCGTTTGAGGTAGTTGTCCTTGTCCTGGGTGTACCCGTGCATCGCCCCACTCCACTTCACCGACCCGGTCAAACCCAGGAATCCTACCCTCCGCGGCGCGCCGAGCGGAGCCTCTCGACGGGGGAAGGCCGCCGCACGCCGCCTCCGCAGCGGACTCGCCAGGACCGGTGGAACCGCTCCTCCGGGACGACCGCCCACGGCAGGAGAATTCACCAACCCTTCACCGGAATCCGGGAACAAGTCCACACAGGACGTTCTTGCCGACCGGTCCGGTGCGCGGAAGAGCGCTCCGCACAACGGGTCCGACCAGCGGCGACGTCGCCTGTAGCCCGCATCACACCGGTTCTTCCGCGATGGCGGGAACAAAGCGATCTCGACCGTCGCTGAGGAGCGCGTCACATCTTCCACCGCTCGCGGTGAACCTGAAAGGCAGCGATGGACAACGTTGCGGTGCAGAGCCCTCCGGCGGCACGGGAGGCGCGGTCTGCGCCCCCGGAGCCGACCGGCTTGAACCGATTACGGGTGATCGTCGTGCTGGGGGCGCTGATCGCCCTCGGCCCGCTGACCATCGACATGTACCTGCCCGCGTTGCCCGCCATCGGCAACGACCTGCAGGCCAGCGCCTCCACCGTGCAGCTCACCCTCACCGGCACCCTGCTCGGCCTCGGCGTCGGCCAACTCCTCATCGGCCCGTTCTCCGACATCGTCGGCCGACGGCTGCCGCTGATCATCGGGACCGCCCTGCACATCGCGGCGTCGGTGGCGTGCCTGTTCGCCCCCAACATCGCGGTGCTGGGGGCGCTGCGCGCGCTGCAGGGCGTCGGCGCGGCCGCCGCCATGGTCGTCGCGCTGGCCGTGGTCCGGGACCTGTTCAGCGGACGCGCCGCGGCCACCGCGCTCTCCCGGTTGATGCTGGTGATGGGCGTGGCCCCGATCCTCGCCCCGAGCCTGGGTGGGGCCATCCTGCTGGGCGGGTCGTGGCGCGGGGTGTTCGGCGCGCTGGCGGTCCTCGGCGCGGTCCTGCTGGTGGTGGCGATCTTCGCGCTCAAGGAGTCGCTGCCACCGCAACGCCGCCAGGCCGCGCAGTTCCGCCCGGTCCTGCGCACCTACCGGCAGCTGCTCACCGACCGCGACTTCGTGCTGCTCGCCGTGGTGGCGGCGCTGGCGATGTCCGCGCTGTTCTCCTACATCTCAGGTTCGTCGTTCGTGCTCCAAGAACAGTTCGGTCTCGACCAGCAGTCCTTCGGACTGGTCTTCGGTGTCGGCGCGGTGGCGCTGATCGGCGCCTCCCAGTTCAACGTCGTGCTGCTCAACCGCTACAGCCCCAAGCAGATCGTGTTCGCCGCGCTGGTCGCCGCCACCGCGGCGGGCCTGGTGCTGACGGCGCTGACCACCACCGGCACCGGCGGCCTGTACGGGTTCATCGTGCCGATGTGGCTGGTGCTGGGCGCCATGGGCTTCGTCCTGCCCAACGCGCCCGCCCTCGCGCTCTCCCGGCACGGCGAAGCCGCCGGGACCGCGGCCGCACTGCTGGGCGCCGCGCAGTTCGGGCTCGGCGCGCTGATCGCGCCGCTGGTCGGCCTGCTCGGCAACGACGGTCCGGCGATGGCGATCACCATGACCGGCGGCGCGGCGGTCGCCCTGCTGGCGCTGGGCGTGGTGGTCCGGCTCGGCGGGGCGACCGAACCCGCGGTCTAGCCCGGGCATAACGGACAGGATTAGCATCACGGCTGGGCGGGGCGCACCGCCCAGCTGTGAGGAGGAGCGATGACCGAGGTGCCGCCCGAGCACGGGCACATCGACCTGGAGAAGCCCAACGCGGCGCGGGTCTACGACTACTACCTGGGCGGCGACCACAACTTCGCGGTGGACCGGGGGATGGCCGAGGAAGCCATCGCAATGTGGCCGGACCTGCCGCTGATCATGCAGGCCAACCGCGCCTTCCTGCGCCGCGCCGTGCAGTACTGCGCCGAGCGGGGCATCCGCCAGTTCCTCGACCTCGGCTCGGGCATCCCCACCGTCGGCAACGTGCACGAGGTCGCCCAGCAGGCCGCGCCCGGTGCGCGGGTGGTGTACGTGGACACCGATCCGATCGCGGTCGCCTACAGCAGGAAGCTGCTGCAGGACAACCCGGACGCCACGATCGTCGACGCCGACCTGCGCGACCCGGAGGCGGTGCTGGCCAGCCCGGAGGTGGCCGAGCTGCTGGACCTGAGCCAGCCGATCGCGCTGATGATGGTCGCCGTGCTGCACTTCGTCACCGACGACGACGAGCCGGGCAAGATCGTCGCCCGCTACCGGGAGGCGATGGCACCGGGCAGCTACCTGGTGATCTCGCACGCCTCCGCCGAGTCCCGCCCCGACGTCGGCCCGGCGCACGCCGACCTCTACCGCAGGCGCACCTCGACGCCCATGACGATGCGCACGCGCAGCGAGGTGACCGGTTTCTTCGAGGGGTTCGAGCTGGTGGACCCGGGCGTGGTCTTCCTGCAGCAGTGGCGGTCAGCCGAGGTCGGCGAGCAACCGGAGCGGTTCCCCGGGTTGGCCGGGGTCGGTCGCAAGCCGTAGCCGGGCCAGGGCCCGGACGAGCGCAGGGGGAGGCCGGCAGCCCGGCCTCCCCCTGGGAGCGCGGTGGTCGCCGCGCGGACGAGCTCCGCTACGAGCGGAGCCGGCGCTTGCGGCCGGTGACCTTGTTGTAGATCACCAGCACGATCACCGCGCCGATCACCGAGCCGATCCAGCCGGTCGGCTCGAACCCGCGCAGCCCGACCGTCAGCAGGCCGAACACGAACCCACCGACGACCGAACCGGCGACGCCGAGCAGGATCGTCCGCACCAGGCCGATGTCGTCCTTGCCCGGCACGATCGCCCTGGCGATGAAACCCGCGATCAGGCCGAAGACGATCCACCCGAGGATGTTCCAGAACATCTCTCTCCCCTACTTCCCGGGTCCGACGAACAACATCGTCTCCAGGTTACGCGCCGGTCCGCACCAGGAACCGGCGCTGGAGCCCAGGAGTCCGCAGTGGACCCTGCGCGGCGCCGGGCGCACCAGCTCGGCCACGCAGGTCAGCGCGTCGCGGCCACTCGCCAGCCCGCCCGCACCGCCCGGCGATCGGACCACTGCGGTGATCCACCACACCGAGTCCACCCGTGTGGGTGATCTTCGGCGGGGGGACCCGGCGGCTCCAGGGCATAGACTCACGCCTCGTGACTGCCCAGCACAGTTCGACCGAGGCGGCCCTGCGCGACGCGGTGGACACAGCCCTCATCGACTTACTGACCGCACAGCACGACCCGGCCGACCGCGCCCAGCAGGAGCTGACCCGCGCAGTCGACATGCTCGACCAGCACCCGCAGATCCAGATCTCCACCGATGCCGCGGCCGCGGTCCGCACCGCGGCCGAGCACCTCGCCCACGGTTGTCCGGAAGACGCCCGGAGCGCACTGGTGACCGCGCGCGGTCAGCTCTCCGACCCCGGCTCCCGCCTGGCCTCCCGCAACCCGCGCTGAACCGCCCCGGTCGGTCCGAGCGCAGGTCACCGCGGGACTGGTTCGTCCTCCCTGCTGCCGGGAACGGCCTGCACGGTCGGCACGCGGCCACGCCGCAACCGCTCAGCGAGCTCGTCCAGGAACCAGTCCAGCACCGATTCGGCCATCTCCAGGTCGGCCTTCGAACCGGAGGCCAGGGCTTGCTTGCGGGCGAGCCCGGCGATCCGGATCTCCTCGCACAACTGCTCGTGCGGGAGCTCACTGCACTTCGTGATCAGATCCATCGCAGACCACTCCCGTGGTCGATCGAGCGGTCGGGGGCCAGCTGACGCAGCTCGCCCCCGACCTCTCCCCCCAGTGTTGTGCCCCCGGACGAATCCGGGGTGTGTGCGCACCTTCCCCGACGGTAACGCGCCACCGGGGAGAACGCGCTCCCCCGAACGGGGTGTGTTGGAAATTCACCGTCATACATACGAGACTGGTTCGTTCCCAACTACTCCGCGCCGCGCGGCGGTGGATCAGCCCAAGCCACCGAGCCGCTCGCGGTACTCCTCGGAACTGATCTCACCCCGGGCGTAGCGCTCGGCGAGGACCTCCCGAGCCCGCTCGACAGCGGACTGCCGACGCGGGCGGGAGCGCACCACCAGCCAACTGACCACGCCCGCCAGCACGACGACCAGGAGCAGGAACACCAACCCGATCGGCCACCCCGGGCCGCCGTGCGGGCCGTGCCAGGCAGGACCCCACTGGGCCAACAACTCGGTCACCATCGCGACACCTCCGAAACCGGTCCAACGTCGGATCCAGCTTCGGCCCGCAGCGCCGCCACGTCGTCCGTCGGTGAGCGGCAGTCCGCCTACCGCACCGGACGCAGACCGGGCTCGCCGAACTGCGCGCAACGCGTCCTAAGTGGATTCGGGTTCGCCCGGCGGCAGAACACCGCCGCGCAGCTCCCAGCGCCGGGTGATCGGGTTGCGGACCCAGCGCATCTCGGCCTCCACCTCCCACGGCTGCAGGGCTTCCAGGTGGCGGGACCACAGCCAGGTCTGCACCGCGAAGTAGCGGCGGAGTCCGGACAGCTGGGCGGGGAACAACCGGGCGAGCGAAGTGTTCATGATGCGTCATCCCTGGTGGCTCGCGGGTTCGCAGGCCTCCAGCGTGCGGTGCGCGGATCCCCGTCGACAGTGGCAGTGAAGCCATTGTGCGGCAAAATCCTGCCAGCTACCGTGGTGGCATGCTGCGCACCGTGGCCGCCGTGGTGCTCGACGGCGTCGCCCCGTTCGAGCTGGGCGTGTTGTGCGAGGTCTTCGGCCTGGACCGGACCGCCGACGGGGTGCCACCGATCGACTTCCGCATCTGCGGGCAGCGACCGGGCGCTCCGGTGCCCACCTCGGTGGGGATGCACGTTGTTCCCGAACACGGGCTCGACGAGCTGTCCCGCGCCGACGTCGTGACCGTGCCCGCCGGGCGGATCAGGGACGACTACCCGCCCGAGGTGCTCGACGAGCTGCGAGCCGCCGCGGCACGCGGGGCGACGATGCTCTCGGTGTGCACCGGCGCGTTCCTGCTCGGCGCCGCCGGGCTGCTGGACAGCCGCCGCTGCACGACGCACTGGTACCACGCGGCCGCATTCCGCCGCCGCTTCCCCACCGCCGAGCTCGACCCGGACGTCCTCTACGTCGATGACAGCGACGTGGTGACCAGCGCGGGAACCGCGGCTGGCATCGATGCCTGCCTGCACCTGGTGCGCCGCGAGCTGGGTTCCACCGCAGCGACCCTGATCGCCCGGCGCATGGTGGTGCCCCCGCAGCGCGACGGCGGGCAGCGGCAGTTCATCGACCTGCCGGTCCCCGAGTGCACCGGGGACAGCCTCGAACCGGTCCTGACCTGGATGCAGGAGACCCTGGACGTCGAGCACAGCGTCGCCGAGCTCGCGGCGCGGGCGAGCATGTCGCCGCGCACCTTCGCCCGCCGGTTCGTCGCCGAGACCGGCACGACGCCCCACCAGTGGCTTGCCACGCAGCGCGTCCTGCACGCGCGCCGCCTGCTGGAGGACACCCAGTTGGGTATCGAGCAGATCGCGCGCGAGTGCGGGTTCAGCACCGCCGCACTGCTGCGGCACCACTTCCGGCGCATCGTCGGCGTGCCGCCGCGCGACTACCGCCGGACCTTCGCCCTCGACTCAGTGCCGCGATGACGCGCACTTGATGCAGGTGGTCGCGGCGGGCAGCGCTTCCAGCCGCTGCCAGGCGATGTCCTTCCCGCAGCGCTCGCAGACACCGTAGGTGCCCTCCCGCCACCGCGAGACCGCGCGGTCGAGCTCGTCGAGCTCGCGACGCGCGTCGGCGAGCAGCCCCTGCAACTGGGCCCGCTCGTAGGCGAGCGTGGCCCCTTCCGGATCGTGCTCGTCGTCGGCGCCGGTCCAGGTCGAGTCATCGCCGATCGCGGCCAACTGGCGTCGCAGCGACTCGATCCGCGCCAGCGCGCTCGCCCGCTCCCGGGCCAGGAACCTCTCCGCCCGGGAGGTGTCGCGCCGCGCCGAGGACTCCCGCACACGGATGGCAACGCCGCAGTTCAGGGCGGTATTCCGGGCCGCATCCCCAGCTGGGGACGGCAGTCGGCGCACCGATGATCAACCGATCGAGGGACCGATATTCGGTCGAAAACCCGTTCGACCCGCTGGCATCATCGAGGCATGGCATCCTCGACCACCACTCCGCACCAGGCACACCCGAACCACTCACTCCCACCGTAGACCTCGGCGAGAACTCGTTCAGGGCAGGAGGTTCCACCAGACCCGGCGCAGCCCGGGCGCGGACAGCCACCCAGCTCGACCGGGCCCGGTTGGACCCGACTCGGGACCAGCTGCTCTCCCGCGCCGCACCCGGCACCACACGCCGGAACGCCCCCGGTTCGCCATTCCCGGCTGCCGGTCCACCTTTGCCCCGGAAAACACCGTCGCCAATCAGGCAACGGCAACGTAAATTTCCCGGTAGCCACCAAAACGACCACGGTGAACCCAAGCAGTAAGCCATTCGGAAGAATGCTCATCAATTCGACTGATGAGCAAACGTAATAATCAGCCAAAAAACTGCACAAATACGACACATCTAGGAGGTCAAGACCCGCGAAAGGAATGGACAAGATCTCGGAAAAGATCGTCCAGCAACCCATTCTTACCGAGTTTTCGCAGGTGTATACCGCATCGATGCCCTCAATAGGCCGGATCACCGCCGCAGAAACGGCCAGGTTCCCGACGGCCACAAACCGACCACGGACCGTTTATGCGTCTTTACCCGACGTGAACATTCCCACTTTTGGTGAACCTGACAAGCGGCGGTCAACAGCCGTAGATTCGACCCGAGCACCACCCCACCACATTTTCCACCGCACTTCCGACCACGATCGGAGAAAGCAGCATGTGCGCAGCGCCTGAACGGGACCTCGGCAGCGGACCTGCCGGCCCCGCCCGGGGCCGAGCGGACGGCGGCGCGGCCGGAGACGCACTGCTCCGACTCGGCCGACTGCTCTCCAGGGCGGACACGACCGAGGACCTGCGGGCCGTGTTCCACACCGGCGGGCGCGAGGGCGACGCCTTCTACCGGGACCGCTGGAACCACGACAAGGTCGTGCCCTCGACGCACGGCGTGAACTGCACCGGCTCCTGCCGGTGGAACGTCTACGTCAAGGACGGGATCATCACCTGGGAGGCCCAGGACACCGACTACCCGTCGATGGGCCCGGACCGCCCGGAGTACGAACCACGCGGCTGCCCGCGAGGCGCGTCGTTCTCCTGGTACTCCTACTCCCCCACCCGGATCCGCTACCCCCACGCGCGCGGCGTGCTCGTCGAGATGTACCGCCAGGCCAGGGCGCGCACCGGTGAACCGGTACGCGCCTGGGCGTCCATCATGGACGATCCCGAGCTGCGCCAGCGCTACCAGCGGGCGCGCGGCAAGGGTGGTTTGGTGCGGGTCTCCTGGGACGAGGCGCTGGAGATGGTCGCCGCCGCCCACGTGCACACCATCGTCGCGCACGGACCCGACCGGATCGCCGGGTTCTCCCCGATCCCGGCGATGTCGATGGTCTCGCACGCCGTCGGTTCCCGGTTCCTGTCGCTGATCGGCGCGCCGATGCTGTCCTTCTACGACTGGTACGCCGACCTGCCCGTGGCTTCCCCGCAGGTGTTCGGCGACCAGACCGATGTGCCCGAGTCCGCCGACTGGTGGGACGCGGCCTACCTGGTGATGTGGGGGTCCAACGTCCCGGTCACCCGCACCCCGGACGCGCACTTCATGACCGAGGCCCGCTACCGGGGGCAGAAGGTCGTGGTGGTCTCCCCCGACTACGCCGACAACACCAAGTTCGCCGACGAGTGGCTGGCCCCGCACCCAGGCACGGACGCGGCGCTCGCGGTGGCGATGGGCCACGTCGTGCTCAAGGAGTTCTTCGTCGAGCGGCCCACCCCGGTCTTCACCGACTACGTGCGCCGGTACACGGACCTGCCGTTCCTGGTCGACCTGGTCGAGCGGGACGGCGCGCTGGTGCCGGGCAAGTTCGTCACGGCCGCCGACCTGGGGCGGTCGGGCGCGAGCGAGCAGTGGAAGACCGTGCTGCTGGACGACGCCACCGGCCAACCGGTGGTCCCCAACGGCTCGCTGGGGTTCCGCTGGGACGACGAGGAGACCGGGCGCTGGAACCTCGACCTGGGCGAGGTCACCCCGCGGCTGAGCCTGCACGACCACCCGCACCAAGCGGTCGAGGTGCTGCTGCCGCGCTTCGACTCACCGGACGGGGCCGGTGCAGCCACCACCCGCGGTGTGCCAGCCGTGCGGTTGACCCCGGGTGGCCCGCTGGTGACCACGGTGTTCGACCTGCTGCTCGCGCAGTACGGGGTCGGCCGCGCGGGCCTGCCCGGCAGCTGGCCAGCCGACTACGCCGACCCCGAACCCGGCACCCCGGCCTGGCAGGAGCGGATCACCTCGGTACCGGCGGCGCGCGCGGTGCGGATCGCGCGGGAGTTCGCCGACACCGCGGTCCGGTCCGGGGGCCGCTGCATGATCCTGATGGGCGCTGGGACCAACCACTGGTTCCACTCCGACGAGGCGTACCGGACGTTCCTCACCCTGCTGCTGCTCACCGGCTGCCAGGGCCGCAACGGCGGCGGCTGGGCGCACTACGTCGGCCAGGAGAAGGTACGCCCGCTGACCGGGTGGGCGACGCTGGCCAGCGCGGCGGACTGGCACCGCCCGGCGCGGCAGATGATCGGGACGGCCTGGTTCTACCTGCACACCGGGCAGTGGCGCTACGACGGCCTCACCACCGACGCGCTCACCTGGCCCGGCGCACCCGGATCGCTGAGCGGGACGACGGCGGCCGACTGCATCGCGCGCTCGACTCGGGCGGGGTGGATGCCGTCCTACCCGACCTTCGACCGCAACCCGCTGGAGCTGTCCGACGAGGCCGAGGCCGCCGGGCGCGACCCGGTGGAGCACGTGGTGCAGGAGCTGCGCTCGGGTCGGCTCGGCTTCGCCTGCGAGGACCCCGACGCCCCGGCCAACTGGCCGCGGGTGCTGACCGTGTGGCGCTCCAACCTGCTCGGCTCGTCGGCCAAGGGCAACGAGTTCTTCCTCAGGCACCTGCTGGGCGCCGAGGCGCAGCCGCGTTCGACCGAGCCCGAGCAGCCGCCGACCGAGGTGCACCGGGCCGAGGCCGCCGAGGGCAAGCTGGACCTGCTGCTCTCGCTGGACTTCCGGATGACCAGCACCACCCTGTTCTCCGACGTGGTGCTGCCCGCCGCCACCTGGTACGAGAAGCACGACCTGTCCAGCACCGACATGCACCCCTCCGTGCACTCGTTCAACGCCGCGGTGGACCCGCCGTGGCAGTGCCGCACCGACTTCGACGCCTTCCACGGCATCGCCGCGAAGTTCAGCGAGCTGGCCGCCACCCACCTCGGGGTGCGGCGGGACGTGGTCGCCACCGCGATCGGCCACGACACCCCCGGCGAGGTCGCGCAGCCGGGTGGGGTGCTGCTGGACTGGCGCGGCGGCGAGGTCGATCCGCAGCCCGGCCGGACCATGCCCGCGCTGACCGTCGTCGAGCGGGACTACCCTGCGGTGGCGGCGAAGCTGGCCGCGGCCGGGCCGCTGCTGGACGAGCTCGGGGTGACCACCAAGGGCTGGACCGTCGGGGTCGACCCGGAGTTGGCCTGGCTGGGCGGCGCCAACGGGCTAACCACCGCGGGCCCGGCCGCTGGACGACCGCGGCTGGACACCGACCGCCGGTTCGCCGACGCCGTGCTCGCGCTGTCCGGCACCACCAACGGACGACTGGCCACCGCGGCCTTCCGGGCACTGGAGCAGCGCGTCGGGCGGCCGCTGGCGCACCTGGCGGCCCACCACAGCGAGCACCGGGTGACCTTCGCCGACACCCGCTCCCGCCCCGCACCGGTGGTGACCAGCCCGGAGTGGTCCGGCGACGAGTCCGGCGGGCGGCGCTACTCGCCGTTCACCATCAACGTCGAGCAGCTCAAGCCCTGGCACACCCTGACCGGCCGCCAGCACTTCTTCCTGGACCACGACTGGATGGCCGAGCTCGGCGAGCAGCTACCGCTGTACCGGCCACCGCTGGACCTGCACCGGCTGGCCGGGGAACGACGGCTCGGGCCCGACGGCGCGGAGGTCGTGGTGCGCTACCTGACCCCGCACTCGAAGTGGTCGATCCACAGCGAGTACCAGGACAACCCGATCATGCTGACGCTGTCCCGGGGCGGGCCGACGTTCTGGATGAGCCCGGTGGACGCGGCGGCGATCGGGGTGCGCGACAACGACTGGGTCGAGGCGGTCAACCGCAACGGCGTGGTGGTGGCCCGCGCCGTGGTCTCGCACCGGATGCCCGCGGGCACGGTGTTCATGTACCACGCGCAGGACCGGACGGTGAACGTGCCGAAGAGCGAGACCACCGGTCGGCGCGGCGGGATCCACAACTCGCTGACCCGCGTGCGGGTCAAGCCCACCCACCTCATCGGCGGCTACGCCCAGCAAACCTTCGCCCTGAACTACCACGGTCCCACCGGCAACCAGCGCGACGAGGTCACCGTGATCCGCCGCCGCAGCCAGGAGGTCGAGTACTGATGCGCGTGATGGCCCAGCTCGCCATGGTGATGAACCTGGACAAGTGCATCGGCTGCCACACCTGCTCGGTCACCTGCAAGCAGACCTGGACCAACCGCGGCGGCGTCGAGTACGCGTGGTTCAACAACGTGGAAACCCGCCCCGGGCAGGGTTTCCGCGCACTTACGAGGACCAGGAGCGGTGGCGCGGCGGGTGGCAGCTCGACCGGCGGGGGCGGTTGAAGCTGCGCGGCGGTGGACGGCTGCGCAAGCTGGCCACGCTGTTCGCCAACCCCGACCTGCCGGAGCTCGACGACTACTACCAGCCCTGGACCTACGACTACCGGATGCTGCTGGAAGCACCGCTGGGCGAGGACGTACCGGTGGCCCGGCCGACCTCGGTGATCACCGGTCGGCCCACGTCCGTCCACTGGGGACCGAACTGGGAGGACTCGCTCGGCGGCACCCCGGAGCACGGGGACGCCGACCCGGTGGTGGCCAAGCTCCGCACCGAGCTGGGCACCCGGATCAAGTTCGAGTTCGAGCAGTCTTTCCTGTTCCACCTGCCGCGGATCTGCGAGCACTGCCTCAACCCGTCCTGCGTGGCGTCCTGCCCGTCCGGCGCGATGTACAAGCGCGCCGAGGACGGCATCGTGCTGGTCGACCAGGACCAGTGCCGCGGCTGGCGGATGTGCGTCTCCGGCTGCCCCTACAAGAAGGTCTACTTCAACCACCGCACCGGCAAGGCCGAGAAGTGCACCTTCTGCTACCCGCGGGTCGAGGTGGGCCAGCCGACGATCTGCTCGGAGACCTGCGTGGGGCGGCTGCGCTACATCGGCGTGCTGCTCTACGGCGCCGACCGGGTCACCGAAGCCGCCGCGACCACCGACGAACACCAGCTCTACCCGGCGCAGCGCGACCTGTTCCTGGACCCGCACGATCCGGCGGTGGTCGCCGCGGCCGAGCGGGCGGGCATCCCGCACGACTGGATCGAGGCGGCCCGGCGCTCCCCGGTTCGCGACCTGATCTGCCGCTACCGGGTGGCCCTGCCGCTGCACCCGGAGTACCGCACCATGCCGATGGTCTGGTATGTCCCGCCACTGTCGCCGGTGGTGGACGCGGTGGCTGGGACCGGTCACGACGGGGAGGACGCGGACAACCTCTTCGGGGCGATCGACGCGCTGCGCATCCCGGTCGAGTACCTGGCCGAGCTGTTCACCGCGGGCGACATCGGCCCGGTGCGGGACGCGCTGCGCCGGCTCGCCGCGATGCGCTCCCACATGCGCTCGGTGAACCTGGGGGAAGCCCCGGACGAGGCGCCGCTGCGGGCGGCCGGGATGGACGCCGCCGAGCTGCGGTCGATGTACCGGCTGCTGGCCATCGCCAAGTACGAGGAGCGCTACGTCATCCCGACCGCCGGGATCGGCGACGCGCACGAGCTGGAGTCGCTGGCGACCACCTGCAGCCTGGACACCGACGGCGGCCCGGGCATGGGCAGCCTGCGCACCGGCAGCACCGACCTGGTGGTGTGGGACGGCGACGACCGACCAAACGAGATGTTCCCGACGCTGCGCGGAGGTGAGCGGTGAGACGTCGACGGCTCAACGCCCGCACCCGCGGGCTGGTGCGGCAGATCGCCGCCTGGTGCCTGCACTACCCCGACGCCGAGCTGGTCCGGCAGCTCCCGCTGCTGCGCGAGGCCACCACCGAGCTCGGTGACCCCGCCACCGCTGGGCCACTGCACCGGCTGCTCGACCACCTCACCGGGGCACCGCTGCCGGTGGCCGAGCAGCACTACGTCGAGGTGTTCGACGTCAGCCCGCGCCGGAGCCTCCACCTGACCTGGTTCGTGCACGGGGACACCAGGTTGCGCGGCGGGGCGCTGGCCGAGCTGGCGGGCACCTACCGCGCGCACGGCTTCCGGGTCGTCGGCGGGGAGCTGCCGGACTACCTGCCCGCGCTGCTGGAGTTCTCGGTCGCCGCCGCGGACCCGGGCGAGGCGCTGCTCGGCCGGTTCCGGCCCGCCATCGAACTGCTGCACCGCAAGCTCGACGAGGTCGGCACCCCGTACGCCGGGGCGGTGTCGGCCGTGCTCGACGCGGTCCCGCGCAGCCGCGGGACGGCGGCCGTGCCCGCGCAGGCCCCAACCGAGCTGGTCGGCCTGCAACCGTTCCTGCTCCGGGAGGGGAGCCGATGATCAGTCCGATCGATGCGATGTTGTGGGGTGTGCTGCCGTACGTGGTGCTGGTGGTGTTCGTCGGCGGCACGGTGTGGCGGTACCGCTACGACAAGTTCGGCTGGACCTCGCGCTCCAGCCAGTTGCACGAGTCCCGCCTGCTGCGGGTGGGCAGCCCGCTGTTCCACTACGGCTTGCTGCTGGTGGTGGGCGGGCACGTGCTCGGCCTGCTGGTGCCGAAGGCGCTGACCGAGCTCTTCGGCACCGAGGCGAACTACCACGTGGTGTCGCTGCTGGTCGGCACGCTCGCCGGGTGCGGCGCGCTGGCCGGGCTCGCGGTGCTGCTGTGGCGGCGGCTGCGCACCACGGCGGTGCGCCGGGCGACCAGCCGCGGCGACCAGCTCACCCACGTCCTGCTGGTCGCGGTGATCTCGCTGGGGCTGTGGACCACGGTGGTCGACAACGGGGTCCGCGGTCCCTACGACTACCGCGAGACGATCGGGCCCTGGTTCCGCGACATCTTCCTGCTGCACCCGCACCCCGAGCTCATGGCCGGGGCGCCGCTGGACTACCGGCTGCACGCGCTGCTCGCGCTCGCGCTGTTCGCGTTGTGGCCGTTCAGCCGCCTCGTGCACGCCTTCAGCGCGCCCGTGCACTACCTGTTCCGCCCGTACGTCGTCTACCGCAGCCGCAGCGGCGACCGCGTTGGCACCCGCCGGGAGCCGCGCGGTTGGCAGCGGCTCTGAGCGTGTTCGCGGTGGTGCGCCGGATCCCGTGCGAGTCCGGCGCGGTGGTGATGGCGATCGGCATCGTGTCGGTCGCCGCGCGGCTGGTGGGCCACCCGGTGCTGTCCGCGTCGCTGCTGGCCGCGGCCGGGGCGGTGTGGGTGCTGTTGGCGGTGTCGTTCCTGACCCGGCTGGCCGGGGACGCGGCGGGCTGGCGCGCGGAGGCGGTGCGGCCTGGCGCGCTGTCCGGTGTCGCGGCGACCGGAGTGGTCGGTGCCGGCCTCCTCCAGCACGGGTGGTCCGCGGCGAGCTGGGTGCTGCTGGCGCTGGCAGCGGTGCTGTGGGCGGTGCTGGTGCCGCGCGTGCTCCAGAACCTGCCGACTCCTGCGGTCGGCGTGTGCTTCCTGCTGTGCGTGGCCACCCAGTCGCTCGCGGTCCTGGCGGCGAAGCTGACCTCCGGGGCGGCGTGGCTCCTGCCGCTCGCGGCGGGCGCGGACCTGCTCGGCCTCGGCCTGTACGTCTTCGTGCTGTCGCGCTTCGACTTCCGGCAACTGGTGCGCGGCTGCGGCGACCACTGGATCGTGGGCGGCGCGCTGGCGATCAGCACGGTGTCCACCGCCGAGCTGAACTCCGCGCTGCACGCGGTGCACCTGCGGACGGCGGTGGTCGGGGTGGGCGCGTTCGTGCTCTGGGCGATCACGGCCGCCTGGTACGCGGTGCTGGCCGTGCTGGAACTGGTCGTCGTGCGGCTGCGCTACGACTTCCGCCGCTGGGCGACGGTCTTCCCCCTGGGCATGACCTGCGCAGCGACCTCCAGCGTCGCCACGGCGAGCGGAATCGGCTGGCTCACCGGAGCCGCGCACGCCCTGCTGTGGCCCGCCCTGCTCGTGCTCGGACTGACAGCGTGGGGCACAGCCCGCCAGATCGTCAACGCGCTCGGTCACGAGCGCGCGTGAACCGGTGGTCCGACCGAGAACGGCGCCCCGACGTCCGCTCCCGCCGGTCAGAGGTGCGCCGCGGGCAGGCTCGCCGAGAAGCGGGAGCCCGGCACGGACCCGGCGACCCGCACCGCATCCCCCATCCTGTCCACATCGGTCAGTTCCGGGAGCAGGGCCACCCGCAGGCCTGCGGTACGCAACGCCGCCAGCGTCCGGGCACCGGTGTCCGGGCGGGACGTCGGCACCGACCCCAGCACGCTCGCGACGGCGGGATCGCGGAACCCGATCGCCCACCAGCCGCCGTCCTCGGCCGGGCCCAGTGCCGCGTCCGCGTCGTCGAGCGCGGCGCACGCCTCGGTCAGCAGGTCCGGGGTCACCTGCGGGGTGTCCATCCCGATCTGCACGACCGGCAGCCCCGGATGCGCCGCCGCGGTGTCGAGGTGGGCGGCTGCCAACCTGGCGGGGAACCCGTCACCGCGCTGGCCGAGGACCGTCCACCCGCGCAGCGCGTCGCGCAGCTCGACCCCACCAACGGCCGCGTCGAGGTCCCCGGACAACGCCAGCACCGGCCGGGCCCGCGCGGTGTCCCGCACCGCGTCGATCGTGTCCAACAGGCTCGCGGCGGCGATGCGCGCAGCCTCAGCGGGCGTGGCTGGTGGGCACATCCGGGTCTTGACCAGACCAGGAACCGGGGACTTCGCCACCACCAGCAGTGCGGTCCGGCTCATCGCAGCACTCCCGCCATGTCCCGGACCGCGCGGACGGTGCCGAGCACCGACCCGGAGACCTTCGACCGGGTACCGGCCGCACGCGGCCGGTAGGCCACGTCCAGCTCGTGCACCCGCCAGTTCGCCTCCGCCGCCTTGCACAGCAGTTCGAGCGGGTAACCGAAGCCCCGGTCCTCGACCCCCAGCCGCAGCAGGTCGAGCCGCCGCGCGGCGCGGATCGGTGCGATGTCGTGCACCGCGAGTCCCCGCCGCCGCAACAACCCCGAGATCAGCGCGTTGCCCGCCCTCGCGTGCCACGGCCACGCCGCCGCGCGCACCGGAACCCGCCGCCCGACGACCAAGTCGGCCCGCCCCGCCCGCACCACCGAGACCAGCATCGGCAGCACACCGGGGTCCAGCGAACCATCGCAGTCCAGGACGCAGACGAACTCGGCGGTCGACGCCACCAAACCCGCGTGCACCGCCGCGCCGTACCCCCGCCGGGGCTCGCGGACCACCACCGCGCCGTGCTCCTCGGCGACCGAGTCCGATCCGTCCGACGACCCGTTGTCCACCACGAGCGGGCGGAACCCGGGCGGCATCGCAGCGAGCACCCCGGGCAGCGCCAGCGCCTCGTCGAGGCAGGGCAGCACCACATCCACATCGTTCACGCGGGCCAGTGAAACGCACCGCGGGCGACGCCGGGAATGCCCGCCGACCTTACGGATCCCTTACGCCGTCCAGGTTCTCGACCTCCAGAACGAGGTGACTTCCCGCGCCAGCCGGCTCCGCCGCTCCCCCGGTTCGCGACTTCTTACGAGGTGCTGACGGATGCCGTCGATGCGTTCGTGCGCCTCGGCACCCGCACTAGCCTCGCGCGGGTGCTCCAAATCCCCCGCACTGCCCACAACCAGCGCTGCGGAGCCGATCTGGTCGCGCTGGCCGTCGCCGTCACCGCGGTGGCGGGCTCCGCCGCAGCCGGTTTCCTGCTGAACCGCGCGGGTGTCCCGCTGTACGCCGACGCCGCGCCGCTGTTCGGGTTCTGGCTGCCCCGCGTCGGCCCCGGGACCCCGCTCGCGCTCCTGACCGCCGCTGCGGTCACCACCTGGGGCCCGCCGCTGGCCGCCCGCCTGCCGTGGGGCCGCTTGCTGGTGGGGGGGTACCTTGCAGCCTTGGCGTGGACGATGTCGCTGGCCTTGGTGGACGGGTGGCAGGACGGCGTCGCTGGTCGGCTGACCGGTTGGGCCGAGTACCTGCGGGACGTTCCCCGCGTCACCGACATCGGCGCGATGCTCACCACGTTCACCGACCACGTCCTGGCCGGGCAACCCGGCTCCTGGACCGTGCACGTGTCCGGTCACCCGCCCGGTGCTCTGCTCAGTTACGTGTGGCTGGACCGGGTCGGGCTCGGCGGCGGGGCGTCGTCCGGGGTCGTGTCGGTGCTGGTCGGGTCACTCGCGGCGGTGGCCGTGCCGGTCACCGCGCGGGCGCTGGCCGGCGCGGACGCGGCCCGGGCCGCGCTGCCGTTCGTGGTGCTGTTCCCCGGGGCTGTGTGGGTCGGGGTGTCCGCCGACGGCATGTTCACCGGGGTCTCCGCCACCGGGCTTGCGCTGCTGGCGCTGGCCGCGACGCGCCGCGGCCCGCTGGCCGGGTTCGCGGCGGCCGGTGCCGGTCTGCTGCTGGGCTTCGCGCTGTTCCTGAACTACGGCTTGGTGCTGCTGCTCCCGCTGGTGGTCGTGGTGGTGCTGTGCACGCGCGGGTACCGGGCGCTGCTGCTGGCCGCGGTCGGGGTGGTCGGCGTGGTAGCCGTGTTCGCCGCGCACGGGTTCTGGTGGCTGGACGGCTACCAGCTGGTCGTCCAGCGCTACCACCAGGGCGATTTCGCCCAGCGGCCGTACGGTTACTGGGTGTTCGGCAACATCGGTGCTCTGCTGCTGTCGGCGGGCCCGTTCGCGGCGGTGGCCCTCCGCCGGGCCGCGCTGGACCGGGGAGCCGCCGCCGGGCTGGTGCTGGCGGCGGCTGCGGCGGTGCTGGCCGCTGACCTCTCCGGGCTGAGCAAGGCCGAGGTCGAGCGGATCTGGCTCCCGTTCGCGGTGTGGTTCGCTGTCGGTGCCGCTCTGCTGCCGGACCGGCAGCGGCGCTGGTGGCTGGCCGGGCAGGCGGTGACCGCGCTGGCGGTGAACCACGTGATCGCGACGAACTGGTGACCGGATGAAGCAGCAGGCAGACGCGGGGCGGATCCTCGTCGTCGACGACGACCACGCGGTGCGCGACGTGCTCCGCCGCTACCTGGAGCGATCCGGGTACCAGGTCGACCTCGCCGGGGACGGGGAGGCGGCGTTGCGAACCTTCGCCGCCTCCGCCCCCGACCTGGTGGTGCTCGACCTGATGCTGCCCGGGGTCGGCGGGCTGGAGGTGTGCCGCCACATCCGCGCGGACAGCACGGTCCCGGTGGTGATGTTGACCGCGTTGGGCGAGGAGGCCGACCGGGTGCTCGGATTGGAGCTCGGCGCGGACGACTACGTCGTCAAGCCCTTCAGCCCGCGCGAACTGGTGCTGCGCGTGGGATCGGTGCTGCGCCGATCGCGCGCCGCGCTCACGGCGGCGGCCGAGTCGCTGCGCGACGGCGGGCTGCGGGTCGACGTGGGCGCGCGGCGCTGCACGCTCGACGGCACCGAGCTGTCGTTGACCGGGCGTGAGTTCGACCTGCTGGTGTTCCTGCTGCGCAACCCGGGACGGGCCTTCAGCCGGGCCGAACTGCTGGAAGCGGTGTGGGGCTGGAGCTTCGGCGACCACTCCACGGTCACCGTCCACATGCGACGACTGCGGGAGAAGGTGGAGCCGGACCCGGCCCGTCCGCGGCGGATCAGCACGGTCTGGGGCGTCGGGTACCGCTACGATCCCGTGGAACCACCGACCGGGGCGGCCGCACCGTGGACGTGATCACCGAGCTCACCCACGTCGTCCCCTACGCGATAGGGCTTTCGCTGCCCGTCGCGCTCACCGGGGCCGTGCTGCTCTACTTCCTGCGCAGGCGGTCGTTGACCACCGCCCTGACCGCGCTGGTGCTCACGCCGCTGCTGGCCACGCTGGCCGGGATCCTCGGCGTCACCGGCTTCATGTTCGGCCCGCAGCTGACGACCGCGGTGGTGATCTGCACGGCGGTCGGGGTGGTGACCGTCCCGGTGGCGGTCCTGCTCGGCCGGAGCATCGCCCGCCGCAGCGTCTGGGAGCGGGAAGCGCGCGCCCGGGAGCGGGCCGCTGAGGCCGCCCGCCGGGAGCTGGTCGCGTGGATCAGTCACGACCTGCGCACCCCGCTGGCCGGGATCCGCGCGATGGCCGAGGCCCTGGCCGACGGCGTGGTCGACGAACCGGGCGAGGTGTGCGCCTACGCCACGCACATCCGCTCCGAGAGCGAGCGGTTGGCGGCCATGGTCGAGGACCTCTTCGAGCTGTCCCGGATCACCGCGGGAGCCGTTCAGCTGGAGTTCTCCGCGGTGCCGCTGCGGGACGTGGTGAGCGAGGTGGTCGCGGTGGTCGATCCGCTGGCCCGGGCCAACGACGTCGAGCTGCGCACCGGCACCAGCGACTGGCCGGTGGTGCGGGGTAGCGACCCGGAGCTGGCCCGCGTGCTGCGCAACCTGCTGTCGAACGCCATCCGCCACACCCCGCCCGGCGGCACGATCGTACTGGCCGCGGGCAGCGACGACGGCCAGGCGTGGTTGCGGGTCGACGACGCCTGCGGCGGGATCGAGCCCGCCGAGCTGGCGCGGGTGTTCGAGGTCGCCTTCCGCGGCGACCAGGCGCGCCGGGACGACACCGCCGGGGCCGGGCTCGGGCTGGCGATCGCGCGTGGGCTCGTGCTGGCCCACCACGGCAGCATCACCGCCCGCAACCACGGCCCCGGGTGCCGCTTCGAGGTCCGCCTACCCCTCGCCTCGACCGACCGCGGCGGGCGCCCGTAGCGGCGCGTGCGCGAAGGCCGCCACCCCGTCGGAGAACTCAACCGCCGCCCGGAAGCCCAGCACGCGCTGCGCCTTGGCCGGGTCGGCGACGATGTGCCGCACGTCGTTGGGCCGCGCACCACCGACCACGCGCGGTGCCGGGCCCCCGCACGCCCGCGCCAGCTCGCGGGCCAGGTCGGCGATGGTGCGCGGCTGGCCAGAGCAGATGTTCAGCGCGTCCAGCCCGCCCGCTGGCGGTTCGGCCCCGACCGCTGCCACGTTGGCCGCCGCGACGTCGCTGACGTGCACGAAGTCCCGCCGCTGCCGACCGTCTTCGAGGACCACCGGGGCTTCACCGCGGTGCAGGGCGGAGCGGAACAGCGAGGCCACCCCGGCGTACGGGGTCCCGCTGGGCATCCAGGGGCCGTAGACGTTGTGGTAGCGCAACGCCCACACCCCGCCGCCGGTCTGCCTCGCCCACGCCGCGGCGAGGTGCTCCTGGGCCAACTTCGTGGCCGCGTAGGTGCTGCGCGGGTCCAGGTCGGCGTCCTCCGGGACGAGCTCAGGAGTCAGCGGCGTGCCGCAACGCGGGCACCTCGGGTCGTACCGACCGGCATCCAGGTCTTCGGCCCGCCGTGGTGCGGGCGCGACGAGGGCGTGGCGCGGGCAGCGGTAGCGCCCTTCGCCGTAGACGACCATCGAGGACGCCAGCACGAGTCGGCGCACCCCGCTCGCGTGCATGGCGGCCAGCAGCACCGCTGTCCCGTAGTCGTTGTGCGACGCGTAGTCGGGCATGTCGGAGGGGTCGAGCCCGTGCCCGACCATCGCCGCCTGGTGGCAGACGACTTCGACGTCCCGGAGCACTTCGCGCAGCAGCTCCGGATCGCGCACGTCGCCGCGCACCAGCGGGTGGTGCGCGGAGGACCGCTCCGCCCCGTGCGCCTGCGGCAGGAACGCGTCCAGCAGGACGACGTCGTGCCCCCGCTCCGCCAACGCGTCGGCGACTGATGACCCGATGAACCCGGCACCGCCGGTGACCAGAACTCGCACGCCGCGACCGTACGGGCGGCGAACGCCATTCGGTGCGCCGAGCGGATCGGCGTAAGCAATCCACAATGTCTTGCCGTTGTCTTACGGAACCGCACGGTGACTGGCCGGACCGGCCCCGCTCGCCGTCGAATGGACCCATGAGTCCCCTACCCCGGATGCGTGCCATCGTGATCGGGCTGTCCGCCACCGCCGCCGCCCTCGGTGCCGGGCACCTGGCGGCGGGCATCACCGATGTCCGCACCTCCCCGTTCGTGGCCGTCGGCAACTCGGCGATCGACCTGGTGCCCGAGCCGGTGAAGCAGTTCGCCATCGCCGCGTTCGGCACCGCCGACAAGCTGGCCCTGCTGGTGGGCATGGCGGTCGTGATCGCGCTGCTGGCCAGCGCCGCCGGTCTGCTGTCCCGGCGGCAGTGGTGGCCCGGGGCCGCGGTGATAGCGGCCTTCGGCCTGGTCGGCGTGGGTGCGGTGGTGGTCCGCGGGGAAGGTGGTCCAGCGGCGGCGCTGACCGCTCTGGTGGTCGGCGTGGTCGTGTTCAGGTGGCTGCACCACGTCGCCACGACGACCTCGCCCGAGCACCCAACCGATCGGCGGCGGTTCCTGATCACGACCGGTCTCGTCCTGGCCGGGGCCGGTGCCGGTGGCCTGGCGGGTGGTTTCCTGCAGCGCTGGACCGGGTTGTCGACCTCGCGCCAGGAAGCCGCCGTGCGGATCCCGGACGTCCCGTCCCCACCGGTCCCGGCGGGCGCGGACTTCGCGTCGTCCGGCACCCCCACCTTCATCACCGCGAACCGCGACTTCTACCGGATCGACACCGCGCTGGTGGTCCCGCGGGTCCGCGCGGAGGACTGGCAGCTGCGGCTGCACGGGATGGTGGAGCGCGAGCTCGTGCTGGGCTTCGACGACCTGCTCCGGCGGCGGCTGGAAGCCCGGCCGATCACGCTCGCCTGCGTCTCCAACGAGGTCGGCGGGCGGTTGATCTCCACCGCGACCTTCACTGGGGTACCGGTCCGGGACCTGCTGCTGGAGGCCGGGGTGCGGCCCGGGGCGCAGCAGCTGTTCACCACCAGCGTGGACGGCTACACCGCGGGCACGCCCCTCGACGTGCTGCTCGAACCCGACCGGGGCGCGCTGCTGGCGGTCGAGATGAACGGCGAGCCGCTGCCCGTCGAGCACGGCTTCCCCGTCCGGATGGTCGTTCCGGGCCTGTACGGCTACGTGTCGGCGACCAAGTGGTTGACCGACGCCGAGGTGACGACCTTCGACCGGGCGCACTACTGGGAGCGGCGCGGCTGGGCGCGGCAAGCCCCGATCAAGACGCAGTCCCGCATCGACCGGCCGCGCCCCGGGCCACCGGTGCCCGCGGGGACGGTCACGGTCGCCGGTATCGCGTGGGCGCAGCACACCGGGATCGAGCGGGTGGAGGTCCGGGCCGACCGGGGGCCGTGGCAGGTCGCCGAGCTCGCCGCCGACGTCAGCCGGGACACCTGGCGGATGTGGCGGGTCGCGCTGGAGCTCCCGCCCGGCGAGCACGTGCTCGAGTGCCGGGCCACCGACCGTGCGGGCCGGACGCAGACCCCGAAGCCGCAGGGCGTGGTGCCCGACGGCGCGACCGGGTGGCACTCGGTGCGGATCGTGTGCCGCTAGCCGGTGCCGCGGAGCGCGCCCGAGGTCAACGCGGCGATCCCGTCGTGCCCGCGCGGCGTGACGCGGACGCGGCGCGGGACGGCGCCTCGGGTGATCCAACTGAGATCGAAGAGCCGCTCGCCCGGCGAGGTGGTGGGAGCAGGTGCGGGCGGCGCGCAGGGCGGCGGCTCTGGTGTGCTGACGCAGCGAGGTGATCGGGGTGCGCGGTGCGAGTGCGGCGAGGGCTTCCAGGACGGCCTCGACCTCGCCGCTGGTCAGCCGGTAGCCGCGGTGGCGACCGTGCTGCTCGACGGTGACGAGGCCGTGGTCCAGCAGCACGGCGAGGTGGTTGCTGGTGGTGGAGGCGGCAGTCCCGGCTTCCTCGGCCAGCCGCCCGGCCGGGAAAGCTCTGCCGTCCGCCAGCGCCATCAGCACGCGCACGCGGCGCCGGTCGGCGAAAACGGGCCGGGAGCCCGGGAAGCTCGGGCTTCTCCCGCACGCAACCGGGCTCTTCCTCGGTAGCGCCGCGGTCTTCGCCCTCACCGGTCCGCTGTGCTGCGCCGCAGCGCGGCGCACCCAGCGCGCTAGTGCGCGCCGTTGCGCACCACCAGTCCGTAAATGACCAGCACCGACAGGCCGATCACCAGCACCGACCACAGCGGGAAGGCGGTGAGGAACACCAGGTGCCCGATCGCGCACAGCGCGGCGAGGTCGATGCCGACGAAGCGGGCCCAACTGCTGCCGTACACCACGCCGACACCGGCGGCGACCTGCACGATGCCGAGGGCCAGCCAGATCCCGCCCCAGATCGGGTAGTTGAACACGAGCAGCCGAGCGGCGTCGACCAGGAAGTAGTCCGGGCGGGCCAGCGCGGTGATCCCGGTGATGATGTTGAAGATCCCCAGCAGCCCCAGCACCGCGCCCGCGAATCCGAGCCACCCCGACAGCGGTGCGTCCTGCGCCGAGGTCGCCAACGCCCAGGTGCTCTGCCCCGCCTCGGCGCGCTGCTCGGTCCTCGACCGCCCTGCGCTTGGTTCGGACGTCATGGCTCCCCCCGTTCACTCGTGCACCAGGGGTTCCCCCGGCGGGCGGGGTTCAAAAGTCGCCGGCGGTCAACTCGCGCAGCAGTTCGACGGTGCGCCGCGCGGCGGGGTGGTCGGCGACCGACTTCCGCACCACCGCGTTGATCCGGCGCACGGTGGTCGGTGCCACCACCGGGACCGCGGTCAGACCCGCGGGCAGGTTCCCGATGCCCAGCCGCGGGACCACCGTGATGCCGATCCCGGTGGCCACGAAGGGGATCGCGGTCTGGTAGTCGCGGGTCTCCACGGCGAACCGGGGTGCGAACCCCGCTTCGGCGCAGGACCCGAGGAGCACTTGGCGGCACGCCCCGGCAGCGACGTCGTTGTCCACCCAGTGCCGTTCGGCCAGCTCGACCAGCGGCACCTCCGCGCGACCGGCCAGCGGATCGTCCTCGCGCACCACCACCAGGTACGGGTCGTCGATGAGGTGGTGCACCACCACCTGCGGCGGGTACCCGGTGCCGGGCCGCTCGACCAGGATGTCGATGTCCGGGTCGGACGGTTCGAGCTCGGTGAGCCGCAGCTCCAGGCGCAGTTCGGGGAACTCGGTGCGCAGCGCGGCCACGATCGGGGGCAGCCAGTTCGCCCCGGCGCTGCCGAAGTAGCCGATCGACAGGCTGCCGATCCGCCCCGCCCGCAGGTCGCCGACCACGCCTTCGAGTCGGCTGACGGCTTCGAACAGCGACTCGGCCTCGACGGCGAGGGTCCTACCAGCGGTGGTCGGTTCGATCCCGCGACCGACCCGGTCGAAGAGCTGCAACCCGGTTTCGCGCTGCAACGAGGACAGCTGCTGGCTCACCGCGGAGGGCGTGTAGCCGAGCGCGGCAGCGCTGGCGCGGATCGATCCGGTCGCGACGACGGCCCGGAGCACCCGCAGTCTCGGCAGGTCAAGCACACCCCAACTGTAAAGCACTGCTTAACCGTTCGGAAGAAATAGTCGCTTGTCCTTTCCCCTCGGGCTGGTGACGATGACCAGCGTGACCAGTCAGACCCGAACTCTCGACACCACTGCCCCGACCGAACGCGGGAAAGCGGCCATCGCCGTCACCGTGACCATCGTGCTGTGGGCCTCGGCCTTCGTGGCCATCCGCGACATCGGGCACTCGCTCTCCCCCGCGCCGATGGCTTTGCTGCGCCTCGCCGTCGCGGCGGCCGCGCTCACGGCGCTGGCGCTGGTCAGGTTCCGCGGGGCACCGCGAATGCCGCAGTCACGCCGGGCGTTGGCGCTGGTCGCGGTGTACGCGGTGCTCTGGCTGGCCGGGTACACCGTGGTGCTCAACGCCGCCGAGCTGCACATCGACGCCGGAACCGCCGCGCTGCTGGTGAACACCGCACCGCTGCTGATTGCGTTCGGCGGGGGGCTGTTCTTCGGTGAGGGGTACCCGAAGGTGCTGCTCCTCGGTTCCCTCGTCGCCATGGGTGGGCTGTCGATCATCGCCTTCGGCTCGTCCGGCCACCGCGACTGGCTCGGCGTGGTGCTGTGCCTGGTCGCCGCCGTCCTGTACGCCTCGGGGATGCTGGTCCAGAAGGCCGCCCTGCGGGGCGTGGACGGGCTGGTCGCGATCTGGCTGGGCTGCGTGGTGGCCACCGCGGTGCTGCTGCCCTGGGCCCCGCAGCTGCTGGACGAGCTGCGAACCGCCCCACCGAGCGCGATCCTCGCCACCGTCTACTTGGGACTGTTTCCGACCGCCATCGGCTTCACCACGTGGGCGTACGCCCTGCGCCGGATGGACGCGGGCAAGCTCAGCGCGACGTCGTACGCGGCCCCGGCGCTCTCGGTCCTGATGTCCTGGCTGCTGCTCGGCGAGGCGCCCACGCTGCACGCCCTGACCGGTGGCGCGATCTGCCTCCTCGGCGTCGCCATCGCCCGCCGCACCCCCCGACGCCCCTGACCCGAACCCACCCGACACGGGAACAACCTCCCGGGAGGCCTTGGGAACCCCGCAGGACGACGGTGTTCGCACGCCCCAACACACCGACCCCGGTGGGCAACCCACCGTGATCTCCCCAGAAATCAGACTTCTGATTCATTGAGATCGCACAACTCCGCCTCCCCCTCCGAGGAACAACCACACCCCAACCCACCACCCCTGGCCACGCGGGACCTACAGTTTCAACTGAAACTGTAGCCACGGGTGACGAGCTCGCAGTTTCAATTGAAACCTCGAACATGAGTGGGGGACGCCCGCAGTTTCAATTGAAACTGCGGGCTTCCCGCGTGTCGGGCGCCCGCCACGCCGGGGTGCGTCGGTGCGATTTCACTGGGATCACCTCAGTGGAAATTACGGAAGACGGCGTGCGGCGTCCCGAGGCATCATCGGGCGCGGAGGTGAACTCGGAAGCCCGCATCAGGTTTCGCCGAGCCCACCGAGGTTCTCACCGATCTCGTCGGGAGAACTGGTCCGTCCACAGTGGCCGTGGGTGCGCTCGGGCGTGCTGCGCGCCCACGACCACTGCGGGTCACGCTGCGGGTGTCAACCGGCCGGGGTGACGCTCAGCCTTGGTGGGCCCCACTCCGCGATGCGGACCAGCAGCGACTCGCCGACCTGCGGGGTCCGGTTCCACGAATCCGCGTGCAGCAGGCCGTGGATCCCGGGTGCGACCTCGACGAACGCACCGAACGGGACGACCGTCACCACGGTCGCCTCGACGACGGCGCCGACCCCGTGCTCGTCCTGGAAGGCCTGCCACTCAGCAGCCGAAAGCTCGTGGGCAGACATCGTTCTCACCTCCTCTCCGCATTCCCGGGAGATCGTCGGGATGCGTGCGGAGGGCGGGCTGCGGGCCCGCGCCGCGATCACGTCACGGCCGGGAAGCCCTTCTGTGCGCGGCTTTCAGCCGACCCGGCATTCACGGGTGCCAACCCAACAGTGCTGTCAACACGAACCGCGGTCGTCTAATCTTGGCGGCCGGGCCACTGCACTGGGGGCAGGATGACCGAAACCGAGCTCGCCGAAGCCATCGCCGCACGGCGCGAGGAGTTGGCGCGGGAGACCGACGCCGAGCGGGCTTACCGCGCGCCGTGGAGCTGGTCGAGCTGTCGCTGCAGCGCAGCCAGCTGACCGGAGAGGTCCCCGACGAGGCGATCAGGATCGCCGACGGGGTGCGCAGGGCGACGACCGAGGGCTCCCCCGCCCGCGCCCTACCGCTGCTGCACCTCGCCATTGCGCACTGGCTGCGGGCGGTCCGCGACGGCGAGCAGGCCCTGCGAGCAGCTTTGGTGCACTTGCGGGAGCTGCGCGCGCTGCTGGACGACGAGATCCTGCTGCACGTGGAGATCCGCGCCCGCAGCGGGATGGTCTGCGCGGACGTCGCGATCCAGCTGGCTGACGAGGAGTGCGCGGCGGAGGCGATCGCGGACCTCGACGCCGCTTTCGCGCTGCTCGACGACGGCCCGCTGCGGCGCGGTGCGCAGTTCCACCGCGCCGCGCTGTGCTCCGCGCGGTTCCGCGCGATGGGCGGGCCGGACAGCGACCTGCGCCATGCCGTCGACGCCTTCACCTCGCTGCTGGCCTGGCCCGACCTCGACCCCGAGTCCGCCGACCGCTGCCACATCGAGCTCGTCTACCTCCTGCTGTCCGAGCAGGTGCCGCGCGCCGAGCGCCGTCCCCGGCCGTGGTCGGACGAGGAGTTGGCGGAGTGCGCCCGCGCTGCCCCGGCCGCTGTGCTGCGCGAGCACCTCGACGCGCTGTCCGACCGGGTCGCCGCGTTCCCCGAGCTCGCCGCGATCCGCGTGAACGTCATCATCGGGCAGGGCGCCGAGACCACGCAGCGGGATTGGGACGTCATGGCCGGGGACCTCGACGTCCTCATCGACGGGTTGGAGGAGTCGGATCCGCGCCGCCACCAGCTGGTGGCGATCCGCGCGGCGGTGGCCTCGGACCCGCTGCCGAGCGACCCGCCGGCCGAGCTCGCCGACCTGGACGCAGCGATCGCCGCGCAGCGGCGGAAGCTGCTCGGCACGCCCGCCGGTGAGCCGCTCGCCGCCGACCTGCTGATGCTCAACGGACTCCTGATCCAGCGGGCCGAGCTGACCGGCCAGGACCCCGCCCGGTCCATCGAACTCGCCGAAGCCGTGGTGGCTGCCCTGGGCCCGCCCGAGCAGATCAGCGCGCTCCTGCAACTGGCGCTGGCCCACACCGTCCGCGACTCGCTGCCCGACCTGCGACGAGCGGCCGAGATCATGCGCGAGCTGCGGGAGTCGAAGCTGCTGGGCGCTCCAGGCCGCGCGGACGCCTTCGCGCACAGTGGCCTGATCCACGCGAAACTCGCCTCGCAGACCGAAGACCCGGCGGACGTGGGTGAAGCGATCGAGCTGCTCGACGTCGCGCTGGCCGGATCGGCGGACGGCGTTCTCCACCGGCGTGCGTGGCTGTGCCGGGCGTCGATGCTGCAGGTGCGGTTCCTGCAGCTGGGTGGAGCCGCGGAGGACCAGCGCCTGGCCGTCGAGGCGTTCACCGAAGCGCTGAACTGGGCCGATCCAGGGACCCGGGACCTCTGCCACTCCGCGCTCGCGCTCCTGCTGCTGTTCGCCGATGTCCCCGCTGACCTGCGCCGCGGGGAGCCGGACCTCGACGCCATCCGCCGCCACGTCGATCCGCAGCGGCTGCCCGAGGTGGAGCAGCACCTGGCGGCGGTCTCCGGGATCGAGGACGACGAGATCGCCGCCATCCGCCTGCTGGTCTGGTCGCTCAACGGCCGTGACCTGCGCGAGCACAGCCTGGCCGAGGTGCTGCACGACCTGGCCGCCGCCGTCGGCGGCGAGCTGGGCGAGGTCGAGCTGACCACCCTGCGCTCGGTCAGCGCCGCCCTGCCCGGCTGCCAGGACGACGCGGAGGTCGAGCGGCTGCTCACCGCCGCTGCCGAGGCCCTGCCCGCCGATTCGCTGCTGCACGAGGTGTTCCTGCTCTTCCGGGTGCGGCCGGACTCGCCCGAGAGCCTGCGCCCCGAGGACCTGGCGCTGCTGGTCGACCGGAGCGAGCAGCGGATCCACTCGCTGCCCGAGGGGTCGCCCGAGCGCGCCGAGGAGTTGATCGCGCTGGCCTCGTCGCTGGTGGTCAAGGCCCACCGCGGCGGTGACGGGGCGGCGGAAGCCCTGGCCCGGGCCAAGGAGATCGCCCAGCACGTGGCGCAGGACTACTCGGACGTCGAGACGGCGTCCGGGTTCAGCCACGCGCTGCTCGCGCTCAGCGCCGAGTACGGGCTGGGCCACTCGCTCGACACCGTCCAGGACGCCCTGGACCACGTGCGCCGGGCCGACGAGCTGCTGCCGCCCGACGACGAGACGCGTGCCGACATGAACCCGGTCGTCGGCAAGATGCTGATGACCCGCTACCTGCTGTCCGGCAACCGCGAGGACGTCGAGGCGGCCCGGTACTACTCGCTCGACGACGACCGCCGCCTCGCCGCGTTCATGTCCTGGATGGGCGAGATGACCGCGGGCCGGATCAGCGATGTCGACACCGGGATGCGCGAGCTGCGGGACGCGGCCGGTGGTGCCATGCCGGAGCACCGCGTCCGGTGGGCGGCCAGGTGCGCCACCTCGCTGCGCCTGCTGGCGCAGCTGGGGCTCGGATCCGCCCCGGCACCGCCGGAACCGGCCGAGCTCGACACCGCCCGCGACGCGCTACGCACCGCGCAGCAGGTGCCCGGCGAGGAGCAGGTCACCGAGCTCTGCGGTGCTGCGCTGCTCTGCGCGGCATCCGGCATGGCCGCGGGCGACCTGGACTTGGCCGACGAAGGCCTGGCCGCGCTCGACGCGGTGAGCCGACGGCCTGACCTGCCGAAGGAGCTGGAGTACTTCACGGTGCACCTGTTGGCGCTCGCGCGCCAAGCTCGGTCCTGGCGCCGCAGCTCCGCCGACGCGCTGGACGCGACGATCGACGGCCTGGAGCGCATGGTCCGGGACCACCCGCCGGGCACCAGCGAGGCGTTGTCGGCCAACCTGAACCTGCTGGCCGCGAACTACGAGGAGCGCGGTGACCTGCGGCTCGCGATCGAGACCAGCCTGGAGGCGCTGCGGGTGCGGGCGCGCGGTGTGCTGCTGCAGTCCAGTCCGCAGCGGGCGATGGGCGTCGCCGCAGCAGCTTTCGGCAACGCCGCCGTGGCAGCGCGGCGCTGCCTGCGCACCAACGACCTGCCGTCAGCGGTGCAAGCGCTGGAGCTCGGCCGCGGCATGGTCCTGCACGCGGCGACCTCCGCGGCGACGATGCCGGACCTGCTGCGGGACAGCGGTCATCCCGAGCTGGCCGAGCGGTGGTCGGTCGAGGTCGACCTGGAGCAGCCCTGGGACGCGGGCACCGGGCGGAGCGGCCCGGCCGACCTCCAGCTGCCCAGCGACCTGCGGTTGGCGGCCCAGCGGGCGCTGCGGGGCACTGCGGCGGAGGGCGAACTGCTCTCCCCACCGAGCACGTCCGAGGTCAGCGCCGAGCTGCGCAACCGCGGCGCGCGGGCACTGGTGTACCTCATCGCGGGCGAAGCGGTGGTGATCACCGACGACGGCGGCCTGCACCACCTGCCGCTCCCAAAGCTGCGCGAGCACACCCCGGTCCAGCACTTCGACCGGTTGCAGCAGGAGCGCGCCGCCCTCGGCCCGGCCGTGGAGCAGCCCTGGCAGGCCTCGCTGGGCACGCTGTGCGACTGGGCGTGGACCGCCGCGATCGGTCCCCTGCTGGACTGGCTCGGCGGCGACCGACCGGAGCGGATCGTGCTGGTGCCGACCGGCCCGCTGAGCCTCGTCCCGTGGCACGCAGCGCGGGAACCCGCCGCAGGAGGGCAGTTCCGCTACGCCTGCCAGGACGTCGTGATCGGCTACGCGGCTTCCGCGCGCCAGTTCGTGGAAGCCGCCCGCCGCCCCGCAGTGCCCTTCGCGGACCGGCCGGTCCTGGTCCGCACGCCCGACCTGTACTGGACCCGCCACGAGGTCGGGCAGATCCACGCGGCGCACTACGCGCACGGCCACTACCTCGGTCGACCGGGACGCCGTTCGGTGCCGACCCCGGACGACGTGCTGGCCGCGCTGCCCGGCGCGACCCTGCTGCACCTGGGCTGCCACGCCGAACCGGCTGAGCTGCCGGTCGAATCCGCGCTGCGGCTGGGTGGCGGGCGGTCGCTGCCGGTGCGCGACGTCCTGCGGTACCGGAGCGGTCCGCGCGGCGCGCTCGTGGTGCTGGCGGCGTGCGCCAGCGACCTGACCGCCCGTCAGCACGACGAGGTCCTGACCCTGGCCACCGCGTTCCTGGCGGCCGGGGCCAGCGGGGTGGTCGGCACCAAGTGGGCGATCGACGACCTGGTGACCGCGATGTTCATGATCGCCTTCCACCACCACCTGAACAACGGCTCCCCCGAGCCCGCCGAGGCCCTGCGGGCCGCCCAGCTGTGGATGCTCGACCCGGACCGCACCCCGATCCCGGCGGTGCCACCGGAGCTGTCCAGCCACTTCGCCGGAACCACCCCGGCGACCCCGAGCCACTGGGCGGCCTTCACCTACCACGGCCGCTGATCCCGGTCCGGCAGGATCAGAAGTCCACCGCGGTGCGGTCGTCGACCCGGGCGACCGCCTCCTGGGCGAAGCGCTGGACGTAGGCCTGCCGGATCTGCTCGATCTTGGCGTCGTTCTCCCGCTGCTCGGCAACCGGGTAGAGCAGGACCAGCTCGTAGGACCGCTCCCGCTCGATCACGCCGTTGGCGTCGCGGTACTGGCCGTAGCCGTCCTGCACGGTGAGCCCGTCCGGGAACCGGGGCGTGACCACCTCGTCGATGAACGCGTGGAACTGCTCGTCGCTGACCGGCTCGCCCCCGTCGGGGCGGACGGTGCCGAACAGCAGGCTGGTCTCCACGAAGGGCGCGCCGCGCCCGTTCTGCGCTGGTGCTTCGTCCCCGAACGTGGCGTAGGCGGTGGGCGCACCCACCCCGATCAGGGCGGCTGCCAGCACCGCGGTGGTCAGGCGCCGAGAGGGATTGATCATCTTCTGCACGCAGGCACAGTAGGACCACCGCCCGCGGCGGGTTCCCGGATTCCCACGAACGGGTGAGCCTACCCGGCGGATAGGATGATCACGTGGCGCTGGAGTGGGACGAACTGCTGATCGGCGCGCCCGGCAGGCGGTGGCGCACCGCCTCGACCACCCGGCGCGTGCTGGTGGTCGTGCACAACGTCACCGCCGCCACCCGACTGCTCGACGTGGTCCCGCTGTGGGCCGGTGACCTGCGCGTCCAGACGGTGTTCAGCTGCGTCGGGTCCAGCGCCTTCACCACCGGCACCACGGACTTCCTCGGCGAGCGCGGCATCACCCCGGTCGACTGGGAACAGGCGGTGCGGGGCGATTTCGACCTCGCCGTCACGGCGAGCTACGGCGGACCGTTGCACGAGATCAGTGCTCCGCTCGTCGTCCTGCCGCACGGAATGGGATACAACAAGTTCCTGAAATCCAGGGAAATCCAGGGAAATCCGGTCTTCGGGCTGTCCGATGCGTGGTTGCTGCACGAGGGTGAAGTGGTCCCCTCGGTCGCCGTGCTCTCGCACCACGAGCAGCGGGATCGGCTCGCCCGCTACTGCCCGGAGGCCGTCCCGGTAGCGCTGGTGGCCGGGGACCCCTGCTTCGACCGGATGCTGGCCAGCCGACCGCTGCGGGACTCCTACCGGCACCGGCTGGGCATCGACCCCGACCAGCGCTGCGTGGTGATCTCCTCCACCTGGGGCGGGGACTCGCTGTTCGGCCAGCACCCGTCGCTGGTGCTGCGACTCGCCCGGCAGCTGCCGCTCGACGAGTACCGCGTGGTGGTGGCGCTGCACCCGAACATCTGGCACGGCCACTCGCCGTGGCAGGTGCGGATGTGGCTGGCCGAGTGCACCAGGGCCGGGGTGGTGGTGCTGCCACCGGAGGAGGGCTGGCGGGCCGGGCTCGTCGCCGCTGACCTCACCATCGGCGACCACGGTTCGGTGACGTTCTACTCGGCCGCGCTGGGCACCCCGGTCCTGCTGGCGACGTGGCCGGAGGAGACCGTCGACCCCGCTTCCCCGATCGCCGCCCTGCTGCGCACCGCACCTCGGCTCGACCCGCACGCCCCGCTCGCCGGGCAGGTCGACGCGGCGATCTCCGCCCACCGGGCAGCGGACTTCGCGGACATCACCGACCTGGCCACCTCCGAGCCGGGGCGGTCGGCGCCGCTGCTGCGCGCCGAGATCTACACCCGCCTGGAGCTCGAAGAACCGCCTGCCCCAGCAGATTCCGCCGCCGTGCCGCTGCCGACCGCGCCGCCCAGCGGCGTGGGCAGTCAACTCGTCCAGGTGCGGCTGGCCGACCACGCCGCGTCCGTCACGCGCTTCCCGGCAGCGGCGCTGGACGAGCCGACGACCTCCGGTGGTGTTCTGGTGGCCTGCGCCGACGAACCGGACCGGAGGTGGCTGGAGCTCGCGGAAGTCCTCGTGCACGACGACCGCTATGCCGACCCGCTGCGCTGGGTCCGCTCGTCGCTGTCCCGCCTGCCGGGCTGCATGCTCGCAGCGACGAGGGACGGCGCCGGGCACTGGGTCATCGGTGGCGCCGACCTGCCCGGCACGCGCGTGACCGGTCCCGCCGACCTCGGGCCGGTTTGCGCCGCTGTCCTGCACGCCTGGCTGTGCTCCGGCAGGTCACCGCGCGAGCTCCCGGACCAGCTCCGAATCATCCTGGGACAGCGGGAAGAACTGGTCCGGCTGTCCACTCAGGACTGATCGAGCCGCGACTGCACCTGCTCGCCCAGCTCGGCGAACCCACGCGTCCGGCACACCGCGGCAGCGTCCAGGAAGTGCTGCTGCGCGGCCTCCGCGTCCCCTGCGGCCAAGGCGTGGTCACCGAGTCCGACCAACGCCTGCGCGCGGTCGAAGTGGTACCCGTGCTCCGTCATGTGCTCCAAAGCAGCGCGCAGGTCGACGTCCGCCTCGTCGTAGCGCCCCAGCTCGGTGCGCCGACGTCCGCGCCACATGCGCGTCTTGGCGGCATTGTAGGGCTCGGCCCCGAACTCGACGAGCGCCTGGTCGAGCAGTTGCTCACCGAACTGCGGTTCGGCCACCGAACCGAGGTGCATCCGAGCCAGCGCCAACCGGCGCGGATCGCCCAGCCGCTCGGCCATCTTTAGGTTCCGCTCCAGGGCAGCGCGGGCCCCTTCCCGGTCGCCGTGATCACGCAGGCTCAGGCCCAGCGACTCCACGGCGGTGGCTGCCAGGTCGTCGCGGGAGACCGCGCGGGCCTTGGCCTCGCCCGCGGCGAACAGGTCGGCGGCCTTGTCGGACTCGCCGCGGGCCCGGAAGGCGAAGCCGCGCTGGATCAGCGCCAGCCCGGCCGCGAAGGTCAGCCCGCGGTGCTCGGCGACCTCGACCGCGTGGTCGTTGAGCACGTCCATGTCGTCGACGTGCTTGCCCTGCTCCTGAAACGGCCACAGCGCGACGGCCAGCTGGCAGACCTGCTCCGCACCCATCGCGTGCAACTCGCCCGCCACCGCGCGCAGGTTCGCCCGCTCGACGTCCAGCCACTGCCGGGCCTCCTCGACTGGCACCGGCTCTGGCCGCGAACCCGGCCACAACGCCTCCAGCCAGCCGCGCCTCGGCTGCACCGCATGTCCGGCGGCCAGCGCCCGGCGGACGTAGAACTCGGTGAAGCGGGCACGCACCTCGGCGCTGCCGAGCGGGCGGGCGTGCTCGCGGACCAGGCTGTAGGCGAAGTAGCGATCGTCGGCGACCTCGCGGATCAGATGAGCGGAGGCGAGCGCGTCCAGCGCCTCGCGCACGTCGTCCTCGTCGAGCTCCACAGCCGCCGCCAACGCCGCCAAGCTCACCTCCCCGACCCCGGGGTGCTGCCCGAAAGCCGCGTAGAGCTGCTGCGCACCTTCGTCGAGGCGCGCGACCGCGGTGTTGAACACCGCGTTCACCGACAGGCCGTCGTCGCGCGACAACCGCCGCAGCCGCTGCCCTTCCTTGGACAGCTCGCGGACCAGCCGGGCCACCGGGCGCTCCGGGGCGCGGGCGAGTTCCGAGGCCGCCACGCAGAGCGCGATCGTCTGCCCCTCGCACAGCTCGACCAGCCGGTCCACCTGCTCGGCTTCGCCGACCAGATCCCTGGTCCCGCCGACGATGCGGGAGAGCAGCAGTCGCGCGGCTTCCCCGGTCAGCGGGTCGAGCGGCACGAACTCCGCGCCCGCGCGCACCCGCAGGGCGCTCAGCGAGCGGGCTTCGGTGACCAGCACCGCCGAGTGCCCGGTGCCCGGCAGCAGCGGCAGGACCTGCGCCGCGGTGACCGCGTCGTCGACCACCACCACGACCTTCTTGCCGCTGGTCCACGACCGGAAGAGGTTGGCGCGGGCGTCCAGCCCGGCCGGGAGCTCGGCGGGCTGGTAGCCGATGGCGAGCAGGAACTGGTGCAGCGCCTCACTGACCGGACCGGGTGCGGCCGTCAGCCGGGCGTAGAACGCGCCGTCCGGGTAGTCGCCGCGGTGCTCCTGGACCCACTGGTAGGCGGTTTCGCTCTTTCCGCTGCCGGGCGGCCCCTGGATGACCACCACCGCGGGCGGGCGCTCGTCCGCACCGGCCGCCAGGAACCCGCTGATCTCGCCGAGCTGCCGCTCGTTGTTGGTGAAGAACCGGCTCGGCGGCGGGACCTGCTTCGGTGGCGGGTTGGGCGACTGCGGCGCGTGGAAGTGAACGTCACCGTGGAAGTCGTGTGCCTGCACGACACCGAGCGCGTGGCCGTCGAAGCGGTTCCCGCCGACGTCGTGCCCGGTCATCGACCGCTCCTCTCCCGCACCCAAGATCACCGGGCTCAGCGTAACGTTTCGTGTCGGCCGCGATCCGGCACGTCATCGAATTCAGCTCGCGCCGGCGAGGAACCGCTCGATGCTGGTGGCCAGCGCGATCGGCGCCTCGTCGATCGCGTAGTGCCCCGCGCCGGCCAGGACTTCCAGCTCGCAGTTCGGGTAGTGCTGCTGGAAGGTGGCCCGCATGGTCTCCGCGCCCAGCGCCGGGTCGTGCTCGCCGACGACCACCTTCACCGGCACCGGGTTGCCCTGGACCTCGGCGTGGAAGTCGGCCTTGGCCCACGCCTCCAGGTAGTCGCCGAAGGCCCGGCGGTCGGAGTGCTCCAGGGAGTGGCGCACGGCCGCGTCCAGCCACACCCCGGTCAGCCGGTTGCCGGTGGTCAGGTCGAGGATGGCGCGCCGGTTGCCGGGTTCGTCGACCGCGCCGGTGAACAACGCCCAGGCCTGCTCGTCGAACGGGACGCCGCTGGCGGGCACCGGGGAGATCCCGACCAGCGCCCGCACCCGGTGCGGCGCATCGGCCAGCACGCGCTGCATCACCGCGCCACCCATCGAGTGGCCGACCAGCGAGAACCGCTCGAAGCCCAGTTCGTCGGCCAGCGCCAGCACGTCCTGCGCGGCCTCGGCGAGGGTGTGCTCGCCGGGCTCGTCGACCCGCTCGCCGTACCCGCGGTAGTCCGGGAACACGTACCGGAAGCGGCTGCCGTCCAGGTGCGGCTGCACCGGCCACCACGCGGCCCCCGACCCGAACCACCCGTGCAACGCGATGACCTGGTGCTGTCCACCACCGAGCTCCGCGACCACTGCGCACCTCCCAGATCGACTCGCGCCCCAGCATGGCGGAACGGCCCGCCGGGCGCACCGGTCCCGCGGACACCACCACCTGATCAGCCGCCGACCTGCGGCCCCTCGCCCAGGCAGGTTCCGCCGCGGCGCCCCGGCGTATCTTTGTCCAGTGCGCGCCGACCGCTCGCGCACCTCCGACCAGCACGACGTTCGGCGTTCCGGCCCGGCCGGTACCGCAGCACCCAGAAGGTTGATCGTTTGGCTCCCCCCACGACTCGTCCGCAGCGCACCGCACGGCCGGATCGCAGCACAACCAGAGGCCGATCAGCCGGGCTGGGCTGGCTGCTGCAGGTGCTGGCCGCGGTGGCGGCCGGTTTCGCGCTCTACGCCGGGTCCCCGCCGCGGGAGCTGTGGTGGCTGGCGCCGCTGGCGTTCGCGGTCTTCGCCGCGGTCGTCCGGCACCGCCGGGCGCGCGCCGGGTTCGGCTACGGCCTGCTGTTCGGCTTCTCCTTCCTGCTGCCGCTGCTGGGCTGGTTGCAGGACTTCCTCGGCGCCGACTTCGGCCCGTGGCCGTGGCTGGGCGTGGCAGCGGTCGAGGCGCTGTTCATCGGGCTCGCCGGTGCCGGGATGGCGCGGGTCAGCCGACTGCCCGGCGGCCCGGTGTGGATGGCGGCGGTGTTCGTCGCCTTCGAGGTGCTGCGCTCCAGCGTGCCCTTCGGCGGCTTCCCCTGGGGCAGGCTGGCCTTCACCCAGGACACCGGGTGGCTGCTGCCACTGGCCGCGCTCGGCGGCAGCGCGCTGGTGTCGTTCGCGGTCGCGCTGATCGGCGGCGGGCTGGCCGAGCTGGCGCACCGGCTGCGCGCGCGGCGCAACTGGGCCGCTCCCCTGGCGGCGGTGCTGGTCCCGGTCCTCGGCGGGGTGGCGGCGCTGCCGCTCGTCGGCACCGACGCCGAGGAGGGCACCGCGCGGGTCGCGCTCGTGCAGGGCAACGCGCCCAACATCGGGCTCGGGCTGCTCTACGAGGACGGCGAGCTGCGCGCCAACCACATCGCGGCGGCGCAGCAGCTGGCCTCGGACGTCCAGGCCGGGCGGGTGCCGCAACCGGACTTCGTCGTGCTGCCCGAGCAGGTCGGCAGCTGGGGCCCGGGCCGGACCGACCCGCAGCTGTCCGCCATCGCCGAGCAGCTCGGCGTCCCGCTGGTGGTCGGTGGTCTCGGCACCGACCCCGACGGGACGCTGCGCAACCAGGCCGTGCAGTGGGACCCGGCCACCGGCGCCGGGGACCGCTACGTCAAGCAGCACCTGGTGCCCTTCTCCGAGACGATCCCGATGCGCCCGTTGGCCCGCTGGGTTTCCCCGTTCGTGGACCGCTTCCCGCGGGACATGGTGCCCGCCGACGAACCCGGGGTGCTCACCGTCGGCGGCATCCGGGTGGGCGTGGGCATCTGCTACGACGTCGCCTACGACGACGTCTACACCGGCGCGGTTCGGCAGGGCGCGACCGTGCTCGCGCTGCCCACCAACAACGCCTGGTACGGCCACTCCGAGATGACCTACCAGCAGCTGGCGATGGCCCGGCTGCGCGCCGTCGAGCACGGGCGCGCGATCGTGGTGGCCTCGACCAGCGGGGTGAGCGCCGTGGTGCAGCCCGACGGCTCGGTCACCGAGCAGACCGAGCAGTTCACCGCGGAGAATCTGGTCGCAGACGTGCCGCTGCGCTCGACGCGGACGGTGGCCACCGAGCTGGGGGCCGCGCCGACGTGGGTGCTGGTGGCGCTGGCGGCCGGCGCGGTGCTGGCCACCTGGTGGCTGCCGCGCCGCGAGCGCGGCTGAGCCGCACCCCGAGCAAGCACCCGACCGAACGCAGAACGCACGGCCGGTCCACGCGACCGGCTAGGAGGACATGGATGTCGACCCGGCGAACCCCCGGCGGTGGTGCCGACGCGGTGCTCGTGGTGATCCCCACCTACAACGAGCGGGACAACCTGGAACCGATCGTGCACCGGCTGTTCGCCGCGATGCCCGCGGCGCACGTGCTGGTCGTCGACGACGGCAGCCCGGACGGCACCGGGGAGGTCGCCGACCGGTTGGCGGCCGAGGACGAGCGGGCGCACGTGCTGCACCGCACCTGCAAGGCCGGGTTGGGCGCGGCCTACGTCGCCGGGTTCGAGTGGGCGCTGACCCGCGGCTACGACGCGATCATCGAGATGGACGCGGACGGTTCGCACTCCCCGGAGGACCTGCCGCGGTTGATCGGCATGATCGGCCCGGACGGCACCGGGGCCGACGTGGTGCTGGGCTCGCGCTACGTGCCCGGCGGGCGGACGGTGAACTGGCCCTGGTACCGGGCGCTGCTGTCCCGCGGCGCGAACACCTACTCGAAGCTGGCGCTGGGGGTGTCGATCAACGACATCACCTCCGGGTTCCGGGTGTACCGGCGCGAGGTGCTGGAGACGGTCCGGCTGCACGACGTGGCCTCGCAGGGCTACTGCTTCCAGGTCGACCTGGCGTGGCGCGCGGTGGAGGCCGGGTTCGTGGTCGTGGAGGCGCCGATCACCTTCGTGGAGCGCGAGGTCGGCAGCTCGAAGATGGACGCCGAGGTGGTCCGCGAAGCCCTGGTGCGGGTCACCAAGTGGGGCCTGCGCCGCCGCGGCCACCAGGTCGCGGGAGCCCTCCGCACCCTCCGCCGCTGAGGCCCGGCCGCCCTGCCGCTGCGCGGTGGGCGTCCGGGAAACACGTCAAAGCGCCTGGGATCGCTGTCCCAGGCGCTTCGCAAGCGTGTCGCTCGGACTTACCGGCCGCGGCGGGCGCGCAGCAGGTCCAGGCGCTCGTTGAGCAGCTCCTCGAGTTCCGGGATGGTGCGTCGCTCCAGGAGCATGTCCCAGTGGGTGCGCGGCGGCTTGGCCTTCTTCTGCTCCGGCTCGCTGCCGTCGATGATCTTCGACTCCGTGCCGTGCAGGCGGCATTCCCAGGTCGGCGGCACTTCGGCGTCGTCGGAGAACGGCACCTCGAACTCGTGGCTCTTGGGGCAGGCGTAGCGCACCGTCCGGCGCGGTGCGAGGTCGTGGTTGCGATCGGTCTCGTAGCTCACTGCTCCGAGCCGGCTGCCACGCAGAACGCGGTCGGCCATGACGGTTCCTTTCACTTCGGCCCGGGGCCGAGCCCGGGCGGTTGTGCTCACCGTGTGCAACGACGGGGGACCCGCCGTCTGTTCCCGGTGTCGTGCTTCTGGTTGCCGTCGGTGACGTTGTTCACCCGTCAACGACAGCCTTCTCCCTAGAGATGCAGTCGGTCCGCGTTCGTGACGCGTTTTCCCACCCGCAATCTATAGGTGCGTTCGAACGGGTGATAGTGCCAGATGTCGAGTCACTATGGCTAAACCAGGTCCAGGGAAAACGTCGAGAGTGGGACATAGATCACGCCCCAGAAGGAGCAGGAGCGCCGCCAAGGAGTAACGGAATGTATCGACACTTCGTTCACCCCTTTCACAACGCAGCGTACCGGCATATTCCCAACACGCCGTGCTCCCCGAACCCGCCCATCACCAGCTTGGAGCAACGGCACCGGAACGGCAGGGCGACCGCGGAGCGTCACCCGTCAGGTGCGCCCCGCAGTCACGGAACCAGCCCGCCTCAGAGCACCTTCGGGGCCGGGTTGCCGACGGCCTCGATGGCGCGGCGCACCGGCACCAGGGCGACCAGCACCAGGCCGACGGCGAAGAACACCACCAGCGAGATGATGGCCAGCCGGAACGACCCGGTGGCCTGCCCGACCCCGGCGAACACCAGCGGGCCCAGCCAGGAGGTGGAGCGCTCCCCCACCTCGTACAGCGAGAAGTACTCCGCCTCCCGGCCGGGCGGGACCATCTGGCTGAACAGCGACCGGGACAGCGCGTTCGTGCCGCCCAGCACCAGGCCGATGCCCACCGCCAGGCCGTAGAACTGCACCTCCTGCCCAGCCTCCACGAAGTAGGCCGCGACGACCACGACCAGCCACACCGCCAGGCTGATCAGGATCGTCTTCTTGGCGCCGATGTGCTTGGCCAGCACCCCGTGCAGCATGCCGCCGACGAAGGCGATGAACTGCACGATAAGCACGGTGACGATCAGCGCGTCCTGCGGCAGCTTCAGCTCCAGGTTGCCGTACTGCGGGGCGACCTGGACGACCGTGGCGATGCCGTCGGTGAAGATCCAGTAGGCGCCCAGGAACGCCAGCGTCAGCGGGAAGAGCTTGGCCTCCCGCAGCGTGCTCTTCAGCTGCCGGAACCCGTCGGTGACGCTGGCCGTCGCACGCGGTGCGCCCTCCGGGGCGCGGTGGCGGCGCAGGGCTGCCAGCGGCAGCAGCGTGAACGCCGCCCACCACAGGCCCGAGGACAGGAAGATCAGCCGGATCGCGGCGTCGGAGTCCATCCCGAAGGAGCCGTGGAAGAGGTAGATCACCAGGTGCAGGGCCAGCGCCACCCCGGCGCCCAGGTAGCCGAAGGCCCAGCCCTTGGTGGAGACCATGTCCCGCTCGTCGGCGGTGGCGATCTCCGGCAGGAACGAGTAGTAGACCACCACCGAGGCGCCGAAGCAGATGTTGCCGAGGATGAACAGCACCACGCCCAGCTGCCAGTTCTGCCCGCCGACCAGCGCCAGCAGCGCGGTCGTGGCGGCCCCGCCGAAGGCCAGCACCGCCAGCATCAGGCGCTTGCTGCTGGAGCGGTCCGCGATCGCCCCGGTGATCGGCAGGACCAGCACCTGCACCACGGTGGCTACCGACAGCAGGTACCCCCACAGCGAGCCGGCCGGGAAGGTCAACCCGAAGATCGAGATGTCGCAGTCCACCAGTGCGTTGCCGCCGGGGCACGGGTCCAGGCCGTTGCGCTCGGTGTCGGCCTGCGCCGCCGAGGTGGCCACCGCCGTGAGGTAGAGCGAGAGGAAGACCGTCGACACCGAGGTCGGGAACACCGAGTTGGCCCAGTCGTACCAGCACCAACCACGCTGCTCCCGACGCCGCTGCGCGGCGTCCGGTGCCACGTCGCTGCCCATCACGCTCATCCGTTCGGTCCCTCCGAAGCCAATATCACTCGATTGGGGGTAACCGGACCTTACTGGCTCGATCGAACACGGTGGAGGCCCGAGCGAGGACAATGCGTAGTTGTACTCATCCGCCGACCTCCGACCGCGGTTCGCCGAACCGCTCCCGCAGCACCTCGTCGAGCAGGTCGGGCCGGTCGGTGACCAGCCCGTCCACCCCGGCGTCCAGCAGCTGCCGCATCTCGGCGGGCTCGTCAACGGTCCAGACGTGCACCTCGATCCCCCACCGGTGCGCCTGGCGGACGAACCGGCGGTCGATCACCCGCACCCAGCCGAACCCCTGCGGCACCTGCGCCGCGCCCCCGAC
>NZ_JBEPDU010000028.1:0-95674 GCF_040300525.1 Saccharopolyspora sp. NPDC000359 | reverse complement strand
CCCCGTCCCCACCGTCAACACACCCACGAACACCACACCCAACACAGCCCACACCACACCCATCACCGGCCACCCCACCGGCAACCACACACCACACCAACGCCGGGACCACACCCCGGCCCGGTACTACCACCCTCAGCCGACTGTGCCGCAGGCACCGAAACCGTCACTCCTCGAGACGAAGTGGAGAAAAGGGACACGCAGTATAGCCCGGATGGGACCTCCCGCAGTCGAGCGAAGTTGTTCCGGATCACACGACTGGCGGACGGGTCAGCACCGCCAATCCCGCGTCCCACCACCGCGAGCACTGAGGACGCCCGGTTCGCCCGGATGGGTGGTGTTGTGCTGATCACGATCCTCGTCGGCTCCGTCCGGAACTCGGTGATCACCTGATCCGTTCCCATGGTCATGGGCGAGCCCTGCAGCGCCGAGCACCCTCCGCTGTGGACCACGCCGCACGACGAGGAACCGCGAGGAAGGAACCGCAGGGATGGTCTTCAAGAAGCTGCTGGGCGCGCTCGGGATCGGCGCCCCGGCGGTGAACACCGTGCTGCACCAGCCGTACGTGCACCCCGGGCAGGAGCTCACCGGAGAAGTCCGCATCACCGCGGGCAAGCAGGACATCGCCGTGGAGCACGTCGCGCTGAGCATCGGCGCCCACGTCGAGGCCGACTACGCCGACCCGGTCGCCGTGGAGTTCCACCGCGCCGAGCTGGCCGGGCCGTTCCAGCTACGCGAGGGCGAGGACCGGGTCATCCCGTTCGGGATCCCCATGCCGTGGCAGGCGCCGATCAGCAACGTTCGCGGGATGCACCTGGACGGCATCGGGCTCGGCGTGCACACCGAGCTGGGCATCGCGGAGGTGGCGAACAAGAGCGACCTCGACCCGGTCGCGGTCGAACCGCTGCCCTCCCAGGCAGTGGTGCTGGAGGCGCTCGGGCAGCTCGGCATCCAGTTCCACGCCACCGGCCTGGGCCCCGGCAACCTGCCCGGCGTGCCGCAGGAACTGCCGTTCGTCCAGGAGATCGAGTTCTTCCCGCCGCCGCAGTTCGCCGGGCACCTCGGCGACATCTGGCTGACCTTCGTCGCGGACGCCGAGGGCCTGCACGTGGTGCTCGACGCCGACCGGCGCAGCGCCATCCCCACCCCTGCCGAGGACGGTTTCGGCCGGTTCCGGGTCGGCCACGAGGAGGCGCTGTCGGTCGACTGGACCGGGCGGGTGCAGGGCTGGTTGGAGCAGGCCGCGGAGCGGCGCGCCGGGTTGGGCGGGCACTAGCCGCGCGAGGCGCGGGGCTTCGTCGGCTAGGTCGGCCGGGACCACCCCCCCCTGTGCGCTGCGTGACACTGCGGTCATCGTGCGCCACGGGCGTCGGCCCCGGCCGCTAAGTTGATCATCATCGTCCCGTCGAGCACAGCCCTGCCAGGAGTTCTCCGGTGAACACGCGTGAACGCGTCCGCACGCTGGTCGAGGCACCGGCTTTCCAGCGAGTCATCATCGCGGTCATCCTCGTCAACGCCGTCACCCTCGGCTGCGAGACCTCGGCGAGGCTGGTGGCCAGCTACGGCTGGCTGCTGCACGCGGTGGACCGGGTGGCGTTGGCGGTGTTCGCGGTGGAGCTCGCCGCCCGGCTCCACGCCCACGGCTGGCGCTTCTTCCGCGACCCGTGGAACTGCTTCGACGCCGTCATCGTCGGCATCTCGCTGCTGCCCACGACCGGGACCTTCGGGGTGCTGCGGGCGCTGCGCGTCCTGCGCGTGCTGCGATTGATCTCGGCGGTGCCGAACATGCGGCGGGTGGTCGGCGCCCTGCTGACGGCCGTGCCCGGGATGGCCTCGATCGCCGCGCTGCTGGTGCTCATCCTCTACGTGGGCTCGGTGCTCGCCACCAAGCTGTTCAGCCACGTCGCCCCGGAGTACTTCGGCGACCTCGGCGACTCGCTGTTCACCCTGTTCCAGGTGATGACCGGGGAGGCCTGGTCGGAGGTGGCGCGCAGCGTGATGGCCGCCGAACCGCTGGCCTGGATCTTCTTCGTCGGCTACATCGCGGTCACCACGTTCACCGTGCTCAACCTGTTCATCGCGGTCGCGGTGTCGGCGATGGAGTCGCAGGTCAGCAAGGAGCAGGACGACGACGGTGCGGCCGTCCGGCAGCTGCTCGGCGAGGTGCGGGAGCTGCGGACCGAGCTCCGCGAACTGCGCGCCGAGGTCGGGGGCGCGCCCTCGACGCGCCCCTGACCTCGGCGTGGACTACGGCACGGCGGTGATCCGGTCGGCCGGGGGCGGCGCGATGTCCGGGTGCGCGCCCAGGTAGTCGACCAGCGCGTCCAGGTCTACCGGGCCGCCGATGACATCGGTGCCCTCGGTGAACCCGGTGAAGCCGTCCCCGCCAGCGGCGAGGAAGTTGTTCACCGAGACGCGGTAGCTCGCGCCCGGGTCGACCGGTTGCCCGGCGATGGTGAGCTCGGAGACCTTCGACCCGACCGGCGCCGAGGCGGAGTAGGTGTAGTGCACCGTGGACGAGACCTGCAGGATGCGGGTTTCCTCCCCCTCCCACTGCTGCTCGAGCACGTTCTTGAGCTGTTCGCCGGTCAGCGTCATGGTCTGCATGACGTTGCCGAACGGCTGGACCGCGTAGGCCTCGCCGTAGGTCACCACACCGTCGCCCTCGCCCGCCGGGGAGGAGGCGTGCACCAGGTCGGTCCGGATGCCGCCGGGGTTGGTCAGCGCGATCTGCGCGCCGCCGCCCTCGGTGGCCGCCAGCTGCGCGTCGGCCAGCACGTCACCGAGCGGGGACTCGCCCGAGGGGGCGCCCGCGCGGAGCAGGTCGCCGGTGATCGTGCCGATCTTGCGGTTGGCGATCGGGGCGGCCTTCGCGGTGGCCTCCTCGATCAGCGCCTGCGCGGCGGGGTCCGGGGCCACGTCGCGGGTGACGATCCGGTTGTGCGCCTTGGTCGCCGGGCGCACCACGTCGTTGCTGCGCCGGTCGATCGTCAGGTCGGCCACCGACAGCAGGCGGCCGAAGGAGGCGCCCTGCAGCACGGTCCGCGGGTTGCCCGCCGGGTCGGCGATCACGCAGTTGTACTGCTGGTGGGTGTGCCCGGTGAAGATGACGTCGACGGCGGGCGAGGCGTGCGCGGCGATCTCCGAGGCCGGTCCTGGTGTCACGCCGCAGTCGTCGGGCCCACCGCCCTCGGTGTTGTCGCCCTGGTGCAGCAGCACGACCTGGGCGTGGACGCCGAGCCGGGTCAGCAGGTCGGTGGTGCGGTCGATGACCTCGACCTCGTCGCCGAACTCCAGGCCCTGCACCGCCTCCGGGGTGACCATCGCGGGCAGGTCCTTCAGCGTCACCCCGATGATGCCGATCGGCACCCCCTGCACGCGCTCGACGCTGAAGGGCATCAGCGCGGGGCGTCCGTCGTCGAAGGTGACGTTGGCGCCCAGCTGCGGGAAGTCCGCGCCGCCGAAGGACTCGCCGAACTGGCAGCCGTCCTCGGGGTGGCACCCGCCGGACCCCATCCGCCGCAGCTCGGCGTAGCCCTCGTCGAACTCGTGGTTGCCGACGACGGAGGCGGACACGCCGAGCTGGTTGAGGAACTCCACCGTCGGCTCGTCGTGGAACAGCGCCGAGTTCACCGGTGAGGCGCCGACGTTGTCCCCGACGGAGAGCACCAGCGAGTTGCGCACCTGCCCGCGCAGGTCGGCCACGTGCGCGGCGAGGTAGGCCGCGCCACCAGCCTCGACGGTCCCGCCGTCGGGCAGCGTCACCTGCCCCGACGAGCCCGCGGGCGGGTCCAGGTTGCCGTGCAGGTCGTTGAACGTGATCAACCGGACGTCCACGGTGGCGGGTGCCGCGCTCACCGGTGTTGCCGACAGCGCGGCGGTGGCCAGCACCGCTGTTGCCAACGCCGCCGCGCGGCGGCCGAACCGACCTGGTCTCACAGGCCTCTCCTCCCAAGATCGGTGGACGAGAGCAGATCTTGCCCCTCGCGCGCGGCGGAGGCCAGCGTTTCGAGTCGATCGGGGTGGCTGTCCACCGAGGACGGTCAGCCGCCGAGGTGCGCGACCAGGTGCTCCTCGATCGCGCGGTGCAGCAGGACCTGATGCTCGGGGCCGTCCTCGCCGAAGGCGACGAGGTGCTCCACGGCCACACCGCGTTCGCGCAGCGACCCGACGATGTCGGCGGTCTCGTCCTGGACCACGCGGACGTCGTCGGCGCTCTGCACGACCAGCAGCGGGGTGCGGATTCGGTCGACCATGGTGCTGGGCGAGCGCGCCAGCAGGTCCGCTTCCCGGTCGGGGTCCGCCGGGTCGCCGACGTAGCGGTACCAGCTGTTGGCCAGGGCGGGTCTGGCGAAGGGCGGCAGCGTGCGCATGAAGTTCGCCAGGTTCGAGATGCCCGCGTGGGCCACCGCCGCGGCGAAGCGGCCCGGGGTGAGCGCGGCACCGGCGAGCGCCGCGTAGCCGCCGTAGGCACTGCCGACGATGGCGATGCGGTTCGGGTCGGCGAAGCCCTGCGCCACTGCCCAGTCGGCGGCGTCGACGAGGTCGTCGTGCATCTTCCCGGCGAACTCGCCGACCGCCGCGGTCAGGTGCCGCTTGCCGTACCCGGTGGAGCCGCGGAAGTTCACCTGCAGCACCGCGTACCCGCGGTTGGCCAGCAGCTGCACCGTCGGGTGGTAGGTCCACGAGTCGTGGAACCACGGTCCACCGTGCACCAGCAGCACCAGCGGCAGCTCCTCGGCTGCGACCCCGACCGGCAGCGTCAGGAACGCGTGCAGCGCGAGCCCGTCGCGGGCCGGGAAGTGCACGGCCGCCATCGGGGCCAGGTCGGCCGGGTCAAGCTGCGGGTGCGACCGGAACAGCAGTCGGGCCGCCCCGGTGCTGTGGTCGTAGAACCAGGTCGCACCGGGCTCCCGGTCGCCGACGAAGGTGGCGACCCAGCGCTGCTCGGTCTCGTCCGAGGACGCCGAGCACAGCACCCCGTCGGAGAGCTGCGACAGCGCTGCGTGCACCTCGGCGAAGTGCGGGTCCAGGACCTCCAGCGCAGGGCGGTCGCCGACGAAGCGGGCCGCGATGACCTCACCGGTCCGCCGGCTGGTGAGCACGGTGGGCGTGCTGGCGGTGCACAGGCTGCTGCTGTCCGCGGCGGCGACCACGGTCTCCGCGCCGGTGTCCCGGTCGATGCGGACCAGGCGCAGGTGGTCGGAGTCCTGGTAGGTGCCGACCAGCAGACCGCTCCCGTCGGGCGTCACCTCCTGTAGTGGTGGACCCAACGGGTGCTCCGGTCCACCCAGGCGGCGCAGGAGGCGCTTGCGCCCGGTCCGGCGGTCGATCGCGGAGAACTCGCAGGTGCCGTCGTCGGTCAGCGCCGACTGGAACGCCGCCCGGCCGCCGCGATCGAGCAGGACGGTCGCTCCCGCTTCGGGCTGCGCCAGGTGCAGGGCCGTCTCACCGGTGGCGACGTCGACGCGGAACAGGTCGATGCGGTCCGGGCAGCGGTTCATCCAGACCAGCACGCTGCCCCGCGGCGCCTTCTCCGGTTCGAGGGCGAACACGCGCGAACCCGGCGGCAGCGGGGTCAGGTCGACCGCCGGCTGGTCCGGTGCGTCGAGGTCGACCCGGTGCAGGTGCCAGTCCTCGTCGCCGTCGGCGTCCTGCAGGTACAGCAGCCAACGCGGATCGTCGGACCAACAGAAGGTCCTGATGCCGCGCCGGGTGTCGTGGGTGAGGCGCACCGCGTCCTCGTGGCCCTCGTCGACGCGGCGCACCCACACGTTCATCCGGCCGTTCCCCGGCGCCAGGTAGGCGATCCGCCTTCCGTCCGGCGAGATCGACGCGTCGGCGAAGGCTGGATCGGCGAAGAACTCCCCCACCTCGATGGACCTCGGGCGGGCCCGCCCGCTCATCCGGCGCTCCTGCTGCTCTTCCACGCGGTCTCGACCTGGTCGAGTGTCCCCATGCCCAGTACACGGACGCCCGGGCAGCCCGGGTTCACCGCGGTCCGCTGGCATCCGCGACCGTGGTCGCCGTTCGGGGAGGGCGCCGGAAGAGCGGCGCCCGCCCCGGGCATCATCCCGGCGGGCTCACAAGCCGTGGCGGCGGTCCCCGGCGACAAGCTCGCAGACCTGCGCTTCGAGCTCCGCCGAGAACGGGTCGCGGCGCGCGGCCACCGCCCGGTCGACCTCCTCGGCCACCAGTTCGGCGTTGATCTGCAGCGCCGCGTCGGCTCCGGCGGCGGCCGCGTTGCCCACCTGGGCGGACAGGTCGGTGACGTTGCCCGCCACCCGCACCCCGGGAACGGCGGTGCGGCCGCCGGTGTCGGCCGGGATGTGCTCCCCCACCCCGCTGGGGTGCTCCTCGGGTCGCAGCCCGAGGCCCGCGAGGAAACCGGCGCGCGCCACCATCCGGGGCGCCACCGCCAGCGCCTCGCGCTCGACCACGGTGCCGTCGGTCAACCGCACCCCGGCGAGGCGGTCCCCGACGACTTCCAGCCCGGCGACCTCACCCGCCACCACCCGGATGTCGCGGGCGGCCAGCTTCTCCGCGTCCTCAGCAGCCAACGGCTTCGCGGTGTGGGTGAAGAACACGACGTCCTCGCTCCACTGGCGGAACAGCAGCGCCTGGTGCACCGACGTCGAACCGCTGGCCAGCACACCGATGGCCTGGTCGCGGACCTCCCAGCCGTGGCAGTACGGGCAGTGCAGCACGTCGCGCCCCCACCGCTCGCGCAGTCCTGGCACGTCCGGCAGCTCGTCGACCAGCCCGGTGGTCACCAGCAACCGCCGCGCGCGCGTCGCGCGGCCGTCGGCCAGCACCACCGAGAACCCGCCGTCGACGCGGACCGCCTCGCGGACCTCGCCGGATACCACGTCGGCGCCGTAGCCGCGTACTTCCACCCGTCCGCGCTCGAGCAACTCCGCCGGGCTGATCCCGTCGCGCGCCAGCAGCCCGTGCGCGGCGTGCGCGGGGGCGTTGCGCGGCGCTCCCGCGTCGACCACCGCCACCGAGCGCCGTGCCCGGGCCAGCACCAACGCCCCGTTCAACCCGGCGGCGCCACCGCCGACCACCACCACGTCGTAGTCCGCCACCAACTGATCGGTCACCTCGACCACCTCCGCGACCACCCTGCGGCCCCCGCGAACCTGTTGGCAAACCTCGTTGCCGAAACCGCAATGACCAGTCCCTTGTGGACGACCCCTGACCGGGCCGTATGCGCAGAGCTACCGACTGCTACACCTCGTGTTCGGGGCGAAAGCCCCTCGCCTGCCGATGTCACCCGGTCCTACTGTGGTCAGTGCGCACGAACCAGGCGCATCCCGACTGGATCCAGAAGCACGCGTTCCCGCCCTTCCGCCCGTCCACTGGAGACGACCCCCGGAAGTGCGCTGGTGCTGCAGGCTCCCATGCAGCGCACGACATCCGACGGAATCCGACTGCACTGGACTCGTCCAGGATCGACGAGGGATCGAGATGAAAGTCAGCACGATCTTCAGTAACCCGACCCGCTACGGCGGCGGCTGGGGTTGGGGCGGCTGGGGCTGGGGCCACTGGGGTGGCTGGGGCCACTGGGGTGGCTGGTGGGGCGGCGGCTGGGGCCACTGGCGCCGCCGTCGGCACCACGGCCGCTGGTGATGTCCCACCGCACCTCCCAACCACGACCGGATCTCCTGCGCCAGCCCTGACGAGGTGATCCACTCCCGGTAGCTCCCGCGCGAACGCGGGAGCTACCCGCACGTCCGGCCGCGGCGCGGCACCGGCGGACCCGCCCACCCAGCGGCGACCAGCGCGGACGTGACGGCCTCGACGTCGTCGAACGGGCGCCGGGCGCCGTTGATCGCCTGGTACCGCTCGTGACCACGGCCCGCGACCAGCACGACGTCCCCCGGGGCCGCCCGGTCGACGGCAGCGGCGATCGCCGCCCGCCGGTCGAGCTCCACCTCGAACTCCCCGCCGCTGAGCCCGATCGTGCCGGTGAGCACCTGCGCGGTGATCTCCGCGGGGTCCTCCTCGCCCGGGTCGTCAGCGGTGAAGACCACCGTGTCGGCGGCCAGCGCGGCGCGCCCCATGTCCGGTCGGCCGAACCGGTCGCGGTGCCCGGCGCACCCGACCACCAGGTGCACCCGCCCCCCGCTGGCCCGGCGGGCGGTCGCGATCAGGTCGGCCACCGCGGTCGGCGTGTGCGCGAAGTCGACCACGGCCAGGAACGGCTGGCCGACGTCCACGCGCTGGAACCGCCCCGGAGGCAGCGCGGCGCTCAACCCCTCGACCACCATCGACTTCGGCACGCCCAGTACGCGAGCCGCGGCGTATGCCACGGCCAGACCGGTGGCGTGCCGCCCGCCGATCGCTGCTGGCATGGTCAACGCCACCGGCGCGCCGCCCTCCCGGAAGACCACGCGCAGCTCGTCGAAGGTCGAACCGATCTCCTCGACGCGCACGTCCGCGCGCGGGCCGCGGCCGACGGTCACGGTCGGCACCTGGGCCTGGGCCGCCAGCCGCCTACCCCACCAGTCGTCGACGTTGACCACGGCCCGGCGGCACCGCTGCGGGGTGAACAGCGCGGCCTTGGTCGCGAAGTACTGCTCCACGGTGCCGTGGTAGTCGAGGTGCTCCGGGCTGAGGTTGGTGAACACCGCGACCTCGGCCCGCACCGGGTCGGTGCGGTGCTGGTCGATCGCGTGCGAGGACACCTCGAGCACTGCCGCCTGCACACCCGCCGCGCGCATGCGGCACAGCAGCCCCTGCAGCTCCGCCGCGTCCGGCGTGGTCAGGGCTGCTGGGCTCCGCCACCCTGGCAGCCGGGACTCGACCGTGGAGCTCAAGCCGGTGCGCAGGCCACCGGTCGCGAGCGCGGCTTCGACGAGGTGGGCCGTGGTCGTCTTGCCGTTGGTCCCGGTCACCGCAGCGACTGGGAAGGCGTCGGCGGGGTTGCCGTGCAGCTCCGCCGAGATCGGCCCGACCGCAGGTCGCACGGCGGGTACGCGCACCTGGGCCACCGGCAGGTCGACGAACCGCTGCACCAGCAGCGCGCTGGCGCCCGCCGCGACCGCATCGGCGGCGAACCGGTGCCCGTCCCGGCACGTTCCTGGCACCGCGCAGAACAGCGTGCCCGGCTGTACTCGCCTGCTGTCGGTGCAGACCTCCTCGATCCGGGCGTCACCGAGCAGCTCGGCTCCCGGCAGCCCTCGCACCGCTTCGGACAGGCCGATGGCGTGCTGGCAGTCGCATCCCACGATCACCGGGCAGGCCCCCCAGAGACGACGGTGGTCCTGACACCAACCGGGCATACCCGCTGAGCGTCCCCGCAACGCATCCGCGGCGTGCACCACGCACCTCCAGGCCGCGAGAGCGCCCACATTTTCGCTGGTCAGGCGCCTGACCTACCCCCGATTTCATAATCATGCAGTCCATCGCATAGTCTTAAGTCATGTCCAAGGTTCTGACGAGTCTCCCGGTCGGCCAGCGGGTCGGCGTCGCCTTCTCCGGAGGTCTCGACACCTCCGTCGCGGTGGCGTGGATGCGCGAGAAGGGCGCGATCCCGTACACCTACACCGCCGACATCGGGCAGTACGACGAGACCGACATCGCCTCCATCCCCGGCCGCGCCAAGTCCTACGGGGCCGAGATGTCCCGCCTGGTGGACTGCCGGGAGGCGCTGGTCGAGGAAGGCCTGGCGGCGCTGACCTGCGGCGCGTTCCACATCCGCTCGGCGGGGCGCACCTACTTCAACACCACCCCGCTGGGCCGCGCGGTGACCGCCACCCTGCTGGTGCGCGCGATGCTCGAGGACGGCGTGGAGATCTGGGGCGACGGCTCCACCTTCAAGGGCAACGACATCGAGCGGTTCTACCGCTACGGGCTGCTGGCCAACCCGCGGCTGCGGATCTACAAGCCGTGGCTGGACACCGACTTCGTCGGCGAGCTCGGCGGCCGCCAGGAGATGTCGGAGTGGCTGCAGGAGCACGGCCTGCCCTACCGCGACAGCGCGGAGAAGGCCTACTCCACCGACGCCAACATCTGGGGCGCCACCCACGAGGCCAAGCAGCTCGAGCACCTCGACACCGGGGTGGAGATCGTCGATCCGATCATGGGCGTGCGGTTCTGGGACGAGTCGGTCGAGATCGCCACCGAGGACGTCACGATCTCCTTCGCGCAGGGCCGCCCGGTCGCCATCAACGGCAAGGAGTTCACCTCCGCCGTCGACCTGGTGCACGAGGCCAACGCGATCGGCGGTCGGCACGGGCTCGGGATGAGCGACCAGATCGAGAACCGCATCATCGAGGCCAAGAGCCGCGGCATCTACGAGGCGCCGGGCATGGCCCTGCTGTTCATCGCCTACGAGCGGCTGGTCAACGCCATTCACAACGAGGACACCGTCGCCAACTACCACAACGAGGGCCGCAAGCTGGGCCGCCTGATGTACGAGGGCCGCTGGCTGGACCCGCAGTCGCTGATGCTGCGCGAGTCGCTGCAGCGGTGGGTCGGCTCGGCGGTCACCGGCGAGGTCACGCTGCGACTGCGGCGCGGCGAGGACTACTCGATCATGGACACCACCGGCCCGGCGTTCTCCTACCACCCGGACAAGCTGTCCATGGAGCGCACCGAGAACGCCGCCTTCGGCCCGGTCGACCGGATCGGCCAGCTGACCATGCGCAACCTGGACATCGCCGACTCCCGCGCCAAGCTGGAGAGCTACGCCCAGCTCGGCCTGGTCGGCCCGGCGCACACCGAACTGGTGGGCACCCTGCAGTCCGGCGGCGCGGAGGCGATCGCCTCCGTCGGCGCCCAGGCCGACCCGGAAGCCGACTTCCTGGACCGGGCCGCCATGGAGTCCGGCACGGACTGACCCGCGTCCCAGGGGGCCGCCGCGGTGCCTCACCCGCGGCGGCCCGCTGGCGTGGTGGGCGGCAAGATGGGGCGCGTACCGCCGGCTCGAGGGAGGTCGCACGATGCCCAAGATCGCCACCAACACGACCGTGGAGCTGTCCGAGCTGCTGGACTTCGTCCGCCCGCGGCACCGCGCCATCCTGCTCACCACCCGGGGTGACGGCCGACCGCAGGGCTCGCCGCTGACCTGCGGCGTCGACGACGCCGGGCGGCTGGTGATGTCGACCTACCCGGAGCGGGCGAAGACCCGCAACGCCAAGCGCGACCCGCGGGTGAGCGTGGTCGTGCTGTCCGACGACTGGAACGGCCCGTGGGTCCAGGTCGATGGCACGGCCGAGGTCATCGACGCCCCGGATTCGGTGGAACCGCTGGTGGAGTACTTCCGCAACATCGCCGGCGAGCACCCGGACTGGGACGAGTACCGCGCGGCGATGCGCGAGCAGGGCAAGTCCCTGATCCGCGTCACCCCCGAGCGGTGGGGCCCGATCGCCACCGGCGGCTTCCCCGCCCGCCTGGTCGACCAGGACTGACCGCCGACCGAGCCGCACCGGGATCAGACGTGTTCCACCCGCGAAACACCCTTCCACTGCTAGGATCCCCCGCCGAGGCCCGAGGCCCGAGGCCCGAGGCCCGAGGCCCGAGGCCCGAGGCCCGAGGCCCGAGGCCCGAGATCGTGTTCCGTAGGCGCGCCGTTCGCTGATCCAGCAGCATGGCGGGGTGCGTTGGCGATCACAGGCGGACCCCGTGCCCGGTGAAGCGCACGTCCCGCTGTTGCCGGTGACGCCGGAAGAACGGGTGCAGGGGACGTTCGACTGCGAGCGCACCGTGCTGGTGGTGGGCCGCACGGTCACCTCGACGGCCCGGCTGCTGGAGGCGGTGCGGTTCTTCCGCAACGACTTCCGGGTCAAGCCCGTGTTCACCGTGAACGGCACCTCGAAGTACAGCGCGGGAGCTCGCCGGTTGCTGGAGTCCGCCGGGGTCGAGGAGGTCGTGCCCTGGTCCGAGGTCGGCGACCTGCACTACGCGCTCGCCCTGTCGGCCAGCGAGAACATCGACTTCGACGACCTCCGCGGTCCGTCGGTCGTCCTCCCGCACGGCATCGGGTTCAACAAGTGGGTGCCGGACCCGGCGACCGGCGGCACCCGGTTGGCCGGGTTGCCACCGGTGTCGGCGTTGCGCACCGGCCGGGTCCGGCTGGTGCTCAGCCACCCGGCGCAGGAGCGGCAGCTACTGGAGGTGTGCCCGGAGGTGGCCGGGCGCACCGCGGTCACCGGTGATCCGACCTACGACCAGCTGCGGGCCGCCCTCCCGCTCCGGCGGCGCTACCGCCGCGAGCTCGGGCTCGACGGCCGGAAGCTGGTCCTGCTCAGCTCGACCTGGCGCAGCGAGTCGGAGCTCGGCCGGTGGCGCACGCTACCGCTGGAGCTGCTCGCCGCCCTGCCCGCTGACGAGTACCAGGTGGCGCTGGTGATCCACCCCAACGTCTGGTCGTGGTACGGATCGGGGGTGGTGCGCAACTGGTTCAGCGATGCGCTGGACGCAGGGCTGCTGCTGGTGCCCCCGCACCGCGGCTGGCACGCGGCGCTGGTGGCGGCGCACGTCGTCGTGGGCGACCACGGGTCGGTGAGCCTCTACGCCGCCGCACTCGGCAAACCCCTGCTGCTGGCCGCCTTCGGCGCGGAACACGTCGCGGGCAGCCCGATCGAGGCCCTGGGGCGGACCGCCGACCACCTGGATCCGCGCGCGGACCTGCGGGAGCAGGTGGAGCACCGCCTCGGCGATCACGACCCGGACCGGTTCGCCGGGTTGGCGGCTGAGGTCTTCGCGCACGTCGGTGAGGCGGAAACCCGGTTGCGTGAGCTGCTCTACCGGGAGTTGGGGCTGGCTCCCCCGCCTGGCTCGGCACCGCTGCTGCGCCCTCCCGACGTCGAGGAGTCCCCGCAGCGGGTGACCGCCTTCGACACCTTCACCGCGTTCACCGCGCCGGACGCGCTCGCGCTCTGGCGGTACCCGGCGGTGGCGCGGACGCGCTGGGAGGCCGACGAGCACAGGCCCTCGACGGCGGTCCGGCACCTGGCGGTGGACGAGGACGAGCGGAACCTGCACCGTCCGCACCAGGCCGCGGTCTACGCACGCCACGCACCCGCGGGCCGTTCGGCCGCGGCCGCTTGGACCGCCGATGCGCTGGAGGCGCTTCCCGGTGCTCGGGTAACCGCGGCCGCCACTTCGACGGGATGCGTGGCCAGGGTCCGCAACGGCCCGCTCGTCGAGGTGACCGCGGACGCCGATGCGCTGGTGCTGGCTTCCGCGGTGCACGGGTGCGTCCTCGACCGCAGCGTCACTGACCGCACCTTGACGGTGCGGGCCGGTGCGCGGTCGTGGTCCGTTCGGTTGGCCGTGGTGCGGGACTAGCCGAGTTCGGCGAGGGCCTCGCGCAGTTCCGCGATGCGCGGGCTGCCGAAACCTGTGTGGACCTCCAGGGCTCGCCGCAGGTTCTCGCGCTGGAGGTCGCGGTTGCCCTGGCGCGCGGCCACTGCGGCGAGTTCCTCGCGGGCCTGCGCTTCGTAGAAGTGGTCCTCGCCCGTAGCCAGCTGCTCGATCGCTTCCTGCAGCATCGCAACGGCTTTAGCACCCTCGCCCAGCACGTCGTGCGCGGTCCCGATCGCCGCCATCGCCCGGCCCGCCATCCGCTGGTCGGGGACCGCTCGGACGAGGTCCAGCGCGCGCTGCAAGGTGTCCAGCGCCTCTCGCGCCCTGCCCCGCGCGAGCTGGCTGCGACCGAGGAAGAACGTCACGAACGCCACGCCCCTGGCGTCGTCGGCGGCGGTGAACAGCGCCAGGGCGCGTTGGTACGCCGTGATCGCCTCCTCGCTGGCGCGCTCGTCGTGCAGGCGGCCGATGAGCTCCCACACCGATGCCACCAGGCGTCGGCTGCCGGTCGCCTCGGCCACGGGCAGCGATTCCTCCAGTGCCGCTTGGGCTTCCGGCAGGTCGCCGAGGTCCGCGTGGGCACGGGAGGCGAAGCTGCGCAACCGGGCCACTGCCGCCGGGTTCTCGTCGAGCCGTGCGGCCCACACGCCCAGGCGGCTGGTCCCGACCCAGTCCTCCAGGTAGCGGCGGTTGACGAACAGCGCGGTCATCGCCTCGGCCAGCTGCCACCCCTCCCGGTACCAGCCCTGGTCGACCGCAGCGCGCTGGACCGCCACGAGGTTCGGCCGCTCCAGGTCCATCCAGCGCAGGGCCTGCTGCTTGGCCGAAGCGCCGTGGAAGGGGTCCGCCCCGGTGCCCAGCAGGTCCTGGTGCGGGGTGATCCGGAGGCGGTGCGGGCCCATCACGGCCAGGTCGGCGAAGGCCGCGCGCCGCAGGTAGAAGTCCACCGCGCGCCGCAGCACGGCCAGCCGGTCCTGCCCGGTGGGGTCCTCCTGCGCCGCGCGTTCGCGCGCGTGGCGGCGCACCAGGTTGTGCAGGCAGTACCGGCCGCCGCCGCGGTCCGCGACCAGGTTCGCCTCGACCAGCACGCCCAGCGCTCGCCGCTGCTCGGCCGGTCGGTCGTCCCCGAGGGCGGTGACCAGGTTCGCGTCGAAGTCCGCGCCGGGCAGCTGCCCCAGGTCGCGGTAGAGGCGGGCGGCGGGTTCGGGCAGGTCGCGGTAGCAGGCGGTGAACACCGCGGCCACCCGCGAAGCCCCGGGGAACTCGAACGGGGCCAGCCCGGTGTCCTCCCCGGTGATCTCGGCGACCAGGTCGGCCACCGCCAGGCTCGGCTGGCTGCGCAGCCGGGCCGCGGCGATCCGCAGCGCGATCGGCAGGCCGCCGCACAGCGCGGCCAACTCCCGCGTCGCCGCCGGATCCAAGTCGGCGTTCGCGCCGCGCCACGCGTCGAGCAGCCGCACGCCCGACTCGTCCGACAGCGGTTCCACCGGCACGACCGCGGCGTCGTCCAGCACCAGTTCGCTCAGCTTGCGGGTGCTGGTGACCAGCACGGTGCTGCCGGTGGAGGACGGCACGAACGGGGCCACCTCAGCGGGTTCGACCACATCGTCGAGCACCACCAGCACGGGACGGGTCCGGGTCCGCGTCCGGTACAGGCTGGCCCGGCCCGCCAGGGTCGCTGGCATGACCTCGTCGCGCACCCCGAGCGCGCGCAGGCAGTCGGCCAGCCCGTCGTTGACGGCGGTGGCCCCGCCACCACGCAGCTGCGCGAAATCGACGTAGAGCTCACCGCCCGGGAACGCGCCTCCGGCGCGGGCCACGGCCTGCTGGACCACCGCGGTCTTGCCCACCCCGGGCAGGCCGGTGAACACCGCGACGCGCACCGAACCGGCCGTCGGGTCGAGCAGCTCGCCCGCCCGGCCCAGCTCGCGCGTCCGGTTGACGAACTCGCCGGTCAGCACCGGGACCTGGTGCGGCACCACCTCGGGTTCAGCGGAGTTGACCGACCCGTACCAGGTGCCGACCTGGAACACCGCGCCCCGCACCGAACCCGACAGTTCGTTGCGCACCTCGGGACCGTCGTCACCGGGTCGCAGTCCGCTCATCCAAGCCCCCGCCGCGCATCGCCAACCACTGCGTGATCAAGTGTCCACACTACGCGACGAGGGGTGGCACCACTGGCGGGTCAGGCTGGTTGGTAGGTGAGGCAGTCGACGATGTCCTGCTCGTGACCCACCGAGATGCCGGGTGCCTGGCACTCGAGGTGCACGTTGTAGCGGCAGTCCGCCATCTTGCAGGCGCCGACGTGCGCGACGGCGTCCGGGTCGCCGCCCGTGACCGGGGCCCTGGAGTAGGTGTCGCACTGCGCGTGCCGCGGTTCGCCGATGGTGATCGCCAACGCGTGGCAGTTCTCGTGGTCGTTGAACGCGCACTCCGTCGCGGTGCAGTTGTTGACCAGCGGCATCTCCATCATGGTGTTCCCCTCACCTCGTGCGATGTGGTGCCACCACGGTCGCGCTCGCCGGTGCTGGTCACCAGGCGGCGTGCGCCAGCATCACCTGATGGGGTCCTCCGCTGGTCTGGGCGTCATGCCCCGGCGCGGCGCGGGTAGCAGGGGGGGTCACCTCCGAGGGCGGCCGACCAGCAACCCGATGACGACGCCGATGACCAGCATCCCGGCCAGCGCGGTCCACAGCGGCAGGGTCACCACCGGGACCAGGAGCCGAACCTCGACGAGCCCGCGGTTCTCGAAGGCGAGCACCACGGCCAGCACGACCAGCACCAGCCCGACCACCACGCGGCCCGGTACCCGGCGCGTCACCGCTGACTCCTGCCGCTTGACCACGGACCCCTCCCCGCTCTGGTGGTACCAGCGTGCGCTGCGCGCCGGACGCGACCCAGGGCACAACGTCCGGGATTGAGGACCTTCGCCCGGTGACAACGCGGCGGCTGGTCGCGACCGTCGAGGCATTCTCCGCACGCCGATTCCCGCTGGAGGAAACGATGAGCAACGGCCACGAGATGCGCTGGGGCGGGCTGGCCGGGCTCGCTTCGCTGGTGCTCGCCATCATCGCGAGCATCCTGCTCCGCGGCGCACCGCGGATCACCGACTCCACCGACGCGGTCGCCAGCTACGTGTTCTTCTCCCGCGGCCTGATCATGACCGCGGTGCTGCTCGCGGCGGCGGCCGTGGTGCTGTTCATGTGGTTCGGCGCGACGCTGGCCACCGCGTTCCGGCTGGCCGACCCGCACAGCGACGCGTCCGCGGTCGTGCTGGGCGGTTTCGCCATCACCACGACCGCCGGGTTCCTCGCGACCGCGGTCTTCGGCGGCATGGTGCAGGCGTTGGCCACCCACCCGATGCTGCTCGTGCTGTCCTCGGTGCCCTACACCGCGCTCGTCGTGGTGCGCACGATCGCCGGGCTGGCCCTGGCGCTGCCGCTGGCCGCCTGCGCGGTGGCCATCGCGCGCACCGACGTGTTCCCGCAGTGGGCCGGGTGGTTCACCGGGTTCGTCGCGCTGATCCGGGTCCTGGGCGCGATCACCGTGGTCGGCGGGGCCGGGGTGCTGGCGCCGGACGGTGTGCTCGCCGCCTACGTCCCCAACGCGCTGACCGCCCTGTGGCTGCTGGTGATGAGCGGCCTGCTGGTCCGCGAGCACCTGCCCAGCATCAGCCCGCAGCGGAGGGGCGCGGTCGGTCCCGCGTGACACGGTCCAGGCGCGCCGCGCGCAGTTCGCCGCGGTGGACCTTGCCCGCGTCGTCGCGCAGCGGCTCAGCGGTGAACTCGAAGGACCGCGGGAGCTTGTGGGGCTCCAGCCGGGCTCGGAGGTGGTTTAGCAGGTCCTCGTCCGGCAGTGGCCGGGTGGTCTGCAGGATCGCGTGCACCGCGTTGCCGAGGTCCTCGTCGGGCAGGCCGATCACCGCGCTCGAGGTGACGTGCGGGTGCTCGGCGAGCGCGTTCTCGACCTCCGCCGGGTAGACGTTCGCGCCGCCGACCAGGATGACGTCGGTGCTGCGATCGGCGAGGTAGAGGTAGCCGTCGGCGTCGAAGCGGCCCATGTCGCCCAGCGACTGCCAGCCGTCGCGCTCCCGGGGCTCCGCGCCGAGGTAGTGGTAGGTCGGCAGGGTCGCCGGGCTGCGGCGCATCCACAGCTCGCCGACCTCACCCGGCGGCAGCTCGCGGAACTCCGCGTCGCGGGCGGTGATCTCACCGGCGACGACCTGACCGACCGAACCGGGCCGCCGCAGCCACGCGGCGCCGTCGATCACCGTGCTGGCCAGCGCCTCGGTGCCCGCGTAGACCTCGACGACCCGCTCCGGGCCGACCCAGTCGATCCAGCCCCGCTTGACGTGCGGCGGGCACGGGGCTCCGACGTGGAACACCGTCCGCAGCGAGGAGACGTCCACCGCGGCCCGGCGCTCGGCGGGCAACCGCAGCATCCGCCCCATCATGGTGGGGACCACGTAGAGCCAGGTGACGGCGTGCTGCTCGACCAGGCCGAGCGCGCGGTCGGCGTCGAACCGCGACATCAGCACCACGTGGTTGCCGAGCAGCAGCCCGATCAAGGAGAACATGAAGGGCGCGTTGTGGTGCAGCGGCGCGGTGGTGAGCAGCACGCCGTCGCGTTCCAGGCGCAGGTGGTCGATCCCGGACAGGACAGCCTCGGCGCTGGCCTCCCGCCCGGACACGATCAGCTTGGGGCGTCCAGTGCTGCCGCCCGAGGTCGGGGCCTTCCACGCCGGTCCGACGACGTCGGGCAGCGCGGCGTCGGACTCGTCGGCGACGTCGGCGTCCCCGGGCAGCCACGGCCGCCCGTCCACCGGTTCGAGCCCGACCACGAGCGCCGGGTCGGCGACCTCCAGCAGCGCGGCCAGCTCGGCAGGCGGGAGCCGGTGCGACAGCGGTTGCGGGATCGCGCCCAGCTTCCACGCCGCGATCGAGCACTCCAGGTGCCGCACCTGGTTGACCAGCGCGATCGACACCATCGAGCCGCGGGTGACGCCGAGGGCGGCGAACCGGCGGGCCAACTGGTTGGTGCGCCGGTCGAGTTCGGCCCGGGTGAGGGTCGTGTGGTCGTCGGTGACCGCGGCGCGGTCGGGCGCCTGCGCCACCAGTTCCCGCAAGCACGTTGCCAATGCCGTCGAGCCCGTGGTCATCCTCACCTCCGGCGGTGATCTGCGGTGCCGAGCGCATGCGTGCTCCGGGGCGCGGAGCTGCGAGCGATCACACCTCGGCCAGGCTCAGCGGGCCCCGGCCTCGTGGTAGCGGGTGCGCAGGCGGGCCAGGTTGGCCGCGGCGACCTCCGGCAGGCTGGAGCCGAGTGCGTCGACGGCCCTGGGCAGGTTCCACGGGACGTCGCCGACTTCCTCCAGGACGCGTTGGCGCACTCGGTCTCCGGTGCGGCGCGCCGGGTCCTGGCGGGTGGCCTCCTGCAGTTCGGCTGCGATCTCCCCGGCCTCGCTCACCAGGTTCAGGACCAGCGGTGCGAGCCCGGTTTCGTGGTTGTCGAAGGCACGGCACTGCCGCTGGTGGTCCAGCAGGTCCACGGTCCCCTCCGGTGTCGGGTAGTTCCACTCTGCTCCGGCCCCACGGCGCGGAGTACCCGCCAACCGGTGAAATCCTCACAGCAGTGCCTGCGCGATCAGCGCGGAGATCAGGAACGACGCGGCGAAGGAGGTCAAGCCCACCGGGACGATCCGCCCGCCGATGCGCTGGAGCGCGGGCACGTCCTTGCCGACGCTGAGCCCGGCGAAGACCAGGATCGGGGTCGCCAGGGCCAGGAACTCGACCGGTTCGACCAGCGGCAGCACCACGTCGGCGACCGGCTAGATCGGCGAGGTGAGCGCGATGGCCAGCACCGAGGTCCCGGCAACCGCCGGGAGCCTGGTCAGCCTCTTGAGCCCGAGCCCGGCCAGCACCACCGCCGCGATCAACGCGAAGCCGAGCAGGGACGGCAGCGGGAAGCCGCCGGTGTGCACGACGTTGGAGGCGATCATGGCCAGCAGCGCGGTCCCGACCGCGGTCAGCGGCCGGAGCCGGGCGGGAGCACCGGTTCCCACCGCTGGGACGCGCCCCGGCGCGCTCGGGGGCGGGCTCGGGCGGCCACGGGTGAGCAGCCGGTGGAAGCGTCGGCCAGCGGGAGCGCGACGAACATGCCGACGTAGAGCCCGATCAGCGTGGTGACCAGGTTGCTCACCGCCGCCACCGCCACGACCTGCTCGGCGATCTCCGGGTGCTGCGCGGCGATCGCAGCCGACGAGGCGGCCATCACCGACCCGGAGCCGACCCCGGTGCCCATCGCCAGCGCCAGCGGGTCGAACAACCCGGTGCCCGCCAGGAAGCTGGCCAGCAGCGTCACGTAGAGGACGCCGACGACGCTGCCGAAGATGTACATGCTCAGCACGCCCCGGTACTCCTCCGAGTCGGGGCCGAACCGCTCGGACACCATCGCGAAGGACGCCTCGCGGTCGATGGAGAAGCAGGCGCCCACCGCGGAACGCCCCATCCGCAGCAGCGCCGCCAACGGCAGCGACAGCACGACGGTGCCGAAGAGGTGCCCGAGCTCCTGCAGCAGCAGCGCGGCGCTGGCCTGCTTGAGCACCGGGAGCTCGTGCCCCACCACGAACGCCAGGCGCACGCCGAGCAGCAGCACACCCGCCTCCACGACGTAGGTAGCCGCCTGCTGCGACGCCACCGGGACGGGACGGAACCGCTGGACGCTCACCACGGCGCCAAGCTGGAGCCCCCAGATGATCGGGAACAGGGTGATTGAGCCCGGCCCGAGCGGGATCTTGTGGCTCCCGATGGCCTCGGCCGCGGCGGTCAGGACGAGTGCGAGCACGACGAGCAGGAGCAGTCGGCCGCGCGAGGTGGTGCGCGCCGTCTCCCGCGCAACCGTGGTGCCGGACATGGTTTCCTCCACGTTGACCAGGTGGGTGGGATCGCGGCGCTTCAGCCCGCAGCGGCGTCGCGGGCCTGCGCGCGCCGCTCGGCGTGCTGCTCCAGGAACTTCCGCCGCAGCGCTGGGTCGGCCGCGACGTCCACCGCGGTAAGCGCCATCGCGGCGGCCCCGTCCAGGGCGGCAGCGTCGGCTGCCGGGGTCGCCGCGGCGGCGGCGACCCCGGGTGTGCGGCGGGTGCTCGCAGCCGGTGATGGCGATCGACGGGTGGATGCTGGGCAGGACGTGCGAGACGTTGCCCATGTCCGTCGACCCGCCCCGCTGGCCGCGCACCTCGCGCAGTTCGCGGCCCAGCACCTCGAGGTGCGCGGCGAACCGGTCGGACATCGCCGGTTCCTGCACCAGGTCCGCGTAGACCGGTTCGGTGGGCTCCACCGACACCGTCGCGCCGGTGGCCCGCGCCCCGGCGTCGAAGCAGGCCACGACCCGCTCCTGCAGGGCCGACATCGACTCCACGTCGAAGGCCCGCACCTCGCAGTCGACGACAGCCCGCTCCGGGATGATGTTGGTGACCGCCCCGCCCTCGCGCACGAACAGGCCGATCCGGCAGTCGCCCGTGATCTGCTGGCGCAGCAGCCCGATCGCCACCTGGGCGACGACAGCGGCGTCGGCGGCGTTGACGCCCTGGTGTGGTGCTGCGGCGGCGTGCGAGGCCCGGCCCGCGTAAGTCACGGCGAACCGGCTCACCGCCTGGCTGGCGAAGGCGGCGGGGTGCACGTCGACCTGCCCGGGATGCACCATCATCGCCACCGCGACGTCGTCGAAGACGCCGCGCTCCAGCAGCAGGATCTTCCCGCCCCCGTGCTCCTCGGCGGGCGTGCCGACCACCTTGACCCGGACCCCGAGCTCGTCGGCGACGGCGGCCAGCCCGATGGCGGCACCGACCGCGGCCGCGGCGATGACGTTGTGCCCGCAGGCGTGCCCGATCCCGGGCAACGCGTCGTACTCGGCGCAGATGCCGACGGTGAACTCCCCGGCGCCGCGCACCGCGGTGAAGGCCGTCGGCACGTCCGCCGGGCCGGGCTCCACGGCGAAGCCCGCCGCGGCCAGCAACTCGGTCACCTTCGCCACCGAACGGTGCTCGGCGAAGGCCAGCTCCGGTTCGGCGTGCAGGCTGCGGCTGAGCCGCACGACCCGCTCCTGCCAGCGCTGCTGCTCCGCGCGCACCGCGTCCCGCAGCGCCACGACCTCCCGACCGCTCACGTCCGCTCCTCCTCTGCTCCGTCCTGGACAGGAAGGGTCAGCGATGGGACGCTCTCGTTCGCCCGGATGCAGGATCGCAGCAGGGACCCAGCACAGATGCACGATGGCGCCAGCCTCGACGAGGTGGACCTCGCGCTGGTCAACGCCCTGCAGATCCACCCCCGCGCGCCCTGGTCGCTGATCGGCGCGGTGCTCGGCATCGACCCGGTCACCGCCGCCCGCAGGTGGGCGCGGCTGGAGCACGCCGGGCTGGCCTGGATCTCGGCCTACCCGCCGACCACCCCCACCCAGGCCACCGCCTTCGTCGAGCTCGGCTGCGCGCCGGGGCGCGGGGTGGACGTGGCGCGCGAACTGGCCGCGGACCCGCAGGCGATGACCGTCGACGTCACCGCGGGCGGGCGCGACGTGCTGGTCACCGTCAGCACCCCGGACCCGCAGGTGCTCTCCCACTACCTGCTGGAGCGGATGAGCCGGGTCGAGCACCTCCAGCAGGTGCGCAGCCACCCAGCCGTCCGGATCTACACCGAGGCCAGCCGGTGGCGGTTGCGGGCCCTCGACCACGAGCAGACCGCGCGGATGGCCCGGGAGCCCGGCACCGGGACCGGCCCGGTTCGGCTGACCGAGCAGGACTGGGCGATCGTGGTGGCGCTGGGCGCGGACGGCCGGGCCCCGGTCGCGGCGCTGGCCGAGGCCGCTGGCACCAGCACGAGCACGGTCCGGCGGCGGATGACCCGAATGCTGGCCAGCGGGCAGCTCCGGCTGCGCTGCGAGCTGGCCCGCACGCAGTCCGGCTGGCCGGTCTACGCGTGGTTCTTCGCCCGGGTGCCCCCGGCGCACCTCGACGGCACCGCACGCGCGTTGGCCCGCATCCCGGAGGTCCGCACGGTGACCTCGACGGCCGGGCCGCACAACCTGGTCATCGCGGTGTGGCTGCGGTCGCTGGCCGACGTCCAGGACCTGGAGGCGCACATGAGCCGCCGGTTGCCGAGCCTGGACATCGTCGACCGCAGCATCGTCGTGCGACCGGTCAAGCTCGTGGGCCGTCTGCTGGACGAGCTCGGCCACGCGACAGGTTTCGTCCCGCTCGACACCCGCCGCGGCACGCCGCTCCCGTGAGCGGAGGTCCTCACCCGCGCACGGCTTCGACGAGCCTGGCCAGGAGCCCCTCCGGGTCCCGGAGCACGCGGAGCCCGTCGCGGACCACCCGGCGGGTGCCGCCATCGACCTCCGGGTCCGTCGCGGCCCAGCGCGGTGTCGTGAGGTTGAGCTCCACCACCAGTCCGGTGGCCGCGTGGCGCAGCCTCCGCTCCGCCACCGGGCCCCACTGCTCCGCTCGGAGCAGCGGGAGTACCAGCACCTGCGGCAGGTGCCCGGTGCTGCCGGTGTAGCGGTCCGGGTCCGAGGTCACCACGATGATGTCCACATCGGACTCGTCGGTCTCCGCCCCGGGTGGGCGGGCGTAGGAACCGACCAGGGCGAGGGCCTGGACGTCCGGGCAGGTGTCCGCCCACTCCCCCAGCTCGGCCACCACCCGGTCCGCCCGTGCTCGCCGCGTTGCGCTGTCCGCCACCACACCCTCCCGGAAGTCGAGGACTCCGCCGCAGTTCTCACAGCATGCCCGGCCGCACCGCCACCCGGCGGCTCGCGGTGCGCCGCCGCGGTGGCCGCGGCCACGTCGAACGCAGCGGCGTCGGCCCGAGGTGCACGCGGCGAACACCGGGCTGATTGGATGTCTGCTGTGGACATCCTGCTGCTTCATTCCGTGCACGGGCTGCGGCCCGCCGTGCACGCCGCCGCCGACCGGCTGCGCGAGGCCGGTCACGACGTGCACGTCCCCGACCTGTTCGACGGGCGCACCGCGGAGACCGTCGAGGAGGGCCTGCGCATCAGCGACGAGATCGGCCGCGACGAGCTGCTGCGCCGGGCGGTGCAGGTCGCTGCCCCGCTCAGCGAACGGGGCCTGGTGTACGCCGGGCTCTCGCTGGGTGCGGCGTTGGCCCAGAACCTCGCGCTGGCCGACGAGAAGGCCCGCGGCCTGCTGCTCCTGCACGGCACATCGGACATCGCCGAAGGGGCGACCGCCCGCGACCTGCCGGTGCAGCTGCACGTCGCCGAGCCCGACCCGTTCGAGACCGACGACTGGCTGAACTCCTGGTACCTGCAGATGCAGCGGGCCGGGGCGGACGTGGAGATCTACCGCTACCCCGGCGCCGGGCACCTCTACACCGACCCGGACCTGCCCGACCACGACGCCGAGGCCGCCGAGGCGACCTGGGCCGCGGTGCTCGGCTTCCTAGAGGACCTCTGAGCGCGGGCGCGGCGCCTCCATGCGAGCGGGGCGCCGGTCAGTCGTCATAGGGGTCGTCGTTGCCCGCCGAGCCGTAGTCGGTGGCCTGGGACGGGTCCACCAGCGCGAAGCGCGCGCCCAGCGGATCGCGCAGCACCGCACACCGACCGAGGCTCGAATCGTACGGGTCCACCCGGACGCGGCCGTGGTTCGCGACCGCGACCCGCACCATCTCGTCGGTGCCCACCTCCTCGTCCACCCCGAGGTAGAGCAACCAGTGCGCGTGCGCGCCCGGGCTGATGTGGTCGCGGATCATGCTGACCCGGGCCAGCACCGACTCCCCGTCCAGGTACCACACCTCGTAGTCGGACAGGTGCTCGGTGCCGAACTGCTCGCAGGTGTAGCCGAACAGCCCGCCGTAGAAGTGGTCCGCCGCCTGCGCCTTGATGGTGACCAGCTCCGCCCACACCAGGGTGCCGGGCAACCCGACGTCGAACTGCCACGCCGCATCCGGCTCCAGCAGGCCGAACTCGTCGTCGGCCGGGGTGGCCAGCACCAGCTTGACGCCCAGTCCCGGCACCCTGCTGCGCGGCACCGTGATCTGCCCGCCCAGCTTGCCCGCCTCGGCGGCGGTGACCGCGCTGTCCGACGTGGCCAGGAACAGCCGCCAACGCGACCGGCCGTCCGCGGACTCGCGGACGCTGGCCACCGGGAACCCGTCCCGGTGCGCGATCACGTGCCGCCCCTCCCGCGGATCGTCGTGCTCCTCGAACTCCCAGCCGAACAAGTTCCCGTAGAACTCGCAGGCCACGGGGATGTCGGTGGTCACCAGCTCGATCCAGCAGGGCATCCCGGCGGGGATGTTCCAGCGAACCCTCTCGGCGGACATGTCCGGCCCCCAGCGCATCCGGTCAAGATCACTTCTTGGGTTCATTATGCGCCTGGGTGGCGGGTTGTCAGCCCGCCGTTGGGGGGGTCAGGGTCTGGCTCGGGGGGGTTGGTCCTTTGTGGAGGGTTTGAGGTGGGGTGACCGGAGGCATGGTGAGCGGTGGGGGGACTTGGGGAGCAGTGGGGGTGGGGGGTTGATGGCTTTGGGGGTAGATGTTCGGAACTTGGGGTTCAGTGGTGATAGTGGGGTTTGGGTTGGGGAGGAGGAGTGGAGTTGCGTGGGGGTTGAGTTGGGTTCAAAGCGGTGGGTGGTTGCTTTGCGTGGTGTAGCAATTTCAATCGAAATTGCTCGTTTTTGACGTAGCTTGCGGTGGGTGGGATGCAATTTCAATCGAAATTGCAGAGGTTCGGCACCGGGGGTTTGGTGCTGGGGGTCGGTGCTGGGGTTTGGTGCTGGGGGTCGGTGCTGGTTGGGTTTTTTGGGGTTAGGGTTTGGTTAGGGGTTGGCCTGATTTGATTACTTGGGTTGGGGTTGTTAGGGAGGTTAGGTCTTCTTGGGGGTCTTTGGATAGAATTAGGGCGTCTCCTGGGGCGCCTGGGGTTAGGCTGCCCGCTCTTGATTTGGGGTTCAGGAGGTTTGCCGCTGCTGTTGTTGCCGTTTGGATGGCTGCCAGGGGTGGTAGGCCTGCTTCGTGCATCAGTTGGACTTCTCGGCCGATTGGGGTTACCTCGCCTCCTGAGGAGTCGGTTCCTGCTGCCAGGGGGACACCCAGGTCGTGGGCTGCGCGGACTGCTCGCTTGAGGACCGGTAGATAGGTTCGGCCTCTTTCGGCGAGGACCGGGTTGGGGGAATCGATCATTCCCGCGATCGCGGTGAGGGTGGGGGTAAAGAAGGTGTTCCGGCGGCGCATCTCGTGGAGGGTGCGTTCCGCGACGAAGACCCCGTGCTCCAGTGAGCGGATTCCTGCGGTAACCGCGTCGTGGCAGCCCTGCTCGCTGTAGCTGTGACAGAGGACGCCCTTGCCCCCGCGCCTGGCTGCGGCGACGATCTCAGCGAGCTGTTCGCGCGAGTAGACCTGGGTCAGCGGGTCCTGGTCCGGCAGGCCTGCGCGCTCGTTGACGCGGGTTTTGATCACATCGGCTCCCCGTGCCAGGTTCACCTCGACCACCCGGCGCAGCGCCGCTGGGGAGCGGACGCCGTCCGCGAGGCGGGCCAGTGGGGTGAGGTCGGGGTCGGCCAGGACGGTGTCACCGAGGTCCGGGGTGACGAACACGCCCGCCGCCTGCAGCCGCAGCGCCAGCCCGGGCACCTGGCGGGCCAGCTCGCGCACCGCGATGTCCTGGTAGAAGTTCGTGGAAACCGCTGCGGGCGCTGGTGGCACCCTTGCGGACCGCATCGCGCGCCTCGGACGCGGTGTTGAGGTGGATGTGCGCGTCGACCAGACCCGGCAGCACCCAGCGACCGCGGGCGTCCAGGCGAGCCACCCCCGCGGGGACCTCGACGCGGTCGCGGGGGCCAGCCGCGCGCACGACGCCGCCGCGGATCACGACCACGCTGTCCTCGACCACCTCACCGGTCGCCGGGTTGAGCAGGTTGCCGCCGTCGATGACCAGGTCCCCGGCCGGTGGAGCTGGGTGCGGGGCGGCTTCGGCCCGGGGCGCGCTCGCCATGGCGGTGGTTCCAGCCAGCACCGCGGCTGCGGTGAGCACTCCCCGGCGGGTCAGGTGGCTGGCTGGCGGCGGGACGGGATCAACGCACATCGCGGGCTCCTTGCTTGCTTGACCGTTGCGGCTGTTCTGTATACCAAAATGGCCGATCGGAGCCCATAGTCGAAGCTACATCCTGGATCACACCATCAGTCCGACCGAAGTTTGGTATACCGATTTGCGCGGTGCATTCCCTGGAACGAACGGCGCGGTCGGCGAGACCCGCGCCCGAGCCGTGGACATCAGCGCCCGCAGCCGTCACCATGCGGGGCAACCGGTCGCCCGCGCGCGGACCGGACCGCCCGCCCCCAAGGCCGCGAGCCACCGCTCGCAGGTTCCGGGCGAGACCCTTGACGAGCCCCGGGAAGCGGTCTAGCGTTTTCGAATCATAAACGTATACTTCCGCAATTCGAAATAGGGTTTCCGCTCGATCACCCCGGCGACTCTGACGGTCCCCCGCAACCGCACTGGTGGGCACCGCCCCTGTCCGCATCGAGCACCACCCACCGCTCGAGCCCGAGGACGCGGCCACAGCGCTGAGCGGACGCCGCACCGCAGCCCCATCCGATGCCCGGCACGAGACAAGGAAGTCGACAGTTGCGCACAGGACACCTGGAGGCCGCCAGATGACCGCCACGGACAACGGGTCCACCGTGGACGCCTCCACCACGACGAGCTCCCGGCTCTACACCTACGACCTGGCCCCCACGAAGCGGGAGGGGCGCCGGTGGGGCGCCTACAACGTCTTCACGCTCTGGGGCAACGACGTGCACAGCCTCGGCAACTACGCCTTCGCGATCGGGTTGTTCGCGCTCGGGTTGAACGTGTGGGGCATCCTGGCCGCATTCGTGCTCGCCTCGCTGCTGCTGTTCCTGCTGCTGACGCTGTCCGGGTACATGGGGCACAAGACGGGCGTGCCGTTCCCGGTGATGAGCCGGATCGCGTTCGGCACCACGGGCGCGCAGATCCCGGCCGCCGTCCGCGGCGTGGTCGCCATCGCCTGGTTCGGTATCCAGACCTACCTCGCCTCCGAGGTGCTGAGCACCCTGCTGGTGGCCATGTTCCCGTCGCTGCAGGCGCTGGAGGGCCAGTCCGCGCTCGGGTTGTCGCTGCTCGGCTGGACCACCTTCCTGGCGCTGTGGGTGGTGCAGGTGCTCATCGCCAGCTACGGCATGCACGTGATCCGCAAGTACATGGCGGTCGCCGCGCCGACCATCCTGATCACGATGTGCGCACTGGCGATCTGGATGTTCGTCCGCGCCGGCGGCTCGATCGCGCTGTCCAACGCGCAGCCGTTCACCGGCGGCGAGATGTGGCTGCAGATCCTGCAGGCCGCCGCGCTCTGGGTGGTCATCTACGGGACGTTCGTGCTGAACTTCTGCGACTTCACCCGCTCCGCCAAGAGCCGCCAGTCCATCATCCGCGGCAACCTCGTCGGGATCCCGGTGAACATGCTGTTCTTCGCCGTCATCGTGGTGGTGCTCAGCGGTGCCCAGTTCAAGCTCGACGGCAGGGTGATCACCAGCCCCACCGACATCGTGCAGACCGTCCCGAACATGGTGCTGCTGGCCGCCGCGTCGGTCGCGCTCATCGTGCTGACCATCGCGGTGAACCTGCTGGCCAACTTCGTGGCCCCGATCTACGTGCTGGTCAACCTGTTCCCGCGGCGGCTGAACTTCCGCCGGGCGGCGGTGGTCAGCGCCCTCATCGGGCTGGTGATCCTGCCGTGGAACCTCTACAACAACCCGGTCGTGGTGAACTACTTCCTGGGCGGCCTGGGCGCGCTGCTCGGCCCGCTGTTCGGCGTGATCATGGCCGACTACTGGCTGATCCGGCGGACCCGAGTGAACGTCCCGGCGCTCTACAGCGAGGCCGAGGACGGCGAGTACCACTACACCCGCGGGTACAACCCGAAGGCGATCGCGGCGTTCGTCCCGGCCGCGGCGATCGCCGTCATCGTGGCGTTGGTGCCGGTGTTCAGCGCGGCGGCCGGGTTCTCCTGGTTCATCGGGGCAATCCTGGGCGCGGTCATCTACGCCGTGGTCGCCGACCGCAAGCCCGACGCGGCCGACGTCGACGGCGAGTCGATCGCCGTGGCCGCCGAGTGACCCCAGCCCCGCGAGCCGGGGCACCCGTGATCCCGCGACTCCAATGGCAACCAGACGTGCGATCCCAATGGAAATCGCGCTCCGGGCCCGGACATCCCGGCGTGCCGGGACCCGGCGCGCCGGTGATCGCGGGGTCCCCCGGCATCTCGTCCCCCATCGAAACCGCGTTCCCCCGATGAGCGAACTCGGCGAGGAGTTCCCCGGAGAAGGTTGGACAATGCGCATTCTGGTCGTGAACGTCAACACCACCGCCGCCATCACCGACGCCATCGGTGCGCAGGCCGCGGGTGCGGCGTCTCCCGGCACCGAGGTCGTCCCGCTCACCCCGGCCTTCGGCGCGGAGTCGGTGGAGGGCAACTACGAGAGCTACCTCGCCGCGATCGCGGTGATGGAGACCGTGCGGGCCTACCGGGAGCCGTTCGACGCCATCATCCAGGCCGGGTACGGCGAGCACGGCCGGGAGGGGCTGCAGGAGCTGTTCGACGTCCCGGTCGTCGACATCACCGAGGCCGCCGCGAGCACCGCGCAGTTCCTCGGCCGCAGCTACTCGGTGGTGACCAGCCTGGACCGCACCGTCCCGCTGATCGAGGAGCGGCTGCACGTCGCCGGGCTCAGCGCGCGGTGCGCGTCGGTGCGCGCCAGCGGGATGGCCGTCCTGGACCTGGAGCGCGATCCGGGCGCCGCGGTGGAGGCCATCGTCGAGCAGGCGGAGCTCGCGGTGCGGGAGGACCGCGCGGAGGTGATCTGCCTGGGCTGCGGCGGGATGTCCGGTCTTGACCAGCGGGTGGTCGAGCGCACCGGGGTGCCGGTCGTGGACGGCGTGGCCGCCGCGGTGGCCATCGCCGAGTCGCTGGTCCGGCTGGGCCTGACCACGTCCAAGGTCCGCACCTACGCCCCGCCGCGGCCGAAGCGGATGCTGAACTGGCCGCCGGAGCTGGGCTGAGCCGCTCGGCGGCGGCGGGCTGCGGCTCCGCCGCCACCGACACTCGTCCAGAAATGGTATACCAAAGCTGTTAAGGTGGGCGCATGGACGAACCGCAGACCATCGGCGATCAGGACCGGGCGCACCTGCGGCGCTGCGTCGAGCTGGCCCGCGAAGCGCTGGAGGACGGCGACGAGCCGTTCGGCTCCGTGCTCGTGGACGCGCGCGGCACCGCGCGGTTCGAGGACCGCAACCGCGTCAAGGACGGCGACGCCACCCGCCACCCCGAGTTCGAGATCGCGCGCTGGTCCGCCGCGCACCTCTCCCCCGCCGAACGCGCCGAGTGCACCGTCTACACCTCTGGCGAGCACTGCCCGATGTGCAGTGCCGCGCACGCCTGGGTGGGGCTCGGGCGCATCGTCTACGCGACGAGCACCGAGCAGCTGACCGGGTGGCACCGCGAGTGGGGACTCCCGGCGGGGCCGGTCGCCGCGCTGCCCATCAACGCCGTCGCACCGGGCGTCGCGGTCTCCGGCCCGGACCCGGACCTGGCCGACGAGGTCCGCGAGCTGCACGCCCGCCTGCACCGCGTGGTCGGGCGCTAGGGCTTCGCCGCGCGCTGGCGGGCGACGGCCATGCCCTGGCCCGCGGCGAGGTGCTCGGCGACCAGCTGCTCCACCCGCGCCACGTCCCGGTCCGCGATCGCTGAGTAGAGGCCTTCGTGCTGCTCGGCGATCACGTTCAGGTCGTCGTGCTGGCTCAGCAGCCAGCGCATCCGCCCGCTCATCACCCGCTCCAGCTCGGTGAGCAGCTCGTTGGCCGCCAGCGAGGTCACCACCTCGTGGAAGTCGGCCGCCGCCCGCCGCGCCCGCACCTCGTCGCCCGCCCGCGCCGCCGCCAGCTCGGTGTCGAGCACCTCCCGGAGCCGGGCCAGGCCGTCCCGGGTCCGCCGCTGCGCAGCCAGCCTGAAGGTGAGTGCCTCGAACGCCCCGCGCACCTCGTTCAGGTCGGCCACGTCGGATGCGGTGAACTCGCGCACCACCGCCCAGCTGCGCGGCCGGGGCGTCACCAGGCCCTCGGCCACCAGCGAGCGCAGCGCGTCGCGCACCGGGAGGCGGCTCACCCCCAGCTCCGCCGCCAGGTCGCGCTCCACGAGCCTGCTGCCCGGGGCCCGGACCCCGTCCAGGATCTCGTCGCGGAGCTGGCGCGCGACCCGCTCCGACTCCGGCTCGAAGCTCGCTGCCTGTGTCATCGGTTCACGTCTCCATCGCGGTCTGGACCGCCCATCGTATCGGCGCAGCCCAGGGCGTCGGCGCTCCGCCATCCATGTCCACAGTAGACCTCGCCGGGTGGCGGTTGAGCGTGGCCGCTGGTGGGTAGGTGCAGCGGGAGCGACTAGGAGGAGGTGGCCTCAGTGCTGGTAGCCGATCACATCCTGGCCAGGCTGCGGGAATGGGGTGTTGAGCACGTCTTCGCCTACGCCGGGGACGGCATCAACGGGCTGCTCGCGGCGTGGGATCGCGCCGGGGACCGCCCCCGGTTCGTGCAGTCCCGGCACGAGGAGCTGTCGGCCTTCGAGGCCGTCGGCTACGCGAAGTTCTCCGGCCGGGTGGGTGTGTGCGCCGCGACGTCGGGTCCGGGCGCGATCCACCTGCTCAACGGCCTCTACGACGCCAAGCTCGACGGCGTCCCGGTGGTCGCGCTGATCGGGCAGACCGCGCGCACCGCGATGGGCGGCTCCTACCAGCAGGAAGTCGACCTGATGGCGCTGTACAAGGACGTCGCCGCGGACTACCTGGAGACGGTGACCGTGCCCGAGCAGCTGCCGAACGTGCTGGACCGGGCGATGCGCACCGCGCAGGCGCGCCGCACCGTGACCGCGGTGATCATCCCGGGCGACGTGCAGGACATGCCCTACGAGCCGCCGAAGCACGAGTTCAAGATGGTGCCCTCCAGCATGGGCATGTCCGGTACCTCGATGCTGCCCGACCAGGACAGCCTGCGCCGCGCGGCCGACGTGCTCAACGAGGGCGAGCGCGTGGCGATCATGATCGGGCAGGGCGCGCGGGGCGCGGCGGCGGAGGTCGAGCAGGTCGCCGACGTGCTCGGCGCGGGCGTGGCCAAGGCGCTGCTGGGCAAGGACGCGCTGCCCGACGACCTGCCGTTCGTCACCGGCGCGGCCGGGTTGCTGGGCACCAAGCCGTCCTACCAGCTCATGCGGGACTGCGACACGCTGCTGATGGTCGGATCCAGCTTCCCGTACAGCCAGTTCCTGCCCGAGTACGGGCAGGCGCGCGGGGTGCAGGTCGACATCGACCCGAGCCGCATCGGGATGCGCTACCCGTTCGAGGTCAACCTGCTCGGGGACGCGCAGCGGACGCTCAGCGCGCTGCTGCCGATGCTGCACCGCAAGGCGGACCGGTCGTGGCAGCAGGGCGTCGAGGAGGGCGTGCGCTCCTGGTGGGAGGTGCTGGACCGCCGCGCCCACGTCGACGCGCAGCCGGTGAACCCGGAGCGGGTGTTCCACGAGCTGTCCCCGCAGCTGCCCGACGACGTCATCCTGACCTCCGACTCCGGGTCGGCGGCCAACTGGTACGCCCGGCACCTGAAGATTCGCCGCGGCATGCGGGCCTCGCTGTCCGGGACGCTGGCCACGATGGGGCCCGGCGCGCCCTACGCGACCGGGGCGAAGTTCGCGCACCCGGACCGCCCGGTGGTCGCCCTGGTCGGGGACGGCGCGATGCAGATGAACGGGCTGAACGAGCTGATCACCATGGCACACTACTGGCGGGAGTGGTCGGACCCGCGGCTGGTCGTCGCCGTGCTCAACAACGGCGACCTCAACCAGGTGACCTGGGAGATGCGCGCGATGGGGGGCGCCCCGCAGTTCATCCCGTCGCAGCGCCTCCCGGACGTCGGGTACGCGGAGCTGGCCCAGCAGCTGGGGCTGCGGGCGACCAGGGTCGACGATCCCGGTTCGGTGGCCGGGGCTTGGCGGCAGGCGCTGGCGGCCGACCGGCCGTGCCTGCTGGAGTTCGTCACCGACCCGACGGTGCCGCCGATCCCGCCGCGCGCGGACCTCGACCAGCTGGAGAAGGTGGCCGGTTCGCTGCTCAAGGGGGACCCCGAGGCGTGGTCGGTGGTGCGGGAAGGCGTGAAGGCCAAGGTCCAGGAGTACCTGCCCGGCCGCCGGAAGGGCTGACCGCGGACGGCCCCGGGGCGCGGGGTGCCCCGGGGCCGCATCCACAGTGGACGACTGCGGCTACTGGCCGCCCTTCTGCACGTAGGCGCGGACGAAGTCCTCGGCGTTCTCCTCCAGGATGTCGTCGATCTCGTCCAGGGTGGCCTCGGTGTCCTCGTTGAGCTTCTCGCGCCGCTGGCCACCCGTGGTGGCGGGTTCGTCCGCGGGCGGCTCCTCCTCGGCCGGCCGCTGGTGGTGGTTCTTCTCCTGCCGCATCGAGCAACCTCCCTGGTCGGCTTGTCGTCGCGAAAGGTGGGCTACCGGCTCAGCGCCTTCTCCAGCTCGGCCTTGGTCATCTTGGACCGGCCCTTGATCCCCTCCCGGCGGGCGTCGTCGTAGAGCTGCTGCTTGGTCCGCCCGCCCGGTCCCTGGCGCAGGCCCGACCGCTTGCCGCCGCGCCGCTGCGGCGGGATGTCCTGGGTCGAGGTCCGGCTGCGCTGCTTGGCCTGGCCCTGCTGGGCCCGGTCCTTGTTCACCGTCCGGGCGGCGATCTCGCTGGCCCGGTCCTCGCTCGAGCCGCGTTCCACGGCCTGCTGCTTGATGTGCTCGTACTGCCGTTCCTGCTTCGCGTTCCAGCCCTGCTGCGGCATCTTCGGCCACTTCCTTCCCACGGGTCCGCTGCCAGTGACTACCCGCCCCTCCGGGAACTACACGGCGGAGCAGGTTCACTGCTGGTACGGGCGGTCGGCCCGGGGCTTGCCGGGCTGACCGGCCATGCCGTGGCGCGGTGGGTGCATCGGTTCCGGCGACCCGCTGGGCGTCACCGGGGAACCGCCCGGGGTGTTCTCGGCCTCGACGGGCTTGTCGTCCTGCGTCCCGCCGGACGGTTCCGCGCCCGCGCGCAGCTCGTCCAACCGGTTCTGCAGGATCTCGCGCACCTGGACCCGGTCGTTGTGCGTGCGCTCGTGGTCCAGCAACAGCTTGACCTCGTCTGCGCGGAGCGAGCGGATGCGGTGCTGCAGCGAGCCGACGGGGATGTTGTCGTAGTCGATGATGGGGAGTTCGTGCGGGGACATCTCGCCTCCTCGGTGCGGGTCCGCCAAGGGGATTCCCCGCACCGCGTCAGAACATGCGTGCGCGTGGCGCAGCGAGCGGAGCCCGGCGCGCCGTGCCAGCCTGGCGGCATGGTCCGATTCGGGTGCACGTTGCTGACCGAGCAGTCCGGCCCGCGGGAGCTGGTGGCGCAGGCCGCGGCGGCCGAGCAGGCCGGTTTCGACTTCGAGGTGATGAGCGACCACTACTTCCCGTGGTTGGAGGAGCAGGGGCACGCGCCCTACGCGTGGAGCGTGCTCGGCGCGGTCACCCAGGTCACCGAGCGGGTGGAGCTGATGACCTACGTCACCGCGCCGATCATGCGCTACCACCCGGCGGTCGTGGCGCAGAAGGCCGCCACGGTGGGCCTGCTGTCCGGGGACCGGTTCGTGCTGGGTGTCGGCGCCGGAGAAAACCTCAACGAGCACGTCGTCGGCCGGGGCTGGCCGCCGGTCAACGTGCGGCACGAGATGCTGACCGAGGCGCTGCACATCATCGGTGCGCTTTTCGACGGCGGTCACGTCAACTACGCCGGGAAGCACTACCGGGTCGATTCGGCGAAGCTGTGGGACCTGCCGTCGCGGCGCGTCCCGGTGGCCACCGCCGTCTCCGGGGCGCAGTCGGTCCAGCGGTTCGCCGAGCTGTCCGACGCGATGATCGCGGTCGAGCCCAGCAGCGAGCTGTGCCAGGGCTGGGACCGCGCCGCGGCCCGCGGCCCCGCGCGCAAGATCGGGCAGCTGCCGATCTCGTGGTCGACCGACCGGGAGGCGGCCGCGGAGCGGGCCCGGGAGCAGTTCCGGTGGTTCACGGGTGGCTGGAAGGTCAACTCCGAGCTGCCCGGTCCGGCCGCGTTCGCCGCGGCGACCCAGTTCGTCCGCGCCGAGGACGTCGCGGCCTCGATCCCCTGCGGCCCGGACGTCGAACCGGTCGTGGAGGCCGCGGCGGAGTTCTGGAAGGCCGGGTTCACCGATCTCGCGGTCGTGCAGGTCGACGTCGACGCCGACCCGCGGGGGTTCTTCGGCTTCGCCGAGCGCGAACTGCTGCCAGCCTTGCGCGAAGCGGCGCCCTAGGACAGCGCTGGGCAACAGGGCTCCTCCGCAGAAGGCGCGCGACCAGGTTGCGCGGCAACGCGGTTCAAGTGCACCGCACCGGGTCCTGGTCAGGTGCGCGAACGCCCCGGTTGGCGGGCGCGGTGATCACCACGACTGCCAGCCGGGGCGCGGGGCCCAGTTGGGGTCAAGCGGTTCGCCGCGCGTTCGAGCGGCCGATGACGAACCACAGGATGCTGCCCAGGAACGGGGCGACGAACACCAGCACGATCCAGACGATCTTCATGCCGAAGCTCTGCGGTGAACCCAGGACGCTGATCAACGCACCGATGACCAGCACCACGTAGGCCAGCAAGGGGACGGTGATCAGCAGGATGAGGGCCAGCCCGCCGGTGAACTCCCCGTTGTCGGCGGCGAGGGAAACCTGCTGGGCGAATGCGTGCATGCTGCGCGCTCTCCTGTCCGCGCCGGTGGCGCGTGTCGTACCCGGTCGCGGACCTCCGTTCGCCGCGACCACCTTCGGAGGAGAAGGTAGTGCGGCGGGGTGTGCGCCAACATCATTCCCGGCACTGGTTCCCGCGTGGTCCGCGAGTCGTACCCGGGGTGGGCCCCCAGTCGTACGCCGGACTACCGGGCCAGCAGGGCGCGCAGCGCTTCGACCACCTCCGCCGGGGACTCCTCGGCCATGAAGTGCCCGCAGGTCACGGTGCGGTGGTGCAGGTCGCTGGCCCACGCGCGCCAGATCGCCGCGGCGTCGTAGCCCATCGCCGCCCCCCAGTCCTGCTGCAGCACGGTCACCGGCATCCGCAGCTGGTTCCCGGTATCGCGGTCATGCAGGTCGTGCTGCACGTCGATGCCCGCCGAGGCCCGGTAGTCCGCGACGATCGACGGGATCGCGGCGCGGGAGGCCGCCAGGTAGGCCTGCCGGACCTCCGCCGGGACCGCCTCGGGGTTGCCGGTCCAGATGTCCAGGAAGTGGCCGAAGAAGGCGTCCGCGCTGCCCGCGATCAGCTGCTCGGGCAGGCCCGGTGGCTGGGCCATCAGGTGGAGGTGGAAGCCGACCGCCGCCGCGGTGCCGCGCATGACCTCCCACATGTCCACTGTGGGCAGCACGTCCAGCGCGGCCAGGTGGCTGATCCGGTCCGGGTGGTCGAGCCCCGCCCGGATCGCCACCAGCGCGCCCCGGTCGTGCCCGGCGAGGGCGAAGCGCTGGTGGCCGAATGACTGGGCCAGCGCCACCACGTCAGCGGCCATCGTGCGCTTGGAGTAGGTCGTGCCGCCGGTGTCCGCGGGCTTGTCGCTGTCGCCGTAGCCGCGCAGGTCGGGGACGATCACGGTGTGGTCGGCCGCCAGGTCGGCGGCCACGTGCCGCCACATGAGGTGGGTCTGCGGGAACCCGTGCAGCAGCACGACCGGGCTGCCGGAGCCGCCGACCGCCGCGGTGAGCGCCACCCCCTCCGCGACGGTGACCCGCTGGTAGTCGAAGCCGTTGATGCGCACGTCGTCCTCCTCGATCCGGACCGCCGCCGCGGCGGTCACCGGTCGCAGCCTGCGCGCCGCCGATCAGCAACGGATCAGCAGCCGCTGACCAGCACCTCCGGCGGCGGTTCGGGGCTGGTTGTCTAGGGTTGGTGCGGAGGTGAGCTGTCGCGGTGGTGTGGTTCGGGGTGCTCGGCCCGGTGGTGGCCGAGGACGGCGGTCGCGCGATCGACCTGCGCGGCCCGCGGCACCGCGCGGTGCTGGCCCGGCTGCTGGTGGCCAGGGGCCGCATGGTCCCGGTCGGGATGCTCGTCGACGACCTGTGGGACGACCCGCCCGCCGGTGCGGTGGGGGCGGTCCAGTCGTTCGTCGCGACGCTGCGCCGCGCGCTCGAACCCGACCGGCCACCCCGGACCCCGGCGCGGCTGCTGGTCACCGAGTCCCCCGGCTACGCCCTGCGGGCCGACGCGGTGGACGCCTGGCAGTTCGAGACCGCGGTGGCCGAGGCCGGGGAGCTGTTGGTCGAGGGCAGGGCCGGCACCGCCCTGGCCCGGGTGGAGGCGGCGCTGTCGACGTGGCGCGGACCCGCGTACTCCGAGTTCGCCGAGCAGCACTGGGTCCGCGCGGAGGTGACCCGGCTCGACGAGTTGCGGCTGCTGGCGGTCGAACGGCGTGCCGAGGCCGCGCTCGCCCTCGGCCGGGCTCCCGACGTTGCCGCCGACATGCGTGCGCACGTCGGCGAGCACCCGTGGCGGGAGCACGCTTGGCGCCTGCTGGCCGTCGCCCTGTACCAGGCGGGCCGCCAGCGCGATGCGCTTGAAGCGCTGCGCACCGCCAAGACCGCGCTGGTCACCGAGCTCGGTGTGGATCCGGGGCCGCAACTGCGCGAACTCGAAGCCGACATCCTCGCCCAAGCCCCACAGCTCAGCACGGCGCTGCCGACCGCGCCCCTGGTCGAACCGGCTCCCGTGGTCGCCGAGCAGCGCCTGGTCGGGCGCGCGCGGGAACTCGACCAGCTGACTTCGGCCGCATCCGAGGCCCTCGAGCGGCGCGGACTCCGCTTGGCACTGGTCGCCGGGGAGCCGGGAGCGGGCAAGACCGCCCTGGTCGAAGCCCTGACCAGGGAGCCGGCCGTCGCTGGGTGGACCGCCGCGTGGGGCCGCAACCCCGAGCACGAGGGCGCACCGGCCACCTGGCCGTGGATCCAACTGCTCGACGGCGTCGCGGCGTCCTCAGGTGTGCCCGCCCCGGAGGTGTTCGCCGAGGCCGACGACGCCGTCGCGGCCCGCTTCCACGCGCGGCGCAGCGTGGTGTCCTACCTCGCCACCGTCGCGGCCGAACGCCCGGTGCTGCTGGTCCTGGACGACCTGCACCGCGCCGACGAGGAGACGTTGGCCCAGCTCACGGCGCTGATCACCGAGCGCGTTGACCAGCCGGTGCTGGTGGTCGGGACGTACCGCAGCACGGAGCTCTCCCCCGGCCTGGCCGAAGTGCTGGGCCGCAGCGCCGGGTCCGAGCCCACCCGGATCTACCTCGGTGGCCTGTCCCGGGAGGCCGTGGGCGAGCTCGCCCGCGCCACCGCTCAGCACAGCGTTCCCTCGGAGGTCGCGCAGGTCATCCACGACCGCAGCGGTGGCAACCCGTTCTTCGCCCGGGAGCTGGCCCGGCTCTTCGACACCGAGGGCGACGCCGCGCTGCACGCGGTTCCCGCCGGGGTCCGCGACGTCGTGCGGCACCGGCTCAACGCGCTGCCCGACACCGCCCGCACCGTCCTGCGGCAGGCCGCCGTCATCGGCGACGAGGTCGACATCGACCTGCTGGTCCCGCTGAGCGGTGACGAGGAACGGGTGCTGGACGCCGTCGACTCGGCGGTGTTGCTGGGGTTCCTGGTCGAGACCGGGGCCGAGCGACTCCGCTTCGCCCACGCCCTGGTCCGCGACACGGTCCACGACGAGGTGTCGGGGCCGCGGCGGAGCCGCTGGCACGCCGAGGTCGCGCAAGTCCTCGAACGGATCCGGCCCGAGGACGTCGAGGCGATCGCCCACCACCTCCTCCTCGCCGAGAGCAGCGCGACGGCGCGCAAGGCGGCGCACTACGCGGCACTGGCGGCCCACCGGGCGGAACGCCGCTTCGCCCCGCACGAAGCCGCCCGGCTGTGGGCGGCGGCGATCGCCGCACACGACCGGTCCGGGTCCGACAAGCCGCGGACCAGGCTCGGCCTGGTCATGGGCCGGGTACGAGCGCTGGCCATCACCGGGGACCTGGCGGCGGCGCGCACGCACCGGGTCGAAGCGATCACCGCGGCGGAGTCGCTGGGCGACGCGGGGTCGACGGCGCGGGTGATCGGGGCGTTCGACGTGCCGGGGATCTGGACGACGAACGACGACCCGGCGATGTCCGCCCAGGTGGTGGCGGTGACCGAGCGGACCCTCGCCGCCCTCCCCGAGCACAGCACCGCGCAGCGGGCACGCCTGCTCGCCACGCTGGCGATGGAGCTGCGCGGCACCGGCGCCCGCCGCGGGCGCGAGGCCGCCGACGAGGCCGTGTCACTGGCCCGCTCGCTGCCCGACCCCGAACTCCTCGCCTTCGCCCTCAACGGCCAGTTCATGCACACCTGCGACCGGCCCGGCCTGGCTCCCGAACGCGCGCGGATCGGCCGCGAGCTGGTCGACCTGGCCGCCCGGAACGAGCTCGTGCCGTTCGAGGTGCTCGGCCACCTGGTCCTGCTCCAGGCCCACTGCGCGCTGGCCGAGTTCGACGTGGCCGACGCGCACGCCGCAGCCGCCGCCGAACTGGGCGAACACCACGAGCTCCCCCTCGTCGCCGTGTTCACCAGGTGGTACGGCGCGGTCCGCGCAGCTGCCACCGGTCACAGCTCCGCAGCCGAGGCCGCCTACCGAACCGCGGCGGCGCAGCTGACCGGCACCGGGATGCACGGGGTCGAGCACGGCACGCTCCCGCTTGCCCTGCTGTGCTCGCGGATACAGGACAACCGACCAGCCACAGTGGACTTGGCAGACGACTGGGGTCCGTTCCTGCCCTGGGTACGCCCGCTCGCGCTGCTCGACGCGGGCGACCACGGCGCTGCGGCGGCCGCAGCGCGCGAGATCCCGCCACCACCGCCCGACCTCCTGCACGAGGTCCGCCTCTGCCTCACCGCTGCCGCCGCGGTCCGCCTGGCCGACCGGAGGCTGGCCGAAGAAACCTACACCGCACTGGAACCGGCCGAATCCGAGCTCGCGGGGGCGGGCAGCGGTCTGCTCACCGCAGGCCCCGTCGCACAGCACCTCGCAGCGCTGGCCACCGCGCTGGGCAACCCCGGAGCAGCACGACGGCACCGCGACCGCGCAGCGAAGATCACGCAGCAGGCCCGGAGCACGGCATCTCGCGCACCCGCCCAGACCTGATCTGCGCGGGTCAGGCGTTGACGCCGGTGAGGGCGAAGAACTCCTGCCGGGAACGGGCGTCCTGGCGCAGGGTGCCCAGCAGGGTGGAGGTCACGGTGTTGGAGCCGGTGGCCTGCACGCCGCGCAACGTCATGCAGGTGTGCTCGGCTTCGATGACCACGCCGACGCCCTTGGGCTGCAGGTGCTCGCACAACCAGTCGGCGACCTGCTTGGTCAGCCGCTCCTGCACCTGCGGGCGGCAGGCGAAGTGCTCGACCACGCGCGCCAGCTTCGACAGCCCGAGGATCCGCTCGCCCGGCAGGTAGCCGACGTGCGCGGTGCCGACGAACGGCAGCAGGTGGTGCTCGCACACCGACCGGACCGGGATCGACCGCGCCAGCACCAGCTCGTCGTAGCCCTCCTCGTTCGGGAAGGTCGTCAGGTCGAACGGGCGCGGGGTGAACAGCTCGGCGTAGGCGCGGGCCATCCGGCCCGGCGTGCCCCGCAGGCTCTCGGAGTCTGTCGCGACGCCCAGCGCCCGCAGCAGGTCCCCCGCAGCCCGTTCCGCGGCGTCGAGGTCGATCTGGCCAGCGGGCTCGTTGGCGACGTGCAGGGCGGGTGCGGTTGTCATGTCTTCCTCCGGGTCGACGCGGCCGGTGCTCGCGACCGCGGCGGGTGGCCCAGGTCCACCCCTATTTCGCCAATCAACGTTAGTCTTATTGAGGGACCTCGGTCAACGTTCCCGGTCGCCGGGCCGCTGACTGGATTCCACCCATTGAGATGTGCCCGAGAGCGCTAGGGTTGGACCATGGACAAGGCCGGTTCGGCGATGACCGCGGTGGCCGCGTTGGACGACGAGCTGCGGCGCGGCATGTACGACTACATCCGCCGCGCGCGGCGGCCGGTGGGCCGCGACGAGGCCGCCTCGGCGGTCGGCATCTCCCGCAAGCTCGCCGCCTTCCACCTCGACAAGCTGGTGGCGGCGGGCCTGCTGTGCGCGCGGTACGAGCCGCTGGACGGGGTGCGCAAGGTCGGCCGCACCCCCAAGGTCTACGAACCGGCGCGCACCGACATCCGGATCAGCATCCCGCCCCGGCGCCACGACCTGCTGGCCGACATCCTGGTGGACGCGGTACTCACCGAAGGTGACCGGGAGAACGCCACCCAAGCGGTGATGCGCGTGGCACGCGAGCGCGGGCACGACCTCGGCAGGGCCGAGCGGGAGCGCACCCGTCCAGGTCGACTCGGCGCCGAGCGCGCGCTGACCCGGGCGGCGGAGGTGCTCGCCGACCACGGGTTCGAACCGGACCGGGAGGCTCCGGGCTGCGTGCGGCTGCGCAACTGCCCGTTCCACCCGGTGACCTCGCGGTCCCCGGAGCTGGTGTGCGGCTTGAACCACGCCTTCCTGCAGGGCTTCCTCGCGGGGCTCCAGGCCCGCACGACCGAAGCCGTGCTCGAGCCGCGCGCCGGTGAGTGCTGCGTCGAGCTGCGCAGCACCTGACGCCCCACCAGAGGTCCACAGTGGACGTAGCGAGGCCGACGCGCCTCGCCGCGTCACGAGCCCACTACTCCCCGTGGCTGATCCACTGCGGATGGTGCGCCTGCTCGGAGTGCTCTCACCCACCGGTGTCCGGGGTGGTGCGCCGAAGGTAGGGTGTGTGGCCGATGACAGGGGAGCGCCGTGGTGAAGGGCGCTGAGAGTGCGGGTTGAGCCGCAGACCCTCCGAACCTGCTCCGGTTAACACCGGCGAAGGGAGTTCTAGTGGTGCGCGATGCCGCCTTCCGCTACCGGACCATCGACTTCGTCACCGTCGCGATGCTGGGCGTCGCGGTCGGCGTGGCGTTCTGGGGCTGGGCGCAGCTCTACCAGGTGCTGAGCACCTTCTCCGCGTTCGCGTTCCCGCCGAGCTCGGGGCTGTTCGGCGGCGCTTGGCTGCTCGGCGGGGTGATCGGCGGGCTGGTGGTCCGCAAGCCCGGTGCCGCGCTGCTGACCGAGGTGGTCGCCGCGTCCGTGGAGGCGCTGCTGGGCAACAGCTGGGGCTTGTCGACGGTGATCTCCGGGTGCGTCCAGGGGTTCGGCGTCGAGCTGGTGCTGGCCGTGTTCCTGTGGAAGCGGTTCGGCCCGCTGGTCGCCGCGCTGGCGGCTGCGGTGGCCGCCGCGTTCGAGTCGTTCTACGAGTGGCAGGTCTACTACACCGACTGGGCGCTGCCCTACCAGCTGGCGCACCTCGGGTTCTTCGTGGTGTCCGGCGTGGTCATCGCCGGGTTCGGCGGCTGGGCGCTGGTGCGCGGGCTGGCCGCGACCGGGGCGCTGGACGCGTTCGGGCCGGGCCGGGAGCACCACGAGCGGGCGGCGGTGTGACGACCTCGACGGACCTGCGCGCGGAGCTGCGAGGCTTCGGCTGGCGGCCGCTGGGGCGGCGCACGCCCACCGTGCAGGGGCTGGACCTGCGGATCCAGCCCGGTGAGCGGGTGCTGCTGGCCGGGCCGAGCGGGGCGGGCAAGTCGACCGTCGTGCACGCCCTGGCCGGGGTGCTCGGCGGGGCGCTGCCGGGCGAGCTGAGCGGCGAGGTCCGGGTGCACGGCCAGATCGGGCTGGTGCTGCAGAACCCCGGGGCGGCCCTGGTGGCGGACCGGATCGGGCGCGATGTCGCCTTCGGCCCGGAGAACGCCGGGGTCGCGCCGGAGGAGATCTGGCGGCGGGTGGCCGAAGCCCTCGAGCTGGTCGGGCTCCCCCACCCCACCGACCACCCGACGTCGGCGCTGTCCGGCGGTGAGCTGCAGCGGCTCGCCCTGGCCGGGGTCCTGGCGCTGCGACCGTCGATGCTGCTGCTGGACGAACCGACGTCGATGCTCGACCCGGACAACGCCGAGCGGGTGCGCGCGGCGGTGGCCGACGTCGTGGCCAACACCGGCGCTTCGCTGGTCGTGGTGGACCACCGGGTCGGCCCGTGGCTGGAGCTGGTGGACCGCGTCGTCGTCCTCGACTCCGCCGGTCAGGTCATGCACGACGTCGACCCCGAGACCTGCCGGGCCCAGCTCACCGATGAGCTCGGCCGCGCCGGGGTGTGGATGCCCGATCTGCCCGCGCCCGCGCCGACAGAGGTGCCGACGGCGCTGGTGGCCCCGGGCTCCCCCGGCCCGCAGCTCGAAGCGCGGAAACTGGGCGTGGACCTGGTGGCTCGCCGGATGCGGACATCCGCTGCGGTGACCGCCCTGGATGATGTCTCCACCTCGGTCTCACCGGGCCAGGTCTCGGCGTTCACCGGAGCGTCCGGTGCGGGCAAGTCCACCCTCCTCGCCGCGCTGGCGGGCCTGGTCCGCCCCGACCGCGGGAGCATCGACGGCACCCCCGTGCCGCTGCACCGGATGAGGTCCGCCGACCTCGCGCGGACGGTCGGCTGGGTGCCGCAGAACCCGGAGCACGGCTTCCTCACCACCAGCGTGCGCGAGGAGATCGCCCGCACCGGGATGCGGCTGGGCGCCCCGGTCGCGGTCGACGAGGTCCTGGAGGTGCTCGGGCTGAGCGCACTCGCCGGGGCCAACCCCTACCGGCTCTCCGGCGGGGAACAGCGCCGGGTCGCGCTCGCCGCGGCGCTCGCGCACCGGCCCGGCGCCCTGATGCTCGACGAACCGACCGTCGGGCAGGACCGCCGCACCTGGGCCGCGATCGCCGGGTGGGTGCGGGCCGCTGCCCGGTCTGGCGCCACCGCGGCCGCCTCCACCCACGACCCGGTGCTGATCGAGTTGGCCGACCGCGAGACGCGGCTCCACCGGGGGCGGGTGTTGGCGCGATGAGCGGTGTGCTGGCCAGGGTGAACCCTCTCGTGCTGGTGTCGGTTGGCCTGCTGGCGCTCGTCGCCTCGCTCGGAGTGCGCTCACTGCCCACCGCATTGATCACCTCGGGCGCCTACGTGCTCGCCATGGCGCTGATGCTCCCGGCGCGCTCCGGCCACCCACTGCGGTTCCTCACGGTCGTGCTGGGCGGTCTCTCGGTCGCCTACTCGACGTGGCTGCTCGGCGGTGGGCACCTCGACGTCGCCGCCACCGCGGGGTTGCGGATCGTCGTGCTGGCGCTGCCCGGGGTGGCCGTCGCGCCGCTGATCGAGCCGATGGCGCTGGCCGACCAGCTCGGGCAGCGCCTGCGCCTGCCGCACCGCTTCGTCGTGTCGTTCGCCGCGGCGCTGCAACGGTTCGAGCAGCTCGGCCAGACCTGGCAGCACCTCTCGCGGGCCCGCCGCGCACGCGGGTTCGGTCCCGGTCGCGGACCGCTCTCCCGCGCCCGCCACGCCGCCTCGGTCACCTTCGGACTGCTGGTGAGCACCATGCGCGAGGCCACCAGCGCCTCGATCGCGATGGACGCCCGCGGGTTCGCCCGCGCCCGGCGGCGCACCTGGGCGGAACCGGCCCCCTGGACCGGGACGGACACCGCCGTCCTGCTGGTCGGCGTGCTGCTCGCCGCCGTTCCCCACGCAGCCGGGGTGCTGGGCGCCGCCTGATTGACCACGGCGCGTCGGCCGGTGGGCACGTGCCGTGGTCTGGTCGAATGTGGGCATGCGACTGGAGGTGCGATGACGAGGAGGAGCAGGTGGCGCTGGTTCGCCGCGTGCGCGCTCGTGGCGGCGACGACGGGATGCGCGGCTGCGCAGGACGCCGCTCCGGCCGCTCCAGCCGAGTCGGCCGCGCCGACCTCGGCCGCACCGGACACGGCCGCCCAGGACCCGGCTCGGTTCGCCGAGCAGGTGCTCGCCCGAGCACGGGAAGCCGGTGTCGATCCGCAGCTGCTGATGGCGATTCTCCACAACGAGTCCTACAAGCCGCACGACCCGGCCGCCGAGCGCGCCTGGTTGCAGATCGACCCGGACGCCGCGCTGGGCGTGGCGAACATGCACCGGGTCGCCTTCGACGAGGTCAAGGCCGACCGCGACTTCGCCGACCGCGACTGGCTGGAGCTCCCCGACGACCCGGACCTGGCCATCCGCGCCGCGGCCTGGTACCTGCACGACCTCGCCGCGATGCTGCCGGACCAGCGGTCCTCCGCGCACACCACCGAGGAGCTGCTGGCGCTGGGCTACAACGCCGGGCCGGGGAACATGCGCGCGTTCGCGACGGGCACTCCCCCGGGCCCGCAGGCGCAGTCCTACCTGGACAGGCTGCGGCAGAACTGGGACGAGGCGGGCAAGGCCCTCGCAGGTGGCTGACCCCGCGACGGGGTCATGGCTGGTAGTCCTCGACGGCCATCGCGTTGTGGACGCGCGCGCTCTTGGTGGTGAGGCGGAGGAAGGCACGGCCGGGGCCCGCGGGCAGGGCCGACAGCAGGCGGGTCGCCTGGACCAGACCTGACACGCCGAAGCGGGATGTGGGCACCAGGGTTCGGGCCGCGCTCAGCGCCACCGCGCGGCTGCCGCGCACGTGCTCGGCCATCGCGCGCTCGTAGGCGGCGAAGGCGCGCTCGTGGTCGCCGCCCGCCCGGGCCAGCTCACCAGCCAGGACGTAGGCGCCGACGATGGCGAGGCTGGTGCTGCCGCCCACCGCCGGGCCGGGGCAGTAACCCGCGTCGCCGACGAGCGTCACCCGCCCCCGAGACCAGGTGCCCATGCGGAGCTGGGTGATCGAGTCGAAGTAGAACCCGGGCGTGGTGCCGAGTTCGTCGAGCCAGCGGTCCACCTCGCCGTCAAGACCGCGAAAAGCCCCGCGCAGCAGCTCCTTCTGCCGCGTCACGTCGTGGTGGTGGAAATTCGACCAAGGCCTCCGACTTCGAAGCCCGGCTGATCCGGCTGGTCGGCGAGGTCGTCGAGGAGGAGACCGCCGCCGGTCGGCTGCACCCGTCGGTGCCCGCCGAGGACCTGCCCTACGTGTTGGTCCGCGTCATGGAGTCCTACACCTACCTCGGACTCATCACCGGCCAGCACCCCGACCCCGAGCGCGCGGCCCGGGTCGTCAACGCACTCCTGCCCGGTGCGCTGAACCCACCGCAGGACCGATGACAGGACCAGCACGATGGCAGAGCACCCGGTGGTCGAACTCGGCGACGGCGACATCCACGTCCTGGTGGACGGCGAACCGGACGCACCCGCGTCCTGCTCATCCACGGGTCCGGCGCGTCCGCCCGCTCGTGGGATCCGCTGGTCCCGCTGCTGGCCGACACCCACCGCGTCATCCGGGTCGACCTGCTCGGGCACGGCCGCTCGGCCAAACCGGCCGAGGACGTCTACCAGACCCCGGAGCGGGGACGGCGGGTCGGCGAGGTGCTGGACCGGCTCGGCGTCGCACGCGCCGTCGTCGTCGGCCACTCCAGCGGCGGCGTCGTCGCCACCGCCCTGGCCGAGCGCCGACCGGACCTGGTGGTCGCGCTCGCGCTGATCAACACCGGCCCCGGCCTGGACGCCCTCACCGCCCAGGACTTCGCCATCGACTCCGCGCAGTGGCCGGAGCTGACCGACGAGCAGATCCGCGAGCTCATGCGCCCCGCGTTCAGCCGCGCGGGATTCGAGATCCCGCAGCAGCTGGTGGCGGACGTGCGGGCCATGACCTTCCACACCTTCGCCGCGACGATGCGCGCGAACCACCACTACTTGGAGCGGCAGCCCCTCCCCGCACGCCTCGCCCCGCTGGGCACACCGTTGCTGGTGCTCTTCGGTGCGGACGACCGGCGTTGGCGCTCCTCCTCCGCCGAGGACTACCGCGCCGTGCCGGGCGCGCAGATCGAGCTGCTGCCCGGCCTCGGACACTCGCCGATGCTCGAAGATCCACAACGCACCGCCGCGTCGCTGCTCTCCTTCACCGGCGGTGGCGCTTAGCCACGCAGCGCACGCGCGGTTGCTGATCCACCGCAGGTCACCAGTTGCTGCGGCGTGCCCTCGAAGAGGACGCGCCCGCCGCGGCGGCCCGGCCCCGGCCCGAGGTCGACCACCCAGTCCGCGTGGCGGACCACCTCGAGGTTGTGCTCGATCACCAGCACCGTGCTGCCCCGCTCGACCAGCCGGTCCAGGACCCGGAGCAGGACCTCGACGTCGGACAGGTGCAGGCCGGTGGTCGGTTCGTCGAGCACGTAGCAGGAGCCGGTGGTGGCGTTGGAGAGCTCCTTGGCGATCTTCAGGCGCTGGCACTCGCCACCGGAGAGGTCGGTCAGCGGCTGACCGAGGCGCAGGTAGCCCAACCCGACCTCCACCAGGTGGCCCAGCGCCCGACCGATCGCCGGTTCGGGCAGGCGGTGCACGGCGTCGGCGATAGTCAGCTCGTCGACCTCGGCAATGGTGAGCCCGTCCACGGTGTGCGCGAGGGCTGCCGCGGTGAAGCGGCGACCGGCGCAGGCCTCGCACACCGTCTCCTGCCCCTCCATGAACGCCAGGTCGGTGTGGACCACCCCGACGCCCTGGCAGGCCGGGCAGGCGCCTTCGGAGTTGGCGCTGAACAGCTTCGGGCTCACCCCGTTGCGCCGGGCGAACAGCTTCCGGACCGCGGGGGCGATGCCGCAGTAGGTCAGCGGCGAGGAGCGGCGGTTGGTGCTCACCGGGCGCTGGTCGACGACGGTGGCCGGGTGCTGCGCGACGAATTCCGCGGCCAGGCTGGACTTCCCGGACCCGGCGACGCCGGTCAGCACCGTCAGCACCCCGGTCGGCACGTCCACGGTCACTGCCCGCAGGTTGTTCCGGGTGGCGTTGTCGATGCGCAGCTTGCCCGCCGGCGCTCGCGGGGTTCTCGGTCGGGACGTGGCACGCAGCCCGCGCCCGGTCGGTGTGTCCGCGTCCGCCAGCTCGTGGAAGGCGCCTTGGAACACGATCTGCCCGCCCGCCCCGCCCGCGCCGGGGCCGAGTTCGACGACCCGGTCCGCAGCGCGCATCACGTCCGGGTCGTGCTCCACGACCAGCAGCGTGTTCCCCTTGTCCCGCAACGACTTCAGCAGTCCTACCAGGGGTTGCACGTCGTGCGGGTGCAGGCCGACGGTGGGTTCGTCGAACACGTACAGCATCTCGACCAGGCTGCTGCCCAGGTGCCGGACCGCCTTGATGCGCTGCGACTCGCCGCCGGAGAGCGTGGTCGTCGGCCGCGCCAGCGACAGGTAGCCGAGTCCGATCCGGGTCAGCGCGCGGAGCTTGTCCGACAGCGCCGCCACCACCGGCGCGACGCGCGGATCCCGTACCTCGGCGACGACCTCGGCCAGCTCAGCGATCTCCAGCCGGCTCATCTCGCCGATGGTGCGTCCGAGCACGCGGGCGGTGCGGGCCGCTTCGCGCAACCGCTCACCACCGCAGTCCGGGCAGCGCGCCGAGCGGGTGAACCGGCGCACCACCGCCTGCTTCTGTTCGGAGAGGGTGTCGGAGGTGTGCAGGTAGATGCGTTCGAAGCGGTCGACCACACCTTCGTAGTCCTTCGGCACCCGCCGCGGCAGCCGCTGCGCCGCCTCGCGGTGCAGCAGCGCTTCCCGTTCGGTTTCCGGCCAGTCTCGCAACGGGGTGGCCGGGTCGAAGACGCCGATCTCGGCGTACTGCCGGTACCAGTACTGGCCGTTGCCGAAGCCGGGCAGCACGATCGCCCCCTGCTCCAGCGACTTGTCCAGGTCCAGGAACCGCTCGACGGCGGTCGTCAGCGCCTCCCCCAACCCCGCGCAGGTCGGGCACATCCCAGCCGGGTCGTTGAAGGAGAAGTGGTTGCTCTCGCCGACGTGCGGTTGGCCGACCCGCGAGAACAGCAGCCGCAGGTAGGTGAACGCGTCGGTGGTGGTGCCGACCGTCGAGCGGGCGTTGCCGCCCAACCGCTTCTGGTCGACCAGCACCACCGGTGACAGCCCGGCCAGCTCATCGGCCTCGGGGCGGCTCCACCGCGGCAGGCGGTTGCGCACGAACGGCGGGTAGTTCTCGTTCACCTGGGACCCGGCTTCGGCCGCGATCGTGTCGAACACCAGCGAGGACTTGCCGGACCCGGACACCCCGGCGAACACCACCAGCTCGCCGCGCGGCAGGTCGAGGTCGACGGCCTTCAGGTTGTGCGTGCGCGCGCCCCGGATGCGGATCGTTGAGCTCATACGGCGACCGTAGGAGCAGTTGTGGCCGGTTCCTGACCGCAACTGGGGGATGATGGGGGCATGAGCGATGTGACCCGGCGGCTGCTCGAACTGCTCGGCCACCTGCAGACCGGGCGCCGCTTCAGCGGTCCGGAGCTGGCCGCGCGGCTGGAGGCCAGTCCCCGCACGGTGCGGCGCGACGTCGAGCGGCTGCGCGACTACGGCTACCCGGTGCGGACCCAGCCGGGGCCCGGTGGCTTCTACCAGCTGTCGGCCGGTCAGGCCCTGCCGCCGATGGTGTTCGACGACGAGGAGGCGGTCGCGACCGTGGTCGGCCTCGGCGTGCTGGCCGCCAGCGCGCCACCGGACGCCGGGGGCATCGGCTCGGCGGCCGACCGCGCGTTCGGCAAGATCGACCAGTTCCTGCCGAAGCGGCTGCGCTCCCGTGCCACTGCCGTGCGCGCCACGCTCGAAGCCGCCACGCAGACCGCACCGCCGGTCAACGCCGAAGCGCTCGCCACGTTGGCCGCCGCCGCGGCCCGGCACGAGCACGCCACCTTCAGCTACACCACGCGCGACGGCACCACGTCCGCGCGCCGCGTCGAGCCCTACCGCCAGGTGCACCTCCACCTGCGCTGGTACCTGCTGGCCTGGGACCGCGACCGGGCGGACTGGCGCACCTTCCGGCTCGACCGGATCAGCGATATCACCGTCCCCGGCACCCGGTTCGCACCACGCCCGCTACCGGCCGAATCCGCCGCCGAGTACCTGCGGGAGAAGCTCGCCGAGCCACGCCATCGGGCGGTGCTCCTGGTAGAAGCGCCAGCCTCCCGCGTCGCGGACGCGCTGAAGTTCACCGACTGCGCCATCGAGCCGCTGGCCGAGGACCGCTGCCAGGTCACCACCTTCGTCGACTCCGTCGAGTGGCTGGTGCTCAACCTGGCGTTCCTGGACGCGGACTTCGCCATCGAGGAACCCGAGGAGTTCCGCGACCGGTGCCGCGAACTGGCCACCCGCCTCGGCCGCGCTGCGGGGTGACCCGGCGCAGCCCGGCCAGACCACCACGGTCATCACCATCGCGACGAGGACGTTGACGTGCCCGAGCTGCCCCGGGAAGGGCGCGGTCGTAGTCGCCACCGCGTACACCGCGCTCCCAGCGACCGCGACGGGGACGCTGAGCGGGTTGGCCATCGCCTGCTCTCCGCCGGGCGGGCGGTCACCCGGGTCGCGGCCGAGCTCGCCTACGACACCCCCGCGGCGTTCTCCACCATGTTCCGCAAGCAGACCGGGACGGCACCGAGCGCCTTCCAGCCCCGGTGACGCTCCCCTGTGGACGCCCCACGCGGGCGGGCCCCCACCGTGGAGGCCCGCTCACGCTCAGCTGCCCTCCGGCACCGCCATCTCGCCGAGCTGCGACCAGTCGTCTTGGTCGAGCGTGGTGTTGATGACCCGCGGGGTTTCCACGAGGTGCGGCGGCAGCTCCTGCTGCGCGGCCTTGAAGTGCGCCGAGCCGACGTGCGCGGCACCGGCTTCGCCGTCGCGGAAGGCCTCCACCAGTACGTACTCGGTCGGGTCCTCGACGCTGCGGGACCAGTCGAACCACAGGCACCCGGCCTCGCCGCGGGTGGCCTCGGTGAACGCGCGGGTGATCTCGGGCCACCGGTCCGCGTGCTCGGGCTTGACGCGGAACTTCGCGGTGATGAAGATCATCTGCTTCCTCCTCTGCTACTGCCTGTCGGGCCCGTTCTACCCCGCCCCGCACCACCCCGCGCGCGGGCGGGGGGCGAGTTGCGATCCCGATCACGAGCCGGCGCGCTGGCGCCCGGTCCACAGGAGACGGGTGGCGTCGTGCGCACTCGTGGACGAGGATCGAGTGCGTCATGAGCGAAGCCGATGTTCAGCTGGTTCCGATGGGGTTGGCGCACCTTGCCGGGGTGCTCGAGCTCGGGCGCGAGGTCTTCGACGTGTCCGCGATGCCCTACACCTCGTGGTCGCTGTCCAGCGTGGCCGTGCACCTGGACGCCCAGCCCGACGCGTGCTGGGTCGCCGAGGCCGCCGGGCGGGTGGTCGGGTTCGTGCTCGGATCCCTGTCCTACGACGAGCGGGCCGACTGGGGCTACGTGGAGTGGCTCGCAGTCGCTCCCGACCACCAGGGCAAGGGGCTGGCCAGGACCCTGCTGGAGGAGTCCTGCGCGGCGCTGTTCGCCGCGGGCGCGACGCGGATCATCACCGACGTCGAGCAGAGCAACACCGCGTCCGCCCAGCTCATGCAGCGCAGCGGCTTCACCGGCAGCGTGACCGTCACCCTGTTCGTCCGCCACGCGCCCACCGAGGGGGCTCGGCAGTCGCGGTCGCGAGCACGTGCCACCGATCCGGCCAAGGCCCGGCTGCACGCGGCTGCGCGCAAGACCGAACGCGGCTGAATGATTTCGGGCGTTCAGCGCGCCTTCCCGAAATGGGGGTCCGCGACACCGCTCGGCAGCGAATTCGCGATTTCCGAACAGAACCGGAGTGAACGCGAGAAAATGCGGGAATTGTTGAATTCGACCTCCGCGCCCACTCGGCGAAACGGGTGACGGGTACCGCTGCGGTGGTCACCCTTTCATCTGTATCTACGCGTACGACTGGCCCATAGACTCTGGCATCGATCTAGATCGCAGCCAGCACCGCCGCCTGCACCAGCGGAGCATTCCCAGCACCTGGTCCCGCCACCGCGGTGCCACCTCCGAGGAACCACGACGGCACGAGGTGCGCAGGCGGCCCACACACCAATCACAGCCGTAAGGGGCGGACATGGGCATGGTGGATCTCGACGAGATCCGCGGCGAGGTCGACTCGGCACTGGCGGGGTTCTTCGACCCCGCGACGCTCGCCGGTGGGATCGAACCGCATTCCGACGACATGATCGAGGTGATCGAGAGGTTCGTGCTGACCGGCGGCAAGCGCATCCGCCCCGTCCTGTGCGTCCTCGGCTGGCTCGCCGCCGACCCGGAACCCCGCTGCCGGGCGCCGCTGATCGACCTGGCCGCCGGGTTGGAGATGTTCCATGCGGCCATGCTGATCCACGACGACGTCATGGACCGCTCCGCCACCCGGCGCGGCAGGCCGACCGTGCACCGCGTTATGGCCGACCTGCGCGCCGGGTCCTCGCAGGACGGCGAGTGGTACGGGACGTGCGCGGCGATCGTGCTCGGCGACCTCGCGCTGGCCTGGGCCGACAAGCTGACCTGCCGACGGCTCACCGCCGACCAGCTCGGCCGGGTGCTGCCGCAGATCGCGCAGATGCGGCACGAGGTCACCGTCGGCCAGTACCTGGACCTGCAGTCCGCGGGCGGCCGGTCGGCCGACGCGGACCTGGCAGAGATGATCATCCGCTACAAGACCGCCTACTACACCGTGTACCGGCCGCTGTCGATCGGCGCGGCCGCGGGCAACGCCACCCGCGAGGTGACCCGGGTGCTGCACCACTACGGCATGCCGGTGGGCAAGGCGTTCCAGCTCCGCGACGACCTGCTGGGCGTCCTCGGCGACCCGCTGATCACCGGCAAACCCGTGACCGACGACGCCAGGGAGGGCAAGCACACCACGGTCATCACGCACGCGCTCGCCGCCGCCAGCCCACCGCAGGCGATGAAGCTCTCGCAGCTGTGGGGCAAACCCGACATCACCGAGGGCGAAGTGGAGACCGTGCGGGAGATCCTGGTCGCCACCGGGACCGTCCGGGCGGTGGAGAACCTCATCGCCGACCACCACCGTGCCGCGCTCACCGCGCTCGACACCCCGCACCTGCCCACCGAGGTGGCCGACGCGCTGCGCACCCTCGCCGACCGCGCAGTGGACCGCGACCGATGACCTGGTGGGGCCCGGAGATCGCGGCGGTGCCGGGCGGCCTGGTCACCTCCTCGAGCGACCAGCCGGACTTCGACCTGGTCGGGGCACTGTTGGCCTCGCACTGATCCCGGTTCGGTGCCGGTGCAGTCCGGCACCGAACCGGGCTCGGTCAGGCGTGGAAGCGCGTGGTCTCGGCCAGCTCCGCTCGTCCGACGTCGATCTGGTTGACGGGTGCGGTGTCCTGCGCGTAGCCGAAGGAGACGCCGAAGAGCACCTTGCCGTCGCTGATCCCGAGGCAGTCCCGCACCACGTCGCCGTAGAACCCGAGCATCCCCTGGGGGCAGCTGGCCACCCCGTAGGCCGTCATCGCCAGCAGCAGCGTTTGGCCGTACATACCCACGTCTGCGGTCATCCTCTGGTCCGCGTTGGACGGCGCGAGGAGGAGGGCGACGTGCGGTGCACCGTAGAAGCGCAGGCTCTCGGCCTGGAAAGCGTCTCGTGCTTGGCGATCACCGCGGCCGATGTCCAGGGCGCCGTACATCGCGGCACCGAAGGCCGCCCGGCGCCGCTGGTGGACCTCGTTGTACAGGTCGTCCTCGTACGGGAAGTCCACGGACAGCCGCTGTTCCGCGTGCGCAGCGAGCAGCGCGTCGCTCAGCCGGTCACGTGCGGCGCCGCTGACCACCTCGACCCTCCAAGGTTGCGTGTTGGAGTTCGACGGCGACGCGCCCGCCAGGGAGAAGATCGCGCGCAGGGTTTCCTCCGGCACCGCGTCCGGGCGGAACGCGCGGACCGCGCGTCGGCCGCGGATCAGTGCTTCGGCGTATTCGGGCATGGACGTCACTTCGAGCCACTCCACCTCAAGTACACGGTCACGTTTACATAGAGGACGCTAGCACGCCGGAACGCCTTAAGTACACGGCCCTGTACACTTAGCGGTGTGATGGACCAGACCCCGCAGCGCCGAAAGGGACGAGGTGGGCGCGAGCGCATCCTCGCCGCCGCCGCAACCCTCTTCGAGACCCAGGGCATCACGGCGACCAGCATGGAACAGGTGGCCGCCGCCGCGCCGGTCTCCAAGCGCACCCTGTACGCGCACTTCCCGACCAAGGACGATTTGGTGGTCGGCCACCTGCGGGACCTGGTCGAAACCGGTCGAACACTGGAAGGTGCGCTCAGCCGGGATGACCTCACGCCGGAGGAACGCGTCCTCGCGCTGTTCGACCCACCCGAAGACGACCCGATCCGCGGCTGCCCCTTCATCGACGCGGCAGCCGAGTTCCCCGATCCGACGAGCCCGGCCCACGAGTTCGCGGCCGAGCAGAAGCGCCGCCTCGTCCGGCTCCTCACCGAGCTGACGGCCGCCATCGGAGTCGCCAACCCACTGGCGTTGGCCGAACAACTGGCCGTGCTCGTGGACGGTGCCGCAAGCCGCTCGATGGCGCTCAACGACGCGAGCTGCGTCGAGCACGCCAAGGCCGCAGCGCAAGCCCTGCTCGCCGCCGCAGCGCCAGGCCGGTGAGGTTCGGTGGATCCTGCGCACGACACGCCCATTCGAAGCCAAATTTCTTCGACCCGGTCGAGCGGTGAAGCTGGCTTTCGAGATCGGCATGGTGGAGTGCATGGATGCGCTGGCGATGGTTTCGCGGTCGGACTTGGGCGATGACAGTCCACAGTTCTGCCTCTTCGTGCTCCTACGGGAGAACTGATTGCCGTCATCCAGGAGACCGAGGCGGCGATGCGGGCCGCGATGGCGACCCAACTGCGCGCCATCGCCGAAGCTGAGGATCGAGGACTCCCCACCGCGCAGGGCGCCCGGAGGACCGCGACCTGGCTGCAGGCGATGCTCAACCGCGCCGGAAGTGAGGCCAAGACAGGCCGGAACCATGCTCGCCGGGTACGCCCGCGACCCCGCCCCGCACCAGCTCGTGCGGCTCGCGGAACGGGTCCGCTACTACTTCGACCAGGACGGCGCGTTCCACGAAGAGGAGACCCAGCACAGGATCCGCGAACCGCACTACGGCACCACCGAGACTGTCCACATTGGATGTCGACTGGCTGCTCGCGCTGGGTGCGGGCACAGCGCCGGGCGCGGGCCGGGGTCGAGCGGCCCGATCCGCGCCCGCTGGCTGGACCGCGTCGAGCACCTGGTACTGATCACCCTGGTCCCCACCGCCGCCGTAATGCTGGACCTCTGCAACACCATCCGCGACGCCGTCGCACAGCCGGGCACGGACCGACACGCCCCGCCTCGACCACCCACGTGGGGGACGAACTCACTGCCGTATCGCCCCGGAGTCGATCACCAGGTCCCGGATCCGCTCCAGCGCGCCTTGGGTGACCGCGCTGTCCCCCAGCTCGGCAAAGCGGACCTCCGGGCACACCGGCACCCGGCGGCCGAGCTCGGCGCGGAGGCGCACCAACCCGGACTCGCCCAGCTCGGTGGCCGCCCCACCGACCAGCACCAGCGCGGGGTCCACGGCCAGCGACAACGCCACGACCAGGTGCCCCCACGCCGAGACCACCTCGTCCAGCCTGCCGCGTTCGGCCAACGCCCGCACCGGCTCGGCACCGAGCTCGTCGACCAGCCCGCCCAGCCCGTAGCGCTGCTCCACCGTCACCTCACGGTCCGGTCCGCGCAGCGGCAGCAGGCCGATCTCCCCGCTGGCGCCGTGCGCTCCCGGCAGCACCCGCCCGCCGAGCATGATGCCGGCGCCGATGAACCGTCCGATGTAGAGCAGCACGACGTCGTCGGCGCCGCGGGCCGCACCGTGCATCCGCTCGCCGGTGAGCATCAGGTTCACGTCGTTGTCCACCAGCACGCAGTCGCCGAACCGGCGAGCGAGGACCTCGCCGAGCGGTTCCGGCGCGGTCCACCCGAGGTCAGGAGCGGTGCCGACCACTCCCGTGCGCGGCTCCACCACCCCCGGCACCGCGGCGGCCACGCCGCACACGTCGTCGGCGGTCAAGCCGTTGACCCGGCACAGCTCGTCCAGCTCCGCCACCAGCCAGTCCGGCCCCATCCGGTCGCCGCGGTAGTCCGCGCTGCGGTGGGTCACCACGGTTCCGGTGAGGTCGGCCAGTGACAGCTCGGCGCGACCACGGGCCAGCCGAGCCAGCAGCACCCACCTGCTGCGGGACCGGATCGCCAGCAGCACCGGGCGGCGACCGCCGGAGGAGCCCGCCGACCCGATCTCGGCCACCACCTCGTCGGCCAGCAGGTCGCGGACCAGCCGGGTGATCACCGGCTGGCTGATGCCGGTCAGCTCGGCCAGGTCGGTCCGCGACAGCGGTCGCTCGCGCAGCTGGCGGAGCACCGCGGCGCGACCGTCCCGCCGTCCGCGCGGGGCCCTGCCCGCTTCGCTGCGCCGGTGCTCGGCGGTCGCTCTGATCACGGCATCCTCGACTTTCTTTCTGTCGGGATGAAAGTCTAGCAACCGCTGCCACCCGGGCCAAGGCGTCGGGCGGCCCGGTGACCGGACCGCCCGACGTCGGCGTCAGCCCTCGACCTGCGCGGTGCGGGCGAGTGCCGCCCCGTCCGCGTCGTAGGACATCAGCACGCGGTCCGCGTTCCCGACCGGCAGGCGCAGGACCGCCTCGCCCGGGGTGAGCTCGCGGCTGACCCGGCCGGTGACCTGCTCGCCGTCCCAGCCGAACAACCGGACCGCGCCGGGCACCGTCGAGACCACCCGGACCTCCGCGGTCCCGGCGTCCACCCTCTGCACCGAGCGGATCCGCACCGCGTCCGCGGGCAGTTCGCGCCCGCCGGACAGCGGCACGCCATCAGCACTGGCCTGCAGGATGCTCAGCGGCGAGTCCACGCTCCTGGCCGCGGTGTCCGGCAGCACCGGCTCCCGGGGCCCGACGGCCGACGGCTGCAGGCCCGGCAGCTCGGCCAGCCCCCAGCGGTAGGGGTCGCCGCGGACCCCGGTCCAGGTCGACCAGCCCACCCGGGTCTGGGTGGTCTTGTCCTGGGTGTCCGAGTCGTAGATCAGCACGTTGAGGCCCATGTGCTGCGGGTCGACCGCGTCCGGCAGCACGTCGAACGGGATCTTCGCCTCGATCGTGTAGCCGGTGTAGGGCTCGGAGAGCTTGGCGGCCACCTGCATGCCCGGCGCGGTCTCCGCCCCCGGGCCCTGGTGGTTGTCCGCGTCCCGCTCGAAGCACGGCGGGTTGCCCGCGGTCGGGTCCGCGGTGACCGGGAAGATCCCCGTCTTGAACGCGGTCGCGGTGTTCTCCGAGGTGCCCTTCGGGTCGAGGGTGATCTCCACCGAGTCCGTGCGGCGGTGCCGCTTGCAGTCCTGCGGGTCGACCACCGAGCCCAGCACGTCGTCGGTCACGTGCACCACCACGTGCAGCGCGTCGTCGGTGAAGCCGACCTTCGCGGTGCCGGAGACGTCGCCCGGCTCGGCCGGGGTGCCCTCCCACAGCGAGGACAGGTCCAGCTCCGGGCCGGTGTACTCGCCGTCTGCCTCCACGCCGTCCACGACCGGCGCGGTCGCGGCCTTCGGCACCACCGTCACCGGGACCAGTTCCAGCGCCGCCGGTTCGGTGCCGGTGCCGCTGGCCGAGGTGGTCTCGACGCTGATCGGGTAGTCACCGTCGTCGGGTGCCCGGTTGGAGGTCGGCAGGGTCGGGTCGGTGTTGGTCACCTCGAAGGTCACCGCCCCGGTCGCGCCGGGTGCGAGGCCGGTGTAGGGCTTCTCCGGGGCGTCGGCGCGGAAGCCGTCGGGCAGGTTCAACCGGACCAGCCCGCTCTCCGGCTCGGTGCCGTGGTTGACCAGGTCCACCCGCACCGAGCGGGCCTTGCCGCTGCCCAGGGTCAGCACCGGCTTGATCAGGTTGTCCAGCTGCGCAGCGCCGATCTCCCCGGCCCAGTCGCGGAACTGGCCGACCTGCGGCAGCGGCTCGATGGTCCCCCGCACCGCCGGGACCACCCGCACCACGCGCGAGGACACACCGGTCGCACCATCCGCGGTGTCCAACCGGGCGGCCAGCCGGAACCGCGTGTTCGGCGCGGTGTCGGCCGGCGGTGTCACGGTGAACCGCGCGGCCTTGTGGTCGCCGGGCGCGACGGTGCCGACGCTGCCGGCCCCGGTGACCTGCCAGCCCTCCGGCGCGGTCAACCGCACCTGGCTCTGCGGCAGGGCGCGATCAGCGGCCCCGACCCGCACCGACACCTCGAACGCGGCACCAGGCGTGACGTCGAAGCGCTCGGACTCGACGGCGAGCTCGGTGCCCACCGGCAGGCCCCCGGATCCCGGGAGCGCGGCACCGTCCAGCGGCGCGGTGGGCCCGGCCGCTTCCGGACCGTGCGGGGCGCGGCTGTCGATCTCGGTGAACCAGTCGCAGGCGATCTCCGCGGGGTCGGTCGGGGCGGGTGGGTTGCTGGCCCAGCCCTGCGTCCGGTACTCCCACTCCGCTTCGCGCTCCACAGCGGCCCAGGTCTTGCCGTCGTTGGCCGGGGAGGTGCGCCCGGCCCACACGCCGAGCACCCGGTCGGTGGGTTCGGTGGGGCGGTAGCCGGTGGTTTCGCAGTCCGGCCCGGTCTCGGCCGAACCCTGGGCGCCCGACCGGAGGAGCCGTCCGGGGCTCCACGGCTCGAAGCCCTCCTGGACCTGCTCCGGGAACACCGACGGGTCCCCGGCCCCGAGGTAGGCCGCCACGGCCAGCCGCGCCGCCTGCTGGTGGTTGCCGTGGTTGCCCGGGGTCGGTGACGGGTTCATCGTGACGATCACCTTGGGCTTGGTCGCCCGGACGATCCGCACGACCCGCGACAGGGTGTCCTGCTCGTCCCAGACCTGCGCGGTCAGCGGCGCGCTGACGGTGTAGTAGAAGTCGAGCTTGTCCAGGTTGTAGATGTGCTCGACGCCAGCCTTGCCGACCGCGCGGCGCTCCTCGCCCTCCCGGATCAGGCCCAGCGGCGGGCCTTCCTCCAGCCCGACCGCGTTGCCGCCACCCTCTCCCCTGGTCGTCGTGATGACACCGGCCTTGAGGTGGTGCTGCTCGCTCCACTGCCCCAGCGTGGACAGCGTGCTGGCCTCGTCGTCGGGGTGCGCGCCGATGAACAGCACGTCGAGCTCGACCGGGTCGAGTGGGGGTGGTGCCGCGGCCGCGGCCGGTACCACCCCCAACGAGAGCACCGCGACCGCAGCGGCGATCGCCGTGGATGTGCGCATTCTTCCTCCACAACAACGGGGTGGCGAAAAGGAACTCGACCGCCGGAAAATATCGGCGGAAACCGAAACAAAGTCCCCCGGGAAAGCCCCCGAACTGCGGTTCTTCACGCGCACCGGGGGCACCGTCACCACTTCCTCGTGAATCTTGAGCGGAGGAATAGTAGGGAACGGGAAAACGAGAAGTCAACTGCCCCAGCGGGATTGCCGACCTAACCACAGTGGACGATCATCCGAGCACCCGCCACGCGATTTGTCACCGGATCAGATCTCCGATCCGTTCCGAAGTGGTTTTCTTCGTGATACGCTTTGCGCAAGCGTGGTTACCGCCGTCGCGGTGAACAGTGGCCATCCCAGCCAGACAGCTCTCAGGTCGGCGGCCGCTCGCGCGGCACACCTCTTCGTCGACTACGCGCCTGAGGCCCCTTGACCCAGGCTCCCCTCGGGGACCGCGCCGAAGAGCCGCTCGGCCACCACCCGGTCCTGTCCAGCACGCGCACGACGGCGGTCACCCGCAGCGGCTGCACCGAGGACCGGCTGGTCGAGCTGGACGTCCTCCGCGCGGGGTTAACCTCGTTCGCCTACCGGTCAGGCCTCACCGACCGGGCCCGGGTGTGCGAAGTGGACGAATCGGCGCCGCAGCGCTGGAAACGGGCGGTGCTGACCGGGACGGGGACAGCGGTGCCGTCGTCGGCCTCCTTCGTCCCGTTCGACTTCGAGGCGGAGCCCGCCCGGGGCACTCACGATGTACCTCACTGGGACGCACCAGCAGTCGGCAGCCCGCGGCGGACCAGTCCGCTGCGGACCGGGGTGCCCCGCAGCAGTGGCGGGACACCCCAGGTCGATCAGTCGGTGACCGCGGCGCGGACCTCGGCGGCCTCGACCGCGCGCCCGAGCTTCTCCAGTACCTCGCCGAACTCCAGCGACACCCCGGTGTGCGCCTGGCCGCCCTCCGGCAGCCGCTGCAGCGACGCCCGGTACATGCCGACCGACTCGTCCGACCGGCCCAGGTCGTTCAGCACCCGCGCAGCCAGCAGCTCCGCCATCGCCGCCGACCCCTCGTCGCCGACCGCGGCGTAGCCGTCGGCGGCGGTCAGCGCGAGCGGGATCGCTTCCTCGCCGCGCTCCATGGACGCCAGCGCCCGCGCCTTGGTGTCGGTGGTGTCCGCGACGAACCAGTCCTGCCCGGCTTCCTGCCCCGCCTCGATCGCCGCATCGAGGTCGACCAGCCCCAACTCGTCCCCGAACTTGATCTTGCTCTGGCCGAGCTGGTGCAGCCCCCGCGCGACCAGCTCGAGGTGCGCGTGCTCGCGGGCCAGCCGGAGTGCCTCCTGGTAGCTGTCGACGGCGTTGGGGTCGTCCACCGAAACCAGCAGGTCGCCGAGCGCCAGGTGGGCCCGGACCGCCAGCTCCACCAGCGTGTCCTCCCCCGCCTCCGCCGCGAAGTGCGCCACCTCGGCGAAGATCCCGTACGCGGTGCCCAGTTCCTGGGCGTGGCGCGCGGCCAGGCCCAGCCAGTACCGCGCCTCCAGGGCAGCGGCGCCCCCGCCCTCGCTGCCGGCGAAGCCCGCGGCCGCCGCGTCCAGCGACTCCATCGCCAGGTCGGGCTCCCCGGACTGCAGCAGGAACCGACCCAGCCAGTAGCGGTTGGAGTTGAGGTCGTCGGTGTCGCCGAGCTCGGCGTGCCGCACCGCGACCTGCGCGCGGTGCACCGCCTCGTCGGGGCGGCCGAGGTCGTCGAACAGGTGCGCCGCGAGCATCGCCGCGCTCGACGCCCAGGACCGGGCACCGATCGTGGTGTGCAGGTCCAGCAGCTCGTCGGCCAGGCGGACCCCGGTCTCGAAGTCGCCCATGCCACCGGCCAGCCGGGCCCGCGTCTCCAGCGCCTTGACCCGGATGCGCCGTTCGAGGTCGGAGGCGAGCAGCGCGTCGAGGGTTTCCGCCGCGGCTTCCGCCTCACCGACGCCCGCCAGCACCGAACCCAGCACCAGGCGCACGGTCGGCAGCTGCTCCAGCTGCGCGGACTCCGCGATCGCGGCCGCTTCCCGCACCAGGTCGAGGTCGGTGGCCGGGTCGTTGCCGGAGTCCGGGAGCACGACGAGCGCGATCAGCGCCTTGACCCGCACCTCCGGCTCCAGGTCGGTGCGTTCCAGCGCGGCGCGCAGCCCGGCTGCCTCATCAGCGTTGAACGGCCCGTACAGCAGCAGGCCGAGCTCGTCCTCCTGGTCGGCCTGCCGCACCTGGCCCAGTGCGCGCAGCGCTTCAGCCCGGGCCTTGATGGCCGCCAGCGCGCCGTCCCGGTCCTCCCGGCCTCGGCAGATCGCCAGCACGGTGTTGTGGTACCGGGGCAGCAGCTCCGGTTCCGGCAGTTCTTCCAGCAGCTGCGCCGCCGCGTCGTAGTCGTCCTTGAGCAGGGCGGTCTCCTCGGCGAGCTCCAGACGCTCGGCCGGGGTCGCCGGTGCGGTGGGCTCGGCGAGTTCGGCGGACACGAACATCCGGGTCTCGATCGGCAGGTCGTGGCGCTCGTCGGCCAGCGCGCGGGCGCGCTGGATCTCGGTGGCGTAGTGCTCGTTGCCGTTGCGGGCGTCGAAGGCCTCGGCGATCTCGCCCGCGACCCGCCACGACTCGGCGGCCAGTTCCGCGACGGTGCGCAGGCGGGGTTCGAGGCCGAAGACCGCTGCCACGTCGGGCATGTCGCTGCCCCGCACCTCGACCTCGCCGTGGCCGCTGCGGGTCACCGCGTCCAGCAGCACGCCGTAGGACACCAGCGCGTGGAACCGCTTGTGCACGTCCAGCGGGTCCTTGGGCAGCTCACCGATGTGCCGCTCCAGCAGCGACAGCCCGCGCTCGGTGTTGCCGGTGACGGCGAGAAAGACCAGGTGGGTGGCCATGATGCCGAACCCGTCGGCGTTGGCCGCCGCCGCGCGGTAGCTGCGGAAGTGGTGCGCCTTGGCCTCCTCGAAGCGGCCCGCGCGCAGCAGCGGCAGCAGGGCGTTGCCCTGGGCGCGCTCCGGTTCCGACCCGCACTGCACCTGGTTCTCGATGATCTCGTCGAACAGCTCCAGCGCCGTCGCCTCGTCACCGCGGGCCCGGTGGAAGTCGGCGTCGTCGCTGCGGACGCAGGCCTCGCAGTGGCTGTAGTCGTCGCGCGGCAGCTGCTCGCGGGCGGCCCGGAACTCGGCTGCCTCCGCGAAGCGGCCCGCCGCGGTGGCGTTGGCCATCTTCGCCTGCCAGACGCCGGAGAGCCCAACCCCGGCCGCGCGGTAGCGGCGCTCCATGTCGTCGAGGACCTGGTCGACCTGGCCCTGCGGGAACGCCGGGTTCAACGCGACCGCCTCGGCCATCCACTTGTAGTACCAGAGCAGGTCGTTGTTCTCGACCTCGAGCGGGAACCGCGCCGGGTCCGCGTCGTGCCTGCCCAGGCACCAGGAGAACGCGGTGAACATGGTGTCGCTGTCGCCGGTCATCGACGCGCTGGCGATCTGCCGCATCCGCGCCTTGTAGAGCAGGTCGTCCTCACCTGACTCCTGCGCGAGCCGGACGGCGTCGGCGACCATCGCCGATTCCTCCGGCCCGTAGGCCATCATGTCGCTGTCGTCGAGCAGGCGCTCGATCTCGGTCGCGGTGTCAGACACGTGGGTCCCCTCTTCTTCGCAGATCTCGGGTCGCGCTCAGCCGGTGATGCCGACGCTGAGCTGGATCAGGTCGCTCATGGCGGTGGTCATCACCATCCGGTCGGCGCGGGTCAGCGGCCGGTGGCCGGCCAGCAGGGCCTGGATGTAGACCAGCCGGACGCTGCGGTCGAAGACCAGCTGGTCGTCCAGGGCGGCCAGTTGGCGGATCATCGGGTTCTGCCAGTTCAGGCAGAGCTGGGCCGTGGTGCTGCGGGGCTTGTGGCCGGGCCTGCCCGCGGTGAGGGACTCGATGCCGCCCAGCACGTCGGCCCACACCGCCGGTGCCGAGTCGCGCACCTCGGTGCGCTCGATCCGGCGAATCGCGGCGGCGTCGGCGACGTGCAGCGCGGTCACGTCCTCCGGCCGGAACGACCGCACCAGCGCGTCGCAGCCGAGTTCGGCCAGCACCGCGGCCGCCCGGCGCTCCAGCGCGGTCGTGCTGGGGCGGTCGTCCATCGGCGGCGGGGCGAGCTCGTCCAGGACGGAGCTGGCCTGGACCTGCTCCGCGGTGACGCCCTCGACCAGCAGCGGCAGCCGCCGCAGCAGGTCCGACTCGTAGGTGTAGCCGCCGTTGATCACCGGCTGGTCGGGCGGGACCACCGCCGCGATCTGCCGGAACTCGTCGACGGTCTCCACGTAGCGGACGTGCCGGGACTGGTCCAGGTAGTCGCGGACGGTCATCCGGCCCGCCGAGGTCTCCACGGTCAACCACGGCAGCACCGCCGCGGCCAGGTCGTCGTCGTGCACCGCCATCGACTTCAGGCCCAGGTGGTGCACCGCGACGAACCGCTCGAAGCGGGCTGGTCGGGTGGTGGCCTGCTGGACGATCCAGCGCCGCAGCGCCCTGCCGATCTCCTCCCGGGTGTACTCCAGGGCCTCGTCGGCGACCAGCTGCTCGCGCGAGGCCGTCGGCCGCAGCCCATCGGTGTTGAGGACGCAGCGCACGAAGTAGGCCCACTCCGGCAGCAGGTCGGAGAGGTCTTCGCCGAGCAGCATCCGGCCGAGGTGGAGCCGCCCGCTGCGCCGGGAGCCGGGCGGCGGCGCGAACGGCAGCACGTAGGCCACCCCGCGCGTCCCGGTGGCCGGGACCGACAGCTCGATCGTCTCCAGTGGACGGTTCCCGAGCAGGTCCGCGCCGAGCTCCTCCAGCGCCTCGGTCGCCGAGCGCTCGTCGGCGGGGCGGTCCTGCGGCAGGAACACCGCCGGTTCGTTGACCCCCTCCCAGGTGCCGTCCGCGCGCCGCACCTGGACCTGCACCGGCAGGTACCGGCCGAAGCGGCGGGCCAGCGACAGCACCTCCTCCACCGAGAGCAGGACCGCGTCGTCGGGCCGCGGCACCAGCCGCACCTCGGTGCCGACCGCCACCTCGGCCGCCTCGGGCAGCTCCCGGACCGAGAAGGTCCCGTCCGCCGAACCGGTCCACTCCACCGGCGGGTGGCCGTGCACCGAGCGGCTCCGGACCACGATCTGGTCGGACACCATGAAGCAGCTCAGCAGGCCGATGCCGAACTGGCCCAGGAAGTCCTCGTCGCGCAGGTTCAGCACGTCGTCGCGCTTGGAGCTCCTGCCCACGGTGGCCAGCAGCTCGCCCGCCTCGGCGGCGCTCAACCCCTGCCCGGTGTCGCGGAAGACGAACTCCCCCGGCGCTCCCGGGAGCGTCCCGACCGGGCAGATCTCGATGCGCCCCCGCTCGTCCTGCCCGTCGGCCCTGGCGCGCGCGGCGATCGCGTCGCGCCCGTTCTGCAGCAGCTCCCGCAAGTAGACGTGCGCACCGGAGTAGATGTGCCGGCTCAGCAGATCAACAACGCCACCAAGGTCCACCTGGAACGGGCGCACAAGCGAGCCCCCGGTGCTTTCCATCAGAATTCTCCCCCTCCGCACGACCTCACCACCGAGCATACTGGACACCACTGGCCACCCCCGGATTCCCAGCTGCTCGCAACTATCGGCACCACGACGCCATCTCAGCTGGTCAACCGCTCTCCGCCGGTCTGCGGAGGTGATCGGAACCGCGCCCGCGGACGATTCCCGGGGCGGTAACGAATTCGTCACGCGGACCTTCGGGAATGAATTGGGAAAAACGCGTCGGCAGAATTACTCGCGGAATCGGACCAGCACCAACCAAGAGTTCGGACACCCGACACGCTCCGTGCACATCGGACAGTGGTGGGCCCGCGATCTGTTCCGGGGTTGTGGGAGGAGGCGCACCGGGTGTGCTTCGCTCGGGCACGCCCGGTGCACATCGGACGATGGCGCCGCGCACGTGCCCGCGACGTACATCGAAGGGTCAACACCGGTTCGCCCAGCGGACATCTCGCGGTCTTAGCGTGCACCGGATCCACCGATTCGGCGCGGTCCGGCCGCGCACAACTGCAGAGGGGAACCATGACTGAGAACCACGGCGCGAACCCGTCCCGGCGCCAGGTCCTGTTAGCGGGCACCGCGGCGCTCGGCGCGGCGGCGCTGACCACCGGCGGACTCGGCGGCACCTCGGCGAGCGCGCAGCCCGGCGCGGGTGCGCCGCTGCGGTCGCCGTTCACCCTCGGCGTCGCCTCCGGTGACCCGCTGCCGCACGGTGTGGTGCTGTGGACCCGGCTGGCCGTGGACCCGCTCGCCGAGAACGGGCTCGGCGGGATGCCCGACCGCGTCGTGCCCGTGCAGTGGCAGGTCGCCGAGGACGAGGGCTTCCGCAAGGTCGTGGCCAGGGGCACCGAGCACGCGCGGCCGGAGTCCGCGCACTCCGTGCACGTCGAGCTGACCACGCTCAACCCGGCTACCGAGTACTACTACCGCTTCCGCGTCGGCAACGAGCTCAGCCCGGTCGGCCGCACCAGGACCGCGCCGCGCGTCGGCGCGCAGCTCGACCAGTTCTCCTTCGCCTTCGCCAGCTGCCAGAACTTCCCGGTCGGCCACTTCAGCGCCTACTCGCACATGGTCCGCGAGGACCTCGACCTGGTGGCCTTCCTCGGCGACTACATCTACGAGGGCGGCGCGAAGGGCACCATCGGCCGCCCGCACGCGCCCGCGCACGAGACCTTCGACCTGGCCGACTACCGCACCCGGCACGCCCAGTACAAGACCGACCCCGACCTGCAGGCCGCGCACGCCGCCTTCCCGTGGGTGGTGGTCTTCGACGACCACGAGCTGGAGAACAACTGGGCCGCCGACCGGTCCCAGCCCGATGACGAGCCCGACCAGGACCCGGCGGTGTTCCGCAAGCGCCGCACCGACGCCTTCCAGGCCTACTACGAGAACATGCCGCTGCGCGAGACCCAGCACGCGTGGGGCGCGAACATGCGCCTGTACCGGCGGCTGACGTTCGGCGACCTGGTGGACTTCCATCTGCTCGACACCCGCCAGTACCGCGACTTCCAGGACCAGGACAAGCGGCTGGACCCCGAGCGCACGATCCTGGGCGCCGAGCAGCGGAACTGGCTGCTGCGCAACCTCGGTGGCCAGACGGCGCGCTGGAACGTCCTGGCGCAGCAGGTGTTCTTCTCGCAGCGCGACTTCACCGCCGGCGACGAGGACTCCTTCAGCGACGACGCGTGGGACAACTACGTGGCCGAGCGCGACCTGGTGCGCGACCGCATGGCCGGGGCCTCCAACCCGGTGGTCATCACCGGTGACGTGCACGCCAACTACGTCTGCGACATCAAGGTCGACTTCGACGACCCGTCCTCGGCGACGGTGGCCACCGAGCTGGTCGGCACCTCGATCACCTCCGGCGGCAACGGCGTCGAGCAGAACCCCGGCGACGCGGTGCAGCTGGCGGAGAACCCGCACATCAAGTTCGTCAACCGGCACCGCGGCTACGTGCGCAACACCATCACGCGCTCGGCGTGGACGGCGGACTTCCGCGTCCTGGACCACGTCGAGGAGCCCGGTTCTCCGATCCGCGACCGCGCCCGCTTCGTCATCGACGACGGCCGCCCGGGCGCCAAGCTCGTCTGACGCGGCAGGGGTGGCGGTTCCGCGCGGGGCCGCCACCCCCGTCCCCGTTGTCGTGAGTGGCGATGGTCGTAAGAACCACCATCAGCGCTCACGAGTCCTGCGCAGGTACTTCAGCGCGCGGGCCGCGGCGTGGGCACCGCACATGCCGTGGGCGCCGGGGCCGGGCGGGGTGGCTGCTGAGCAGAGGTAGTGGCCGGGCAGTCCGACGTCGTGGGGCGTCAACGTCGAGCGGGGCCCGAGGACGAGCTGGCGAGCGGTTTTCGCGCCGGTCATGATGTTGCCGCCCGCGAAGTTCGGGTTGTGCTCGGCGATTTCCGCGGTGGTGCGCACCGCGGTGCCGACGATCCGCTCCCGGAACCCGGGGGCGAACCGTTCGATCTGCGCGGTGATCGCCTCAGTCGCGTCGCCGGTGTAGCCGTGGGGCACGTGGGCGTAGCTCCACACCGGGTGGACCTCGCCCACCGAGCGCTGCGGGTCGGCCAGGTACTGCTGGCCGACGAGCACGAACGGGCGGCGCGGCATCCGGCCCGCGTGGACCTCCCGCTCCGCGGCGGCGATCTCGGCGAAGGAACCGCCCACGTGTACCGTTCCCGCCCGGTGGGCCGCTTCAGCCACCCACGGCACCCCACCCGCGACCGCGAAGTCCACTTTGAACGCTCCCGGCCCGTAGCGGAACCGCCGGTAGGCGCGCGAGATCCGGGCGGGCAGCCGATCGCCCAGGATGTCGGCGACCGCGGTCGGGGCGAGGTCGAACACCGTCACCTCCGCCCGCGGCAGGTCCGCGGCACAGCGCACCCGGGCCCCGGTCTCGATCTGGCCGCCCAGGTCCCGCAGCAGTCCGGCCAGCACATCGGTGATCGCGCGCGAGCCACCGGCCGCCACCGCCCAGCCGTGCCGGTGCCCGGCGGTCAGGATGCCCAGTCCGATGCTGGCGCTCAGCGGCCGGTCCAGCGGGCGGAACGCGTGCGCGGCCACCCCGCCGAACAGCGCTCGTGTCCGCTCCTCGGTGAAGGTCTTCGCGATCGCCGACGCTGGTACCAGCGCGGGGACCCCGAAGCGGGCGAGGCGCACCGGGTGGTGTGGCACCCGCAGCAGCGGCGCGAGCACGTCCGCCGCCAGCTCGTCGTAGGACGCCGCTGGCCCGGCGAACAGCCGCGCCCAGCGGCGGCCGTCGACACCGAGGCCTGCCGCGGTCTCGGCGACTGAGCGGTGCAGCACCCCGGCGGTGCCGTCGTCGAGCGGGTGGGCGCAGTCGATCTCGGGCAGCCGCCACCGCAGGCCGTAGCGGCCCAGGTCGAGGCTGCGCAGGAAGGGCGACCCGACGGCCATCGGGTGCACCGCCGAGCACTCGTCGTGCAGCATCCCCGGCACGATCGCTTCGACGGTGCGAGCGCCCCCACCGATCTCGTCGGCGGCTTCCAGCACCGTCACCCGCACCCCGGCCCTGGCCAGGGCGACGGCGGCGGCGAGCCCGTTCGGACCGCCGCCCACCACGACCGCCGTGCCCATCCCGAGTCCCTCCCCGAGCTCCGCCACCGGACCGACGGTAACGCGGGGAGCGCTCCAGCAGCGAAGTGAACCACCAGGCGTGCGGCGCAGCTATAGGCGGAACCGAACGCCCTGGCCGCACATCGGGCGTTGAACACCGCAGGCCGACGGTGTGATGTGGACCATGCGCCCCGGCACCGGGGTTCGAGATCGGCTCGATCGATGCGAGCCGCCCAGGAGAACGACATGACCACTTCTGATCCGCGCACCGTCCGCCCAGCCGAGCCGGGTGCCCCACCCCGGTCGGCGGGCTGGGGGCTCGTCCTCTTCCTCTTCCTGTTCTTCACCCTGAACTTCGCCGACAAGGCCGCCGTCGGCCTGGCCAGCACCCGGATCCGCGCCGAGCTGGGGCTGAGCGCCGAGCAGTACGGTCTGCTCAGCAGCGCGTTCTTCTGGCTGTTCGCGGTCGGAGCCGTGGTGCTCACCGCCGCGCTGCGCAAGGTCTCCTACACCTGGGGCGCCGGGCTGCTCATGTGCTCGTGGATCCTGAGCATGCTGCCGCTGACCACGCCCACCACGTTCGGGGTGCTGCTCGCCTCGCGCGTCGCGCTGGGCTTCTTCGAAGGTCCCGCGCACGCCTTCTGCCAGTCGGTGATCGCCGACCGCTTCCCCCCGGAGCGCCGGGCCACCGCTGGTGCCCTGGTCAACGCGGGGTCCTCGGTCGGGCCGCTGATCGCCGCGCCCACCCTGACCTGGGTCGTGGTGAACTGGTCGTGGCACGGTGCTTTCACGGTCCTGGTCCTCGCCGGTGCCGTGTGGACGGTCTGCTGGTTCTGGTTCTCGGAGCGCCTGCCGTTGCGCAGGCCCGCCGGATCCGGCAGCGCCGCGACCACGCCGGACCCCAACGGGCACCTCGTGGTGCCCTTCCACCGGCTGCTGGCGCTGCGCAGCTTCTGGGGACTGGTCCTGCTCTCCTTCGCCGGTTACCTCATCTCGTCGTTGAAGGTCGCCTGGCTGCCCGCGTACCTGTCCGAGGGCCTGGGCTACCCCGCGGGCACGGTGGGGGTGCTCGCCGCCATCCCGTACGCGGCGGCTGTTGCCGTCCTGCTGTCGGCGGGTGCGCTCTCCGGTTGGCTGCTGCGCCGGGGCCGCAGCTCGCACCTGGCCCGCGGCCAGCTCACCGGCGCCTACCTGGTCCTCGGCGGGCTCTCGATGGTGGCGTTCACGCTGCTGGACGCTGGCCCGCTGCAGGTGGTGCTGGTGGTGCTGGCCTTCGCGGTCAACAGCGTCGCCTTCTCGGTGGCCTTCGCCGGTGCTTCCGACTTCCTGCCCGCGCGCCAGCGCGTCGCCTTCTTCGGCTGCATCATCGCGGCCTACAGCGTCGCGGGGGTCCTGGCCCCTTACGGCCTGGGGCTCATCGTCGACCGGGCGCCCACCCCGGCGCAGGGCTACGCGACCGGGTTCTTCGTCGTCGGCCTCATCGTGTGCGCGCTGGGCGTCCTCGGCGGGGCGATGCTCAACCCGGAGCGGGCGAGGTCCGAGCTGGAACGCCTGTCGATGAGGGGTGGTGGGTCGTGAACGGGCCACTGGTGGGTGTCCGCGTGCTGGACCTCGGGCAGTACATCGCCGGGCCGTGCGCAGCGCAGGTGCTGGGTGACCTCGGCGCTGAGGTGCTGAAGGTCGAGAGCGTGCGGGGTGATCAGGCCCGGCACATCGGCCCGTTCGGTGAAGCGATGGTGCAGGCCTACAACCGGGACAAGCGCAGCATCGCGGTGGACCTCCGCACCCCGGACGGGCAGCGCGTGCTGCACCGGCTGCTGGGTACCGCCGACGTGCTGGTCCACAACTTCCGTCCCGCTTCCGCGGAGCAGCTCGGGCTCGGCGTCGCGAGCCTGCGCCAGCGCTTCCCGAGGCTGGTCTGCGCCAACGTCACCGGTTTCGGTTCCCGCGGCCCGTCCCGGGACCGGCCCGGGCTCGACATCGCGGCCCAGGCCGAGTACGGGCTGATGCACGCGACCGGTGCCGCCGAGGGCGAACCGCAACGCGTCGGCACCCCGGTCGCCGACGTCACCGCGGCGAACGCGCTGGCCACCGGGGTGCTCGCCGCGCTCCTCGAGCGCCAGCGGACCGGTCGGGGCGCGCACGTCGAGACCTCCTTGATGGAGGCGGTGGTCTCGCTGCAGGCCGCGACCTGGAACGAGTACGTGCTGACCGGGGCCGCCCCTCGGCGCAAGGGCAACGGGCAGGCCAACGCCGCACCCGCCGCCGACGTCGTCGAGCTCGTCGACGGCGCGATCGTGCTCTCCGCCTACACCGCCGAGAAGTGGGCCGCCCTGTGCCGGCTGGTGGGGCGACCGGACCTCATCGACGATCCGAGGTTCGCCGACAACCCCGCCCGCGTGCGCAACCGGACCGCCATGCTGGACGCGTTGACGAGCGCTTTCGCCGGGATGACCCGCGACCAGGCCCTCTCCTCGCTGCTGTCGGCGGGCATCGTCTGCGGGGCTGTCCGCTCCCTCGACGAGGTCGCCGCGGACGAGGACGTCGCGTGCTCGAACATCCTGATCGGCGTGACCGACCACCGCGGTCACCGCTCCGCCAGCCCTGGTGCGGCGTTCACCCTCGACGGGCGGCGCCGCGCCGACTCCACCGGTGCTCCCACAGTCGGCGCCCACACCGCCGAAGTCCTACGGGAGCTCGGCTACCCAGAGGACGCGATCACCGACCTCACCACCCGCCGGGTCGTCGGTGCGCCGACGAGCCCTGACGAAAGGGCTCCGCGTTGATCGACCAGGACGTGCTCAGCTCCGACTTCCCCACCTACCTGCGGACGATCGCCGACTTCACCAACCACGAGCTTATCCCGACCGAGCCCGAGATGGTCGACAACGGCGCCGTCCCCGAGCGCATCCTCGACCGCATGGCCGCCCTCGGGCTGTTCGGGATCTCGATCCCGCGCGCCTACGGCGGTCTGGAGTGGACGATGGAGCAGCAGGTCCGGTTGACCTTCGAGTTCACCCGGGCCTCGTGCGTCTACCGGTCCCGCTTCTCCACGGTGATCGGGTTGTGCTCGCAAGCGGTCCTCGACCACGGCACCGAGCAGCAGCGGCTGGAGGTGCTTCCCGCGATGGCAGCCGGGGAGCTGGTCACGGCCTTCGCGCTCACCGAGGAGGAGGCCGGTTCGGACGCGGCGCACCTGCGCACGACGGCGATCCGCGACGGCGCGGACTACGTCCTCGACGGCAGCAAGCGCTACATCACCAACGCCGCCTGGGCGGACGCGTTCCTGACGTTCGCGCGCACCGACCCGGACGAGCCGGGAGCGGCCGGGATCTCCGCGCTCCTCGTCGACGCCCGCTCCCCCGGCGTGTCCACCGCCCTGCCCCGGTACATGAACGGCCACGCCGAAGCCCCGGTCGGCGAGATCCAGTTCCGCGGCGTGCGGGTTCCCGCGGGCCAGCTCCTCGGTGGCGTCGAGGGCCGGGGGCTGGCGATGGCGCTGCGCGGGATCAACCACGCCCGCCTGCACGTGGCCGCCACCTGCGTCGGCCAGGCGACCCGGGTGTTGGAGGAGACCACCGCCCACGTCAACGACCGCGAGCAGTTCGGCGGCCCGTTGGCCGACCTCGGCGTGGTGCGCTCGACCCTGGGTGAGAGCTACGCCGAGCTGGAGGCCGGGCGGGCGCTGGTCATCGAGTGCGCCCGCACCTTCGACCGCGGGCAGATCCCCCGCCACCGGATCGCCGCCGCCAAGCTGTACTGCTCGGAGGTGGCCAGCCGGGTCGCCGACCGGTGCGTCCAGCTGCTGGGCGGGGCGGGCATCGTCGGGCCGCACCCGGTGCCGCGCATGTGGCGCGACGTGCGGGCGCTGCGCATCTACGAAGGTTCCTCGCCGATCCACCAGCGCAACCTGGGCCGGGCAATGGTCGAGCAGGTCGCGGCCGACGGGACGCTGCCCGACACGTTCCGCGCGCCGTGAGCCGCGCGCGGGGGACGATGCGGGCATGGAGATCCGCCACCTGGAGTACTTCCTCGCCGTCGTCGAGCACCACGGGGTGAACCGCGCGGCGCAGCAGCTGCACATCGCGCAGGCCTCGCTGTCGCAGAGCATCCGCCAGCTGGAGCGCGAGCTGAAGCTGCCGCTGTTCCACCGCACGGGCCGCAACCTGGTGCCCACCTCGGCCGGTGAGCTGCTGGTCGAGCCCGCGCGCAAGGTGCTCCGGGACGTGCTGGCGGTGCACGACATCATGCGCGGTGCGCGGGAGCTGCAGGTCGGGTCGATCACGATCGGCACGATGCCGGAGATGTCCAGCGACGCGGTCGCGGCGTGGAGCGCGTTGTTCACCAGGCTGCACCCGGGAATCCGGCTCGACCTCGTGGAGCACGGCAGCGCGGACGAGCTGTGCGAGGAGGTGGCGGCGGGCACCTGCGAGCTCGGCTTCACCACGTTCCCGGTCTCGGCCGACACCCTCACCACGGTGGACCTCGCCGTCCAGCGGCTGCTGCTGGTGATGCCGCCCGGCACCACGGGCGTCGACCCGGCGGTGCCGCACGAGCTCGCCCGGCTCGACGACGTGCCGCTGGCGGTGAGCAGCTCGGCGCACCGCGAGAACGACGCCGTGTCTGCCGTGCTGCGCCAGGAGTCCGTCGCACCGCGGATCGTCGCGCGAGTCCCCAACCGCCACGCACAGCTGACGCTGGTGCTCAACGGTGCGGCCAGCGCGTTCCTCCCGCTGCGGATGGCCGCGGCGGCGGCGCGCAGCGGGGCCGTGGTGGTGGAAACCCGCCCGGAGGTGCGCAGGCCGTTCGGCATCGTGCACCGCGATGGAATCCTCACCCCGGCGGCGCAGAGCCTGGTGATCGAGAGCAGCGCCACCCTCACCCACTGGAACGAACTGATCGCCGACTTCCAGGCGCAGGGCCTGGCACTGCTGGAGGCCACCTTGCGCGCCGACGACGAGCTCCACGCCCACCGGGCCTCCTGACCGGGTCGCTACGCTCGGGCGGGTGCGGATCGATCTGGTCACCGTCGTGGTGGCCGACTACGACGAGGCCATCGAGTTCTTCGTCGGCGCGCTGGGCTTCGAACTGGTCGAGGACTCCCCGTCGCTGACCAACGACGGGCGCCCGAAGCGCTGGGTGGTGGTCCGGCCGCCCGGTGGTGGCGCGGGGGTGCTGCTCGCCCGCGCCGACGGTGCTCGCCAGACCGCCGCGGTCGGCGACCAGGTCGCGGGCCGGGTGGGGTTCTTCCTGCGGGTGGACGACTTCGACGCGGCCTTCGAGCGGATGGTGGCGGCGGGCGTACAGTTCGTGACCCGCCCCCGCACCGAGCCCTACGGGCGGGTCGCGGTGTTCCTGGACGTGGCGGGCAACCGCTGGGACCTACTCGGCCCGGCCCCGCTCACCCGCTGACCAGCCCGGCCCCGGTGGTTGGGGCGTCCTGGTTCGGTGCGGGCGTTCCGGTCCGGTGGCGCGTGGCGGCCGTCGGCGGTCCGCGAGGCCACCCAGCCGCCGCACGGCGCCCGGGGCGACCTGTTCGGGGCAGCCAGTCGGCGGGCCGTCCAGCGCCTCTGCCACCATGCCAGGCATGGACGAGGTCGACGAGGTACTCCTGCGAGCGGGCGCGGCGAAGGCCGTGTGCGCGCACATCGGCATCGGCTCCGACGAGCGGGAGGCGAGGGTCGCCCGCGACCGGCTCGACCGCACCCTGGCCGCCTACCGGGTGGCGCTGCTGGGCGAAGCCCAGGCCCCTGGAACCGCGGCGCCGCGCTGACCTTGTCACCGCATCCAGCGATGTGGTGAACCCGATCACGCCCTGCGCGGGCCAGCCGGCTCCACGACGATCTTCGGCATGAACCGTGGTTCGCACCCGCTCGTGGTGTCCCTGGCCTCACTGCCCCTGCTGATCGCCTCCTCCGCGGCCGCGGCCCCAGTCCCGGCCGAGGAGGGCCTCCGGCTGCTCGGCGAGGCGGTCGTGCCCCACCAGCTCGAGTACCGGGGCACGACGGTGGGCGGGCTGTCCGGCATCGACCGCGACCCGTGCACCGGCGAGTACGTGCTGATCAGCGACGACCGCTCCTACCTGCAGCCCGCGCGCCACTACACCGCCGACCTCCGGGTGGACGAGCGCGGTGTCGGGCCGGTCGAGTTCACCGGCACCGCACCGCTGCGGCAGCCCGACGGCAGCACCTTCCCGCCGCCCACCGCCAACGACGGCAACGCGGTCGACCCCGAGGAGATCCGGGTGGACCCGCGGACCTGCCAGTACTGGTGGGCCCAGGAGGGCAACCGGCCGAAGACCCCGACCTCGCCGGACCCGGTGATCCAGCCCTCGGTGCTCAAGACCGACGCCACCGGGCGGTACCTGGGGCAGCACCACCTCCCGCCGAACTACGAGATCACCCAGGACGAGCGCGGGCCGCGGCGGAACCTGGTCGTCGAGGCCATCACCTTCGACCGGACCGGTTCGGTGCTCACCAGCGTGCTGGAGGGGCCGCTGCTGCAGGACGGCCCGCTGCCGACCACCGAGCACGGCGCGCTGGTCCGGGTCACCGCGCAAACCCGCACCGGCGAGGTGCTCGGCCAGCACTCCTACCCGCTGGAGCCGGTGTTCACCGCTCCCCGACCGGGTGGCCGGGCCGACACCGGGGTGTCCACCATCCTGGCCGACCCCGCGGACCCGTCCCGTTTCCTCGTGCTGGAGCGCACCTTCGTCGACGGCACCGGGTTCGCGGTGCGGTTGTTCGAGGCCACGACCGACGGCGCCACCGACGTCCAGCACCTGCACTCCCTCCAGGCCCAGCCGGTCCAGCCGATGCGCAAGCGGCTGCTGGCCGACTTCGGCGACCTTGGATTGTCCACTGTGGACAACATGGAGGGCATGACCTGGGGTCCGCGGCTGCCCAGCGGTGAGCGCACGCTCGTGCTGGTCAGCGACGACAACTTCCACCCCCAGGAAATCACCCAGGTCATCGCGCTCGCCCTGGCCGACCAGAGTTGACCCCACCGGTGCCCCCGCGGCCGGTCGGCGGGGCCACCGCGCGGGTCACTGCCCGGTCAGCAGCAGGTGGAGGGCCTGCGCCGTGTCCGGGTACTGGGCGAGCAACTCCGCTCCGCGCGGTTCGGGGACGGCTGCCACCCACTGCCCTGTGCAGCCCAGGAGGCCCGCCACCGCGTTGCAGGTGTCCGGGTGGGTCGCGAGCAGCTCGACGCCGCGGTGGGCGGGCCGGAGCGGGTGCGCCGGTTGCCGGGCGGGTTCGGCCCGCCACGGCGGGGTCCACTCGTCCAGCGCGGGGAGGCTGGCCGGGAAGACGCGGCCCGCTTCGCGGATCAGCTTCGGCGCCAGCTCCGCCCCGTTCGCCCGGAGGGTGGTGATCAGCCTCGGCAGCCACGGGAGCAGCACCGGGTCCGGCAGCCTGCTGAAGGCGTTGGACACCGCCTCCACCACGAAGTCCACCAGGCTCGGCACCGGCTCCAGGGCGTGCAGGAACCCGCTGAGGTAGCGCGGGTAGGCGGGCACCACCAGCGGGTTGCCCAGCAGGTCGGCGCAGCGCTGCCGCAACTCCTCCCGGGAGAGCCGCCCCAGGTGCACCTGGGTGGCCCACAGCAGCGCCAGCTTCTCCGGTTCCTCGGGGTGGGACTGGGCGAACGCCAGCTCCAGCTGGGTGCGGTCGCAGCCCAGCGACAGCGCCAGGCTCTCCATGCTGAACAGGAAGCCCAGCATCGCCGCGACCTGGTCGACGGTGGCGTCCTCGTCGGTGAACGCCGTCGGCAGCAACGTGCAGTAGTGGGCGTAGCCGGTCTTGACGAACGACTCGATCCACGGCGGCAGCACCGGTTCGCTGGTGCGGTAGAAGGCCAGCAGCCGACGCACCCGGCGCAGGACCTCCGGGGCACCGTCGACGCTGCGCTCCGTGGACAGGACTTCCAGCGCCCGCGTGCCCAGCTCGTTGGCGAGCCGGTGGCTGCGCAGGTACAGCGTCGCGTCCTCGACCGCCTCCAGCACGGACGCCGTCGTCGCGCGCGGGGCGTGGGCCGCGGCGCGCAGCCGCTGCTCCAGGACCTGCTCGATGCTGACGCCCTCGTAGCCGAGCTCGATGAGCGCCCGCTGGTGCGTGCCGAGCGCCAGGTCCCACGACTCCTGGATCGGCTGCTCCCCCAACCGCCGCTCCCCCATGATCGGCCGCGCCGCGCCGCGCGGCATCAGGCGGTGCAGCCTCCACAGGACCTCGGAGCAGTGCGCCAGTTCCGGTCGGGCGGCGATGTCCAGCAGCGCGCGCTGCACGCCGCGCTTGTCGAGCTTGAGGTTCAGCGGTGCGAGGCGGTCGTGGACGTCGCGCGCCAGCGGCGGCAGCGACTCGTAGCCGACCCGGCCGATGCGGTCGCCGCCCATCATGATCTCCACGAGGCGGCGCACGTCGCGGCGGCCCGGCACGACGTCCTTCTCGATGCAGGTGATCGCGGCGTCCTGGAAGTCGTAGGGCGTGGGCTTGGCCCGGTCACGCATCCCCGCCAGCAGGATCGACGTCTCGAACACCGCGATGGCGTCGGCGGTGGAGGCCAGGTAGCCGTTGCGGCGCGCGGCGCGCACGATGTCCACCGACCAGCCCAGCAGCTCCGCCTCGTCCACGCGGTCCAGGACTGGTGGGCGCTGCAGGAAGCCCGAGAGCTTGTCCACGGTCGCGACCGGGGGTTCGGCGGCGGGCAGCGGCTTGGTCCGCTTCGCGCCCCCGGCCTGCCCGGCCAGCCGGAACGGTCGCACGCGGGTGCGCTTGAGGTTCTTCGCCCACTCCGCCGCGGCGATCGACACCGACCCGGGTGCCAGGCCGAACTGCGCCTCGATCGCGGTGTGGCTGGAGGGGATCAGGCCGTGCTGCCACTTGCTGGCGGTGCGCGGGCTGATCTCGAAGGTGCTGGTGCCGTGCACGCCGAACTCCTTGACGCGGCTGGCCGCGTGGAACGCACCGCAGACGTACAGGCAGTCCGCGGGGTCGGTGCCGGTCGCGGCCAGGTGCTCGCGGATCCTGGTCCACATGTACCGCTCGCGGTCCTCGTCCACCCGCACCCGGTGCGGGTCGCCCGGTGCCAGCCGCCGGAACAGGCTGCCGATCAGCAGCATCACCTGCCGGTAGGTGTCGTGGTCGCTGTCACCGAGCGGCAGCTCGACGTACTGGTGCCACCACTCCGACCAGTGCCGCACCTTGCCGTGGTGCAGCAGGTGCTCCTCCAGTTCGGCGAAGCGGGGCCGCAGGTCGCCGATTTCCACGCCGACCGCGTCACCGTGCAGCGCGCCTTCGGGCTCTTCCGGCGCCCCCGCGGGCTGCTCCCGGCGCGCGTCCCACTGGAAGACGTGGTCCGAGGAGCGGTCGACCAGCACCAGCTCCACGCCCGGGGTGTCCAGCGCGTAGGCGATCGCCTGGTACTCGGCCGAGGCCTCGGTGATCGGGGCGACCACCGACAGCGGCGACCACTCCAGCGGGAAGCCGTCGACCTCGGTGGCGAAGGCCTGCACCGCCACCGGGAGCGTGCAGGTGCGCAGTTCGGTCAGCAGCGGGGCCATGTCCTCGCACAGCTCCAGGTAGACCACCTCCGGCTGCTTCTGCCGCAGCCGCCGCGCCATCGCGATCGCCGACGCCGGGGAGTGGTGGCAGACCGGGAAGACCTCCAGCGGTTCCCGGGTCGCGCGGTCGACGTCGTCGACGATGCCCAGCAAGATGCCCTCCAGCGCGCCGGGCCCGTCGGCGAACGTCGCGGCGGCCTCCTGCAGCTGCGCCCGCAGCGCCGCGAAGACGCTCTCGTCCACGCCGCTCACGACAGGGTGGCAATCGCGTCGCGGCCGCCCTCCAGGAACTCCGGCCAGGATCCGCCCTCCTCCTTGCTGCGCGGCTCGACGACGCCGTGCAGGTACTTGTTCAGGATGGCCAGGTCCTCCGGTTCGCGCCGCGCCAGCGAGCCGACCAGCGAGGACGCCAGGGTCCGGGCGGTCAGCTCGCGCTCGCCGAAGAAGTTGCTGTGCAGGACCGCGTCCTCGAGCACACCGATCTGCTCGGCGGTGGACAGCGCGGACTCCAGCTTCTCGTCGTCGCTGCCCGCCGCGGCCGCGGAGTCGCGCAGGTCGGCGAAGCTGCGCAGCAGCACGTCCAGCAGCGTCGGCGGCACGTCGAGCTCGATCTGGTGGCGGCGCAGCAGTTCCTCGGTGCGGAACCGGACGATCTCGGCTTCGCTCTTCTTGTTCGTCACCACCGGGATGCGCACGAAGTTGAAGCGGCGCTTGAGCGCCGAGGACAGGTCGTTGACGCCGCGGTCGCGGCTGTTGGCGGTGGCGATGACGGAGAACCCCGGCTTGGCGAAGACGATGTTGTCGTCGTCGAGCTCCGGCACCGAGATGTACTTCTCGGACAGGATCGAGATCAGCGCGTCCTGCACGTCGCTGGTGGAGCGGGTCAGCTCCTCGAACCGGCCGATGGCGCCGGTCTCCATCGCGGTCATGATCGGCGAGGGGATCATCGACTCCCGCGACTGGCCCTTGGCGATGACCATGGACACGTTCCACGAGTACTTGATCTGGTCCTCGGTGGTGCCCGCCGTGCCCTGCACGACCAGCGTGGAGTTCCGGGAGATCGCGGCGGCCAGCAGCTCGGCCAGCCAGCTCTTGCCGGTGCCGGGGTCGCCGATCAGCAGCAGGCCGCGGTCGGAGGCCAGCGTGACGATGGCCCGCTCGACGAAGCTGCGGTCGCCGAACCACTTCTGCGCGACCTCGCGGTCGAGGCCGTCGGCGCGCTCGGAGCCGAGGATGAACAGCCGGACCATCTTCGGCGACAGCCGCCAGGCGAACGGCTTGGGGCCGTCGTCGATGGATTCCAGCCAGTCCAGCTCCTCGGCGTACTTGATCTCGGCGGGCGCGCGCAGCAGGTCGGACATGCTCAGGGCCTTTCTCGGTGGTGCTGGTGGTCTGGTGGTGTGGCTGGCTTTCACGCCAGGAACGTCTTGAGCTCCGCGACGAGCTTGCGGATGTGGCCGGAGATCACCGGTGTGCCCAGGTCCTTGAAGCGTTGGCGGAACCACGGGTTGACGCTGCCGCGACCGGAGCTGGTGACCGAGCCGACCGGGATGAACTTGGTGCCGGAGCGGTGCAGGGCGGCCATGCTGGCGAACAGCGCTTCGGCCGACCACTCGTAGAAGTCGGAGATCCACACCACCGCGGTGCTTCGCGGTTCGGTGATCTTGGGCCGGGCCAGCGCCATCGCGACCTCGCCGTTGGTGCCACCGCCGAGCTGGGTGCGCAGCAGCGTTTCGAACGGGTCGTGCACCCACGGCGTGAGGTCCAGTGCCCGCGTGTCGTAGGCGATCAGGTGCACGTCCACCTTCGGCAGCCCGGCGAAGATCGACGCGAGGATGGTGCAGTTCACCATCGAGTCGACCATCGAGCCGGACTGGTCGACCACCACGACCAGCCGCTGCGGCGTCGTCCTGCGGGCGGTGCGCCGGTAGAAGAGGCGGTCGACGAGCAGCCGCTCCTCCTCCGGGTCCCAGTTGGTGAGGTTCTTCCAGATGGTGCGGTCGAGGTCGAGGTTGCGGAACACCCGCTTCGGCGGCACCGACCGGTCCAGCTCCCCCACCTGCGCCTGCGCCACCTGGGTGCGCAGCACCTCGGCGACCTCGTCGACGAACCGGCGGATGAGGTCCTTGGCGTTGGCCAGCGCCACCCCGGACAGGTTGTCCTTGTCCCGCAGCAGCTGCTCGACCAGCGACATGCTCGGGGTCAGCTGGGCGGCGAGGTCGGGGTCGGCCAGCACCTCGCGCAGCTGCATCCGGTCCACCAGGTCCGCTTCGATGGCACCGAGTTCGGGGCCGATCTCCGGAACCAGCCGCCCGAGGTCGGGCGTCGTGCCGCCGCCGGACGGGCTCGCGCCTCGGCCGCCGCGCAGGCCGCCCGGCGGGCACCCCAGCGCCCGCTCCAACCAGCCCGCGTCGGACTGCCAGCGGGAGAGCTGCTCGGCGGTGACCGCACCGGAGCCGGAGTCGAAGACGTTGAGCAGCACCTTCGACACCAGCGCCGCGCGCCGCACCTCGGCGGCCCGGTCCCGCGGCTCGTCCGATGTGGACTCCGGGATCATCAGGCCGTCGAACTCGGCAGCCAGCTCGGGGTGGCGTTGCGCGATCGAGTCGACCGAGGTCCGCGGGTCCAGCAGGGCGGGCGGCAGGCCGACGTCCTCGACGACGGCCAGGCTCGCCGACTCCAGGCCCGCCTGCTCCTCGCGGTCGAAGAGCCGGGCCAGCAGCCGCCAGTACAGCACCTGGCGGCGGTTGTCGTGGGAGGTCTCGCCGCTCATCCCCGCAACAACCTCCCCGCGCGCTCGCTGAGCGCGGTCGTGGCATCGGTGGCGGCTTTCTCCGCCTTGGCACCGGCTTTGTCGGTGGTGCCCCCGGCCCACGCCCCGGCGTGCACCGCGACCGCCTTCTTGCGCTTGGTGGTCTCCACCGCCAGCGGCTGCAGGTGGAAGCTCCCGGCGTCCCACCGCAGCAGGCCGATGCAGGCGTGGGACGCCGCGACCGCTTCGGCGGTGAGCGGGCTCGCGGCGGGGATGCGGTCGGCGTCGACGGCCAGGTCGTGCCCGGTGGCGGTGAAGGTCAGCCCGTCGTCGTCGGACCGCGCGGTGTAGCCCTCCAGGAACACCGGCACGGCGATGCGCGCCGGGTGCCGGTCCAGGGGCGCGGTTGCCGGTGCGGTCGCCGACGGCAGCACCACCCGGGCGGTGGTGAAGGCCTCTGCTGGTTCGCCCGGGCGGGCGTGCTCGTCGCTCCAGACCAGGTCACCCTCGGCGGTGATCGGCATGCCGGTGAGCTCCATCGACAGGCCTTCGCCTGCGGCGGACAGCAGCGACAGGTGCGGGCGGAGCAGCTGCCACAGACCGGCTCCGACCACGGTGTCCGGCTTGGGCACCGACGCGCTGGCCCGCACCAGGCGGGGTTCGCCGCGGCCAGCGGGTTCGAGCACCGCGTGGACCTGGGCCTGCACCGCGGTCGCGTGCTCCTGCACGTCGACGCCCAGCGGCAGCAGGCGACCGGTCGCCGTGCCGGTCACCGGCGTGGCCGCGGCCCCGGGCACCGCCAGCAGCATCCCCCGCGTCCACAGGTCCGCCCAGCGGCGCACCGGGACGCGCTCCAGCGCGGAGCCGGGGCAGGACGCGGCGAGTTCGGCCGCGAAGCCGTCGAGCAGCACCGCCAGGCGGCGCAGCGCCGGGTCCGGCAGCATCGCCGAGACCACCTGCGACGCCCCGGAAACCAGGTCGTGGTCGATGCCCCGCCACCCCGACCGCGCCAGGTCGCAGAGCCAGGAGCGGGCTGCCGCCAGCAGGTTCACCGCGTACGCACCGCCTGGGGTGTCGGTGTTCTCGCCGATGGCGGGTTGCCCGGTGGCCTCTGCGATGCGGTTCACCAGCGCGTCGTGGACGGCACCGAGCACCGCGGTGCGGGCGGCGGCGAGGGCGGTGAAGTGGTCTTCGCCGGCGGCTCCGGCCACCGCTTTGTCGGCCGCTTCCGCGACCGCTCCGGCCAGCGGGGTCGCAGCCACGGCCCCGGCCAGCTCGGCCAGGTCAGCGGCGTCGGGGCGGAGCAGCCCGCTGGTCAGGGCGCGGTCGAAGGCCTCGACGGCCGCCAGCGCCTCGGCCAGGCCCGCGACGGGTTCGGCGAGCAGGTCCGCGCGCATCACACCACCGCCCTGGTCGGCGGGAACCACTGCATCTCCGGCAGCGGCTCGGTGGTCGGCGGCAGCTCCAGGTAGGCCAGGTGGCGCAGGAACCGGCTGAACACCGGCGCGGCCGTGTGCGCGTCGCCCTGCGGCGGGTTGGTCGCGGTCATGGCGTCGGCGATGGCTTGCGCGGTCAGCTCTTCGGCGGAGACCTCGACCTCCAGGTAGCGGGCGACCCGCTCCCCGCCGTACTGCAGCACCGCCTCGGTGAGCAGGGCGCCGATGTGCTTGCAGGAGGATCCCCGCGCGCCCCCGCAGGGCCGGTTGTTGTTGGTGCTGCACGTGAACGCGTAGCTGCCGGCGGACACCGACGAGACGTAGACCCGCGCGATGTCCGAGCCGCTGGACACCACGCCCTGCAGGCGGCCGTCGGCCAGCTCCACGAACGGGACCTTGGCCAGCTTGCGGGGCCGGGCGGGCAGAACCACCCGCGCCGTGCTCGACCGCTCCTGATCTCGCAACACACGATCTCCTGTGAACCGGGGGACGTCCAGCCTCGGCGACCGGACGTGCGGACCGTACCGGCGACCCCTGACAACCTTGATCACCCCGCCGAGCACAGTGGACACCCCGCCCCGGCCGCTGCTCCGCGCGGTGGGTGTTGGCCCGGATCCAGGCCGCTGCCCGACCACGGGCAGCTACGCTGCGGCAGCCCATGCGCACGAGTAGGTGCGGGACCAGGCGCGACAGCGGTGAGCTGCCGTCGTTCGACGGTGTGCGCGGGCCGCGCGACCGCGCCGACCTGCCGATGGTGTGCCTGGTCCGGCCGCAGGAGCACGAGAACCTGCTGCGGGCGATCGAGCAGGCGGTGGTCGCCGCGGCCCGCGCACACGGCCGCCGCGCGATCGTCTCCCGCGGTTGGGCCGAGCTGTCGCTGCCCGACGACGGGGCGGACTGCACCTCGATCGGCGAGACCAACCACCGGGCGCTGTTCCAGCGGTCGCGGCGGTGGTGCACCACGGAGGTGCCGGGACCACCACCACCGCCGCCCGGGCCGGTGCGCCCCAGGTCGTGCTCCCGCAGGTCCACGACCAGTACTACTGGGCCGAGCGGGTCAGCCAGCTCGGGATCGGCGCCGCGCAGGGCGAGCTGACCACCGCGCTCAGCCGCGCGCTGGAACCCGGTGTCGCCGAACGCGCCGCCTCGACCGCAGCCGCGGTGCGCACCGACGGGCCCCTGGTCGCCGCCCGGCAGCTCGCCGACCTGGCGGCCACATCCTGAAACCCGCTCACCGCAGCCGGGCAAGATCGGCTACGGTCCGGACACATGCGTCCTTCATCCGGTGAGCTCCTGGCCATCAGCGACCTGCACGTGGCGATGAGCGAGAACGCCGACATCGTCCGGAAGCTGCGTCCCCACTCCGACCAGGACTGGCTGCTGGTGGCCGGGGACGTCGCCGAACGCGCCGACGAGATCGAGTGGGCGCTGGGCCTGCTCGCCGAGCGCTTCGCGAAGGTCGTGTGGGTGCCGGGCAACCACGACCTGTGGACCACGGCCAAGGACCCGCTGCAGCTGCGCGGTGAAGCGCGCTACCGCGAGCTGGTGCGGCGCTGCCGCGACCTCGGTGTCGTCACCCCGGAGGACGAGTTCCCGGTCTGGACCGGGCGCGGCGGGCCGGTCACCGTCGTCCCGCTGTTCGTGCTCTACGACTACACGTTCTTCCCGAAGGGCGCGACGAGCAAGGAGGAAGCGCTCGACATCGCCCGCCAGGCGGGCGTGGTGTGCACCGACGAGTACCTGCTGCACCCCGACCCGCACCCGACCCGCGACGCGTGGTGCCGGGCCCGGCTGGAGTACAGCGAGCGGCGGCTGGCCGAGTGCGACCCGGAGCTGCCGACAGTGCTGGTCAACCACTACCCGCTGGTGCGCGAGCCCACGGACGTCCTGTGGTACCCAGAGTTCGCGCAGTGGTGCGGGACCGTGCGCACGGCGGACTGGCACGTGCGCCACCGCGCGGCGGCGGTGGTCTACGGGCACCTGCACATCCCCCGCACGACCGTGCACGACGGGGTCCGCTTCGAGGAGGTCTCGGTCGGTTACCCCCGGGAGTGGAAGCGCCGCGGCCTGCCCGACGACGTGCTGCGCCCGGTCTTCCCGGAGGGCACCGCGTGACCCGGCCGGTCCGGTGGTGCGCGGAAAACCCGTTGCGCCCCTGAGCTCGGTCGTGCCACCTTGGCGTCGGCAGCTGTCACTCGTGAGGAGAGGACGACCTTGGCGTTCGTGGTCAACGGCATGGCTCTGACCTGTGCTTCCGCACCTGGCGCGGAGCGCCTGCTGAGCTGACGCCGCGAGGCGTCGCCCGCACCGGCCGAACGGGCCGGTGATCCCACGCGTCCGCTGCCGATGTCGAAGCACCGCGCGGTGGTTCCGCTGGAACCACCTGGCCTGGTCCGCGTGGCGCCGCTGCGCGCCACCGCTTCGACGGAGTACGCATGTCGTCTGCTTCCACGAACACCTCAACCACGCCCGCACCCCGGGCAGGCCTGCGCGAATGGCTCGGGCTGGCCGTGCTGAGCCTGCCCACCCTGCTGGTCGCGCTGGACATGAGCGTGCTGTACCTGGCGCTCCCCCACCTGGCCGCGGATCTGGACGCCACTAGCGTCGAACTGCTGTGGGTGACCGACAGCTACAGCTTCGCGATCGCCGGTTTCCTGCTCACCGCGGGAAACCTGGGCGACCGGATCGGTCACCGCCGCTTGCTGCTGATCGGCGCCGCGGGCTTCGGCGCCACCTCGGTGCTGGCCGCCTTCTCCGCGCACGCCGGAGCGCTCATCGCCGCGCGGGCTCTCCAAGGGGCGGTCGCCTCGACCCTGATGCCCACCACGTTGGCCCTGATCAGCAAGATGTTCCGCGATCCCCGGCAGCGCACGATCGCCGTCGCCGGGTGGTCGAGCACCTTCATGGCGGGCATCGCCGTCGGCCCGGTCGTCGGCGGCGTGCTGCTGGAGGTGTTCTGGTGGGGCTCGGTGTTCCTGCCCGCGGTGCCGGTGATGGCGCTGCTGCTGGTGACCGGCCCGGTGCTGCTTCCCGAGCAGCACGCCGCCGCGGCCGGTCGGCTGGACCTGATCAGCGTCGGGCTGTCGCTGGCCACCGTCCTGCCGCCGGTCTACGCCCTCAAGGAGCTGACCAGGGGCGGCGACGTCGTGACCTCGGTGCTCGCCCTGCTGGCCGGGCTGCTCGCCGGGGCGGTGTTCGCGCGGCGGCAGCTGAGGTCGGCGGACCCGCTGTTCGACCTCCGGCTGTTCGGCGACCGGTCCTTCCGCACCGCGCTGCTCGTCCTGCTGCTCGCGGCGGCGACCACGAGCGGCATCACGATGTTCGTCAGCCAGCACCTGCAGATGGCGGTCGGGCTCTCGCCGCTGAACGCCGCGCTGTGGTTGCTGCCCGCGGCCGCAGCACTGGTCGCGAGTTCGATGCTGGCGCCCGCGGCTGCCCGGTGGGTCGGGCCTGGTTGCGTCGTCGGCGCGGGGTTGCTGGTGTCGGCGGCCGGGTTCGCGGTCCTGGCGCAGGTCGGTGGCGCAGCCCTGGTGGTGCTGGGCCTGACCATCGCCTACTTCGGCAGCGGGCCCGCCGACGTGCTCGGCACCGACCTGGCGATCTCGTCGGCCCCACCGGAGAAAGCCGGGTCGGCGGCCTCGATGTCGGAGACCACGACCGAACTCGGTGTCGCCGTCGGAACGGCGGGACTGGGCAGCCTCGGCGCGCTCACCTATCGCAGCGAGATGTCCGACGGCGTTCCGCCCGAGCTGGCCGAACGCGCTGGCGACACCATGGCGGGCGCGCTCACGACGGCCGAACACCTGCCGAGCGGCCTCGCAGCTGAGCTGCTCGCCCTCGCGCGCGAGGCGCACACCACCGGGCTGAACGCGGTCTCGACCGCAGCGGCCATCACCACGACCGTCCTGGCCGTTCTCGCCGTCGTGTTCCTGCGCCGCCGGGCGAACTAGCAGCGGGGGCGTCGCCGGGACCGTTTCCGGCGACGCCCCCGTGTCAGTCCTCGACGACCAGGCCCTTCGCCTCCAGCTTGGCCGCGAGGCCGCTGACCTCGATGACGCTCTTGCCCGCCCGGTAGTCGGCGATGTAGGCGGCCTCCGCCGCCTCCCGCTCACCGGACTTGCGGATCGCCTCGGCCAGGTCCTCGCGGCGGACCACCACGACGCCGTCCGCGTCACCGCGGACCACATCGCCGGGCCGGACGATCTCGCCGCCGATCAGCACCGGTTCGTTGAGCGGGCCGAGGGTCTCCTTGACCGTGCCCTTGATCGACACGCTGCGGGAGAACACCGGCAGGCCCAGCTTGCGCAGCTCCTGCGTGTCGCGGACCCCGGTGTCGGTGACCAGCCCGGCGATCCCCTTGGCCTGGCAGGCGTTGGCCAGCACGTCGCCGAACTGCCCGGCCTCGGTGTAGTCCCCCGCCGACACGACGAGCACGTCGCCGGGCCGGGCGTGGGCGATGGCGACCTGGAGCATCAGGTTGTCCCGCGGCGCGCAGGACACCGTGAACGCCGGTCCGCACAACGACATGTCCCGGTCGACCGGCTTGATCCGCGAGCTCAGCGCGCCGAGCCTGCCCTGCGCTTCGTGGATCGTCGCCGACGAGTACCGGCTCAGCTGCTCGACCAGCTCGGGGTCCGGGCGGTCGATCTTGGTGGTGACGCGCATGCTGCGCTCCTCCTTCTCGCGGTCAGGACAGTTCGGCGCAGGCCCGGGCGACGCGCGCGGCGGCTTCCCGCAGGACCGCGTTCGAGGTGGCGAACGAGATCCGGAAGTGGCCCGGTGAGCCGTAGGCCGCGCCGTGGATCACCGCGACCTGCTGGGACTCCAGCAGGTACCGGCAGAACTCCTCGTCGGTGCTGATCTCCGCGCCCTGCGGGGTGCGCCTGCCGAGCAGCCCGGTGCAGTTGACGAACAGGTAGAAGCCGCCCTGCGGGGTGGTGCAGGAGATCCCGGGGACGCCGTCGAGCGCCCGCAGGAGCTCGTCGCGGCGGCCCCGGTAGGTCTCGACCATCTCGGCGATGAAGTCCTGCTTGCCGGTGAGCGCGGCGACCGCGGCCGCCTGGCTCACCGAGGACGGGCACGACGAGATCTGCGACTGCAGCTTGTTGATCGCCCCGATCAGGTCCGCAGGACCGGCGCCGTAGCCGATGCGCCAACCGGTCATCGCATAGGTCTTGGAGACGCCGTTGGTGATCAGCACACGCTCCTGCAGCCGCGGCTCCACGCCGACGAGGGTCGGCGCCTGCCCCGTCCCGTACCAGATCTCGTCGTAGATCTCGTCGGTCAGCACCCGGACGTGCGGGTGGGCCAGCAGGACGTCGGCCAGCGACCGGAGCTCTGCCTCGGTGTAGGCGGCGCCGGTGGGGTTGCTCGGCGCGTTGAGGATCAGCCACCGCGTCCGCGCCGTGATCGCGGATTCCAGCTGCTGCGCGGTGAGCTTGAACCCGCTGTCCTCCCCGCACTCCACCACGACCGGGGTGCCGTCGTTGGCCAGCACCATGTCCGGGTAGGACACCCAGTACGGCGCGGGCACTATCACCTCGTCCCCGGTGTCCACAGTGGCCATCAGGGCGAGGAAGATGACCTGCTTCGCCCCGCCGCCGACCGCGATCCGGGCGTGCGAGTAGTGCGCGCCGTGGCGCTGGGCGAGCTTCGCCGCGATCGCCTCGCGCAGCTCGGGGGTGCCGTTGACCGGCGTGTACTTGGTCTCGCCGCGCTCGATCGCCTCGATCGCGGCGAGCTTGATGTGCTCGGGGGTGTCGAAGTCCGGTTCGCCGACGGTCAGGTCCAGGATCTCGTGGCCGTCGGCCTTGAGCTCGCGCACCCGCTGGGCGGCTGCGGTGCTCGGCGAGGGTTGGATCCGGTCGACCCGCCGGGCGGTCGGTGTCGCGCTCATCCCTGCTCCCGGGTTCAGTCGGCGCGGCGCTCGAAGTTGAGCCCGCCGGGCACCTGGAAGGTCGGCAGGATCTCCACGTGCCCGATGTTGACGTGCCGCGGCGTGCCGATCGCGTACTCGATGGCGTCGGCGATGTCCTCCGGCTTGAGCGACTCGTAGCCGTCGTAGAAGCGGCGCTGCGCCTCCTCCATGTCGCCCAGCAGCCGCCCGAAGATCTCGGTCTCCACCCGGCCCGGGCAGATCTCGGTGACGCGGACCCGGCGGCCGTAGGCGTCGACGCGCAGCTGCCGGGACAGCGTGTGCACGGCGGACTTCGTCGCGTGGTACATGGTGTTGCCGCCGAAGTTGTAGATCGCGGCGATCGAGGAGATGTTCACGATGTGCCCGCGGTCGCGCTCGACCATGCCCGGCATGATCAGCCGCACCAGGTGCAGCACCGCCTGGATGTTCACCGCGATCTGCTCGTCGATGCCGAACTCGTCGGCGTCGAGGATGTTGCCGGACCGGGAGACCCCGGCGTTGTTCACCAGCACGTCGATCTCCAGCCCGTCCAGCGTCCGGGTCAGCGCGGCGGTGTCGGTGATGTCGACCGCGTGCGGCGTGCACCCGGTGCGCTCGGCCAGTTCGGCGAGCCGCTCGGCGTTGCGCGCCACCGCGTGGACCTGCAGGCCCTGCTTGGCCAGCCGCTCGACGACGACCGCGCCGATCCCGGTCGACGCGCCGGTGACCAGCGCAGTCCTGTAGTCGGAGAAGGGCATCTTCGTTCGCTCCTAGAGAGTTCGTGGTGCTTTGCCGGTGTTCCGGCTACGCGTCCTGCAGCGGCAGGTGGGCCCGGTCGGTCACCCGGGAGACCGCGGCGAGCGTGCACAGGGCGGTGACCACCGCGTAGAACGCGGGCATGTAGGTGTTGCCGGTCTGTCCGATGAGGAAGGTCATCAGCAGCGGGGCGGTGCCGCCGAAGACGGCCGAGGAGATGTTGTAGCCCAGGCCGTAGGCGGAGTAGCGGACGCGGGTGGGGAACAGCTCCACCAGCAGGATGTGGATGACGCCGGTGTGCCCGGCGAACACCACGGCCATGATGCTGGCGCCGAGCGCGGCCAGCCCCACGTTGCCGGTGCTGATCAGCGCGTAGCACGGGATCCCGGCGATCGCCATGGCCACCGCGGCGCCCGCGATCACCCGCTTGCGCCCGATGCGGTCCGACAGCGCGCCCATGAACGGGATCGCGACGGAGATCGCCACCAGGCTGGCCGCGGTGACCAGCAGCCCGTCGACGGTGCTGAACTTCAGCTCGGTGGACATGAAGGTGGGCATGTAGGCGAACAGCACGTAGTAGCCGGAACCGTTCATCAGCGGGATGAGCAGCGCCAACCACATCGCCCGGCGGTGCTCGGCGGAGGCGAAGGCCTCCTTGAGCGGGTTCTTCGACAGCCCGCCCTCCTCCTTGAGGCGGGTGAAGTTGGGCGTGTCGGTGATCTTGCGGCGGATGTAGATGCCGGTGATGCCCAGCGGGATGGCCAGCAGGAACGGGATGCGCCAGCCGAAGGACTCCATCCGCTCCGGGCCGAGGCCGCTGGTCATGGCCGCGGCGATCAGCGTGCCGGTCAGCAGCGAGAGGAAGGAGGCGATCTGCGCGTAGCTGGTGTAGAGGCCGCGCTTGCCCTCCGGGGCGTGCTCGGCGAGGAAGGTCATCGCGCCCGCGGCCTCACCGCCGACCGAGAAGCCCTGCAGGATCCGCATCAGGATCAGCAGGCACGGTGCCGCGACGCCGATCGCCGCGTAGGTCGGCAGCATGCCGATGGCCGCGGTGGCGACGCTGATCAGCATGATGACGAACACCAGCATCCGCTGCCTGCCGATGCGGTCGCCGAGGTGGCCGCAGATGATGCCGCCCAGCGGCCGGAAGAAGAACGAGATCGCGTACCCCACGAACACCAGCAGCACCGCGTTCTGCGAGTCCGGGAAGAACACCAGGGCCAGCGTCCCGGCCATGAAGCCGAAGATGCCGTTGTCGTAGAGCTCGGCGAAGATCCCGACGCACCCGGCGAGGGTGATGCGCCGTGCGGTGCGGGCGTCGACCTGGTTGGGCACGGCCTTGGCGGCCACGGTTCTCATAGTGCCTCCGTTGCTGGGGCGGGCGTGGTGGTGGGGATGCGGAGCGCGTCGAACACCGTCGACACGCGTTTTCGGAGTGCGCGCAAGGTGTTGCGCTGAGCCCGGTAGGCGGCCACCGCTTCCTCGACGCTGCGCTTGCGGAACCGGACGCGCTGTCCGGGCCGCACCTGGCCGAGCGCCGAGAGCCCGGTGGCGGTGACCACGGCCAGCACCGGGTACCCGGCGGTGACCCCGCGGCCGCGGTGCAGCACCAGCAGCTCCTCGCCCGCCGGCACTTCGACCGCGCCGACCGGGACGCCGCGCGAGAGCACCTCGCCGCGGGCCTCCCGCTGCGGCACGTCGCCGCGCATGCGCAGGCCGATGTGGTTGCTCTGCGGGCTCACGGTGTACTCGGCGTCGAACAGCTTGGCCGCCGAGGTGCCGAACTCGGCGATGTCCGGGCCGTCGGTGACGTCGATCGTCCACTCCTCCGGGAAGGGCGGGACCGGCACGCCGAGCCGGAACACCGGGTGGCGCAGGACCGGGTGGTCGATCGGTGCGATGCCGCGGCCGATCGCCAGTTCGTCCTCGTCGCGCAGCGACCGGCCGAACCCGAGGATAGTGTCCGGTGCGCAGCTGCCGAGCAGCGACGGTGCTTCGACCGAGCCGTGCAGCGCGAGGTAGACCCGCGCGCCCCGGCGGATGCCCGCGATGCGGACGGTCTCGCCAGCGCGGACCGCGGTGGGCTCCCACTGCGGGCGCGGGACACCGCCGACGGTGAGGTCGGCGGGCGCGCCGGTGACGGCGAGCAGGACGTCGGTGCTCGGCGTGCAGCTGAAGTCCAGCATCGCGACCTCCACCAGCGGGTCGCCCTCCCCGTTGCCGACCAGCACGTTGGCCGCGCGCGCCGAGAACTGGTCGAGCGCGCCGTTGACCGGCAGCCCGAACCGCGAACGCCCGAACCGGCCGAGGTCCTGCACCGCGGAGATGCCCGCCCGGTGGATCACGAGGTGGTCAGCCATCGGCGGCCCCCAGCGGTGCACCGGCGTGCTCGCCCCACTGCTCGGGGCGGATCGGCACGAAGCGGAAGCGGTCGCCCGGCCGGTACGGGGCCAGGCGCTCGGAGTGCAGGTCGAGCACCCGCAGCGGGGTGCGGCCGAGCAGCGGCCACCCGCCCGGAGAGCGCATCGGGCAGATCACCGCCTGCTTCCCGGCGACCGCGACGGAGCCGGGCGGCACGCTCGTCCGGGGCGAGGACAGCCGGGCGACCGGTGCGGGGAACGCCGGGCCGTCCATCATCGGTGCGCCGACGGGCGCGCCGAGGCAGCGCACCGTCAGCTCGGCGCCGCTGTGCAGGTCGATCACGTCCTGCTCGGTCAGCCCGAGCTGGTCGGCGACCGCGGGCAGGTCGGGGCCGTGCTCGCCGCCGTAGACGACGGGGACTTCGAACAGCTTCGACGGCCGCTCCTCCGGGGTTTCGCCGAGCCGGTCGAGCGCGGCCTCCAGCGACCGGCGCACGCTGCGGTGGTCGGTGTCGGCGCAGTCGAACTCCACCAGCAGCGAGTCGTAGGTGGGCACGAGCCCGTGCACCCCCGCCAGGTCGGCCTCCTCTAGCGCGTCGGCCAGCGCGTGCACGGCCCGCCAGCGGTGGTCCGCGTCGTCGTGCACCGCTTTGACGACCACGGCCGAGTCGCCGCAGTCGAGGATCGCCACGTGCTGCCGCATGTCAGGAACCCCTCTTGCGGTCGAGCACCTCGGGCAGCGGCGCGATGGTCACCCCGGCTGCGAGCAGCTGCTCGCGCACGGTGCGCGCCACGGCGACCGCACCGGGGCTGTCCCCGTGCAGCAGCACGGTGTCGCACTCCACCGGGATCGCCTCGCCACCGACGCTGTCGATGACGCCTTCGGTCACCATGCGGACCGTGCGCTCGGCGATCTCGGCCGCATCGTGCAGCACCGCGCCGGGCTGCGCCCGGGGCACCAGTGTTCCGTCGTCGGCGTAGGCGCGGTCGGCGATCCCGACGATGCCCACCGGCAAGCCGCGGGCCCGGGCCGCCTCCGCCAGCTCTCCGTCCTGCGCCAGCACGATCAGCCCCGGGTCCACGGCGGCGACCGCGTCGGCCACCGCCGCGGCGTAATCGGCCCGCGTGGCGACGAGGTTGCCCAGCCTGCCGTGCGGGGCCACGTGGTTGACCCGGGTGCCGTGCGCGGCGGCGAAGGCCTGCAGGGCACCGATCTGGTAGAGGACATCGGTGCGAACCTCGTCGGCGGTCAGCTCCATCGCGCGCCGACCGAACCCGACCAGGTCGGGGAAGCTGGGGTGCGCGCCCGGGGAGATGCCGCGCCGCGCGCAGGACCGGACCGTGGCGTCCATGGTGCGCGGGTCCCCGGCGTGGAAGCCGCAGGCGATGTTCGCCGAGGTCAAGACGTCCAGCAGCGCCTCGTCGTCGCCCGCGGTGTAGGCGCCGAACCCCTCGCCGAGGTCGGCGACGAGATCGACCAGGTGCGTCATTTCGTCCTCCCGGGGCGTCCACCGAATTCTTCGTCAGCGGCCGTCGGCGAATTTCGGCGAATCGATCGGCAATTCCGCAATTCGCCGCGGTGATTTCGAAATCACCGCTTCGCCGCGCTGCGTTTCAGCGAACCTAATCCGGTCCCGCCGCGGCGGACAAATACGCGTTGCGCGTGACGTGATCGCGATTCCTTATGACCGCTGCGCCCGGTAGTCGCGCCGATCCCCCGCGTCACCGGTATCTCCACAGCTCAGCGACTTCGCGCGCCGGACGTATGATGTGTCGCTCCCGGGCTGGAAAGGGCGGCAGATGGACACCAGGCGCCTCTATTCGTTCGTCAAGATCGTCGACGCCGGGAGCATCACCCGAGCCGCCGACATCCTGCGCATCGCCCAACCGGCGCTCAGCCAGCAGGTCTCGGCGCTGGAAACCCAGTTCAAGCAGCAGTTGCTGATCCGCAGCAAGCGCGGCGTGGCGCCGACCGAAGCGGGGCGCGCGCTCTACCGCCACGCGCAGCTCATCCTGCGCCAGGTCGACCAGGCCCACGCCGCGGTCTCGGTGTCCGGGCACGCCCCGGCGGGCAGCGTGTCGGTCGGCATCGCCCCCTACAGCGCGGGCGCGGCGCTGGCGCTGCCGCTGCTGCGCGCCGTGCGCGAGCGCTACCCGAACATCCTGCTGCACATCAACGAGAACTTCGGCGGCGTCATCAGCGAGGCGATCATGACCGGGCGGATGGACATGGCGTTCATCTACGACGCGGGCCGCCCGATCCGCGGGGTGCGGTTCGAGCCGATGCGCACCGAGGACCTGTTCCTCATCGCCGCCCCGTCGATCGCCCCGGACACCGCCGGGGAGGAGGTCGCGGTCGCCGAGCTGCGCGAGGTGGAGCTGCTGCTGCCCAGCGGGATCCACACCATCCGCCAGGTCGTCGACACCGCCTTCCAGCAGGCCGGGCTGGAGCCGAAGGTGGTGGGCGAGATCGAGTCGGCGCCGACGCTGGTCAGCGCGGTGCGCGCGGGTGTCGGGGCGACCGTGCTGCCGTGGTCGGCGGCCAGCGCGATCATCGACGTGCAGAACCTGGTGGCGCGGCGGATCGTCGAACCCGAGATCGAGGTCAAGCTCTCGCTGTGCACCTCCGACCACCAGCCGCTGTCCGAACCGGCCCTGGCGGTGCAGGACCTGTTCCACGAGCTGATCGCGGAATTCGCGGCCTGACCGGCAAGCATTCCCGCCGCCGATAGCGTCACGCGAATCCGGTATTTGTCGCTCCCCCGCCGCGCTGCCTAGCGTTCTGGCCGGGCGGTGCCGCGAGCTGGTCGCGGACCGCGACCGGTCTCGACGAGGAGCGAATGATGAGGCATCGCGTGCTCAGCACCCGCGGGGAACTCCCCGGCGACGGCTTGGCCCGCTTGGGGTCCGAAGTGGAACTCGTCCGCTGGACCGGCGCGGGCAGACCGCAACCGGCCGAGCTGGCCGAGCTCGCCACCGGGGTCAGCGCGATCCTGGCCCTGGGCAACGATTCCGTCGACGCCGAGCTGCTGGCCGCGGCCGGGCCGTCGCTGCGCGTGGTGGGCCTGGCGAGCATGGGGTTCGACGCGGTCGACCGGCGGGCCGCCGCGGAGCGCGGCGTGGTGGTCACCCACACCCCCGGGGTGCTGGCCGAGACCACCGCCGACCTGGCGTTCTCCCTGGTGCTGATGGCGCGGCGCCGCCTCGGCGCGGCCCTCGACCGGCTGCACGCCGGGCAGTGGGACGTCTTCCGGATGCACGACGACCTCGGGTTGGACGTGTTCGGCGCGACGCTGGGCCTGGTCGGCTACGGCCAGATCGGCCGCGCGGTGGCCCGGCGGGCGGCCGGGTTCGGGATGCGCGTGCTGCACCACGACCCGCTGGCGCCGGAGGACGACAACCTGTCCTGGGCGGTCGACTTCGGCACGCTGCTCGCCGAGTCCGACATCGTCTCGCTGCACGTGCCGCTCACCGAGTCCACCCGCGGTCTCATCGGCGCCGACGAGCTGCGCGCGATGAAGCCGACCGCGACGGTGGTCAACACGTCGCGCGGCGGCGTCGTCGACGAGGCGGCGCTGCTGGCCGCGCTGCGCGACGGGGTGATCCACTCCGCCGGGCTGGACGTGTTCGAGCGCGAGCCGCGCGGTGCCGACGTCGCCGACCTCGTCGAGCAGTCCCGCTTGGTGGCGCTGCCGCACGTCGGTTCGGCCACCGAGGCGACCCGCGCGGCGATGGTCGACCTGGCCGTGGACAACATCCTCGCGGTGCTGTCCGGTCGCCCCGCCCGCACCCCGCTGCCCGGCACCGCAGCGGTTCCGGGCGCCGCGGAGGTCGCGCGATGAGCCACCCGGTCTTCGACGTCAGCGGACGCGTCGCCGTCGTCACCGGCTCCAGCAGGGGCATCGGCCACGCCCTGGCCCAAGGCCTGCTCGAAGCCGGGTGCACGGTCGTGCTCAACGGGCGCGACGAGTCCAGGTTGGCCGAAGCGCGCGACGAACTGGCCGGGCGAACCGGCGGGACCGTGCACGGGCTCGCCTTCGACGTGACCGATCCGGCTGCCGTCGCCGAGGGCATCGCCCGCGCCGAGGAGCTGGCGGGCCCGATCGACGTCCTGGTCAACAACACCGGGGTGCAGCACCGCGCGCCGGTCACCGAGTTCGCCGACGCCGACTGGTACCGGCTGCTCGACACCAACCTCACCAGCGCCTTCCTCGTCGGGCGGGAGGTCGCCCGGCGGATGGTGCCCCGCGGCAGCGGCAAGATCGTCAACATCTGCTCGGTGCAGAGCGAGCTGGTGCGCCCCGGCATCGCCCCGTACTCGGCCACCAAGGGCGGTCTCAAGCAGCTGACCAAGGGCATGTGCGCCGACCTCGGCCCGTCCGGCATCCAGGTCAACGGGTTGGCGCCCGGCTACTTCGAGACCGAGCTGACCGCCGCACTGGTCGCCGACGAGGAGTTCAGCCGCTGGGTGCGCGGTCGCACCCCGGCGGGCCGGTGGGGGCGGGTGCCGGACCTGGTCGGCGCCCTGCTCTTCCTGGCCTCCCCGGCCTCCGACTTCGTCAACGGCCAGCTGCTGCACGTCGACGGCGGCATGACCTCCGTTCTCTGATCCCGTGGGAGGGGCGATGTCCACACGCGCGTGCGTCGTGCACGGAGCAGGCGATCTCCGCATCGAGGAGCGCGAACCGGCGGCGCCGGGTCCCGGCGACGTCGAGATCTCGGTGGCGCTGGGCGGGATCTGCGGATCGGACCTGCACTACTACCACCGCGGTTCGGTCGGCGACTTCCACGTCCGCGAACCGATGGTGCTGGGCCACGAGGTGGTCGGCCGGGTGGCCGCCACCGGATCCGATGTGGACGGTCTGGAGATCGGCACGCCGGTCGCCGTCCACCCGGCGACGCCGTGCGGCGCCTGCCCGGAGTGCACCCGCGACCACCGCAACGTGTGCGCGCACAGCCGCTACCTCGGCAGCGCGGCCCGCACCCCGCACGTGCAGGGCGGGTTCGCGCAGCGCATCGTCGTGCCCGCGGCGCAGGTCCGCCCGCTGCCCGCCGGGCTGGACCTGCGCCGGGCCGTCCTCGCCGAGCCGCTGTCGGTCGCCCTGCACGCCGTGCGCCGCGCGGGCGAGGTGACCGGTCGACGAGTCCTGGTCACCGGCGCGGGGCCGATCGGGTGCCTGACGGCGGCGGCGCTGAAGAGCGCCGGGGC
>NZ_JBEPDU010000027.1:0-95677 GCF_040300525.1 Saccharopolyspora sp. NPDC000359 | reverse complement strand
GTTCATCAGCCGCCGCCCCCGCCGCCCCGCCCGGGACCGCGACCGCGGCGACCGGGGCGACCGCCGCCCGCACCGCAAGGGCCAGCGCTCGCCGCAGTCCCGCGGCCCGCGCCGCGAGGACTACCAGCGCAGCTGAGCGGAGTCCGCGCGAACCCCGGGTGGCTGGTCGCAGCCACCCGGGGTTGCGCCATCTCCGCGATGCGCTGCCCAGCCCGCACCGGGGGGCGGGGCCGGGCAGTTACCCTCGCATAGGTAATCCATCGACTCTGGAGACCGTGAACCCGTGTTCGACACTCTCTCCGACCGGCTCACCTCGGTCCTGACGAACCTGCGCGGCAAGGGGCGGCTGTCCGACGCCGACATCGACGCCACCGCGCGGGAGATCCGCATCGCCCTGCTCGAAGCAGACGTGGCGCTTCCCGTGGTGCGCAGCTTCATCAAGGGTGTCAAGGAGCGCGCCAAGGGCGCTGAGGTCTCCCAGGCCCTCAACCCGGCCCAGCAGGTCATCAAGATCGTCAACGAGGAACTGGTCACCGTCCTCGGCGGCGAGACCCGGCGGCTGGAGTTCGCCAAGACCCCGCCGACCGTGATCATGCTGGCGGGCTTGCAGGGTTCCGGTAAGACGACGCTGGCGGGCAAGCTCGCCAGGTGGCTGTCCGGGCAGGGGCACACGCCACTGCTGGTGGCCTGCGACCTGCAGCGCCCGAACGCGGTGAACCAGCTGCAGGTGGTCGGCGAGCGCGCCGGGGTGCCGGTGTTCGCGCCGGAGCCGGGCAACGGCGTCGGCGACCCGGTGGAGGTCTCCCGGCGCAGCATTGACGAGGCCCGCCGGGCCCAGCACGACGTCGTCATCGTCGACACCGCCGGCCGGCTGGGCGTCGACGAGGAGATGATGAAGCAGGCTGCCGACATCCGGGACGCGATCTCCCCGGACGAGGTCCTGTTCGTGCTCGACGCGATGATCGGTCAGGACGCGGTCAACACCGCAGAGGCGTTCCGCGACGGCGTCGGCTTCTCCGGCGTGGTGCTGACCAAGCTCGACGGCGACGCCCGCGGTGGTGCCGCGCTGTCGGTCCGCGAGATCACCGGTCAGCCCATCATGTTCGCCTCCAGCGGCGAGAAGCTGGAGGACTTCGACCTCTTCCACCCGGACCGGATGGCCAACCGGATCCTGGGCATGGGTGACATGCTCACCCTCATCGAGCAGGCCGAGCAGGCCTTCGACCAGGAGCAGGCGGAGAAGGCCGCGGAGAAGCTGGGCACCGGCCAGCTGACCCTCGAGGACTTCCTGGAGCAGATGCAGGCGGTGCGCCGGATGGGCCCGCTGCAGAACCTGCTGGGGATGCTGCCGGGCGCCGGTCAGATGAAGGACCAGCTGGCCAACTTCGACGAGAAGCACCTGGACCGCATCCAGGCGATCATCCGCGGCATGACGCCCGCCGAGCGGGCCGACCCGAAGATCATCAACGCCTCCCGCCGCCAGCGCATCGCGCGCGGTTCCGGGGTGACCGTCAGCGACATCAACGACCTGGTCAACCGGTTCTTCGAAGCCCGCAAGATGATGCAGCAGATGGCCGGCGGCTTCGGCTTCGGCGGCGGTGGCGGCAGCAAGAACCGCAAGGGCAAGAAGGGGAAGAAGGGCAAGAAGGGGCGCGGCCCGACCCAGCCCAAGGGCATGCGCGGCCTGCCCGGCGGCCTCCCTGGCATGCCCCCGGGCGGGATGCCCGGCCTGCCACCCGGCGGCCCCGACCTGTCCAAGCTGGAGGGCGGCATGAACGACCTGCCGCCGGGCTTCGACCCGTCCAAGCTGAACTTCGGAAACGGCAAGAAGAAGTGACCGCGCTGCACCTGCGCGGAGTGGTGCTGCCCGACGGGGAGCACCGCGACCTGTGGGTCCGCGACGGCCGCATCAGCCTCGACCCGGTGCCGGGCGCCGAGACCGTCTTCGACGGCGGTTTCGTGCTGCCCGGCCTGGTCGACGCGCACTGCCACATCGGTGTCGGCCCGGAGGGCCCGGTGGAGCTGGACGAGGCGGTCGTGCAGGCCGAGCTCGACCGCGACGCGGGCACCCTGCTGGTCCGCGACTGCGGTTCGCCCGTCGACACCCGACCGCTGCAGCAGCGCGAGGACCTGCCGCGCATCATCCGCGCTGGTCGCCACCTCGCCCGCCCGAAGCGCTACATCCCGCACCTGGCCGACCAGCTCGACCACGAGGAGCAGCTGCCCGCAGCGGTCGCCGAGCAGGCGGCCGCCGGGGACGGTTGGGTCAAGCTCGTCGGCGACTGGATCGACCGCTCGGTGGGCGACCTGGCCCCGCTGTGGAGCGACGAGGTGCTCACCGAGGCGATCGCGACCGCGCACCGGATGGGCGCCCGCGTCACCGCGCACGTCTTCGGCGAGGACGCGTTGCCGGGGCTGATCGCCGCTGGCATCGACTGCATCGAGCACGGCACCGGCCTCACCGACGACACGGTCGAGCTGATGGCCCGGCACGGGACGGCGCTGGTCCCGACGCTGATCAACGTGGAGAACTTCCCGTCCTTCGCGGCGGCGGCCACCAAGTACCCGACCTACGCCGCGCACATGACCGAGCTGTACGAGCGGGCGGACCGGACGGTGGCGAAGGCGATCGAGGCGGGCATCCCGGTCTACGCGGGAACCGACGCGGGCGGCGGCATCGCGCACGGCGTGCTGGCCGACGAGGTCCTCGCCCTGCACCGCGTCGGGATGTCCCCCGAGCAGGCCCTCGGCGCGGCGTCGTGGGAGGCCCGCGAGTGGCTGGGCTGGCCAGCCCTCGAGCACGGCGCCCCGGCGGACCTGGTCTGCTACGCCGAGGACCCCCGCAAGGACCTCACCGAGCTGCGCAACCCCCACCGCATCGTCCTGCGCGGCACCGTCGTCCGACCCTCGTGAGTGGCGGTGGTGGTTCCAGCCACCATCCCCACTCACGAGTGATCGGCGACGCAACCCCTGCGCACTTAGGGTTGAGGCGTCGAGGGGAGGGCGCCGTGGGGGAGCAGCAGAACCGGGAGTCGCCGCAGGACGGTCCGGACCAGCCGCGCCCCGACCTGCACCCGAGGTTCTGGGAGGCCCAGCTGGAGGCCGCGCGCCGCGGCTCGCTGGCCTGGGGGCTCACCGCCTTCTTCCTCGGCTACGGCGGCTACTACCTGGTCGTGCTGGTGCTCACTGCGGTCCGACCGGGGCGCTCCGGCGGGTTCGACCCGACCACCCCGCCCAACACCGGTCCGCTGCTGCTGCTCGCCTTCGCCCCGAACATCCTGCTCGGCCTGGTGCCCGCGGTGTTCTCCTGGTGGCGCGGCCGGGGACTGCGCTCGGACTTCGGCATCCTGCCCAGGCGGCGCGACTTCAAGGTCGGGGTGGCCTGCGGTTTCGCCGCTCTGATCGGCTCCTGGGTGCTGACCCTGGTGATCATCGCGGTGTCCGGTCCGCCGCCGGAGACCGACCTGACCCGGCTGATGCAGGGCGAGCGCACCGTCTGGCTGTTCCTGTTCGCGCTCTTCGCCTTCCTGGGTGCGCCGCTGACCGAGGAGCTGCTGGTGCGCGGCGCGCTGTGGGGCGCGTTGGAGCACTACCGGCTGCCCCGGTATGCCATCCTGGTCCTGACCACGCTGATCTTCGCGCTGATCCACCAGGAGGTGTGGCGCACCCCGGTGCTGTTCGTCGGTGGCCTGGCCATCGGCGCGGCGCGGATGATCACCGGTCGGGTCGCGGCCAGCATGATCGCCCACGCCACGAACAACTTCTTGCCAGCACTCCTGCTGTTCGCCGTCGCCAGGTGATCGAGCGCTGCCGCCCATCGCGCAGATGGCGGTAACCTGACGGCTCGCCGGTGCCCGCGAGCGGTCAGGCAGGGGACCGGCCAGGCCGAGTGGCACTGCGGAGACGCCCGTGAAAGAAGCTCAACAGCCAGGATCGACCGGGGAACCCCCGGAGCGGTCGACCACCGCACCCACCCGCACCCACCGGTGGGGGCTCGGTGCGTTCTTCCTGACCCAGGCGGTCTTCGTCCTGGTGTCGGTGACGTTGGCCGCGGCCCTGGGCAGCCCGGACGCCGGGACCCTGGTGATCATGCTGATGCTGCCCACGGTGCTGGCCGGGGCGCTGGCGGTGGTGATCACCCTGGTGCGCGGCAACGGCCCGCGGCTGGACTTCGGTCTGGAGTGGCGCTGGTCGGACGTCACCACCGGGCTGGCCATCGGCGGCATCGGCCTGGTCACCACGACCATCGCCACCATGCTGTGGGCGAAGTGGGTGGGCCCGGACAACGCCCAGTCGACGGTGGGCAGCGTGCTCGACGGGGTGGAGCTGCCGCCGGTCGTGGCGGTGGTGGTCTTCCTGCACATCTGGCTGATCGCGCCGCTGTGCGAGGAGCTGCTCTACCGCGGCCTGCTCTGGGGTGCCATGGAGCGGATGCGCTGGAGCCAGCTGAACGTGTTCGTGCTCAGCACCGCGGTGTTCGCGATCGGTCACCTGGAACCGGAGCGCACGGCGCTGTTGCTGGTGATCGCGATCCCGATCGGCGTGGCCCGGATGGTCACCGGTCGACTGACCGCCAGCGTGGTGGCCCACCAGGTGAACAACTTCCTGCCCGCCCTCGGCCTCCTGCTGATCTCCCTCGGCCTGCTCCCGGCCTGACCGGCCTGCTCTTCACCTCATCGAGGGCGCTGGGGTTCCGCTGCCGACACCGCTGCGCAGGATGAGTTCGTCCCCTTCGACGCCACCCCGCAGCTGCTGCGGGGTGCGGATCTGGCAGAATGGCTAGCTGTTCGCCGCGAGGGGTCCCTCTCACCGCTTGTGGCCATTTGACCTACGAGCATTCCGAAGCGCTGCCCCACGCGGTTCGGCGTGCTCACCGGAGCACGAACGAGAGTCTGAGGAGCACCAGCACCCGTGGCTGTGAAGATCAAGCTCGCCCGGATCGGCAAGATCCGCGAGCCGCACTACCGCATCGTCGTCGCCGACGCCCGCACCCGCCGCAACGGCCGGGCCATCGAGACGATCGGGCAGTACCACCCGAAGGAGAACCCGAGCGGCATCGTCGTCGACTCGGAGCGGGTGCAGTACTGGCTGGGTGTCGGGGCGCAGCCGACCGACCCGGTGCGCAACATCCTGGAGATCACCGGCGACTGGCAGAAGTTCAAGGGCCTGCCGGGCAGCGAGGGCCGCCTGAAGGTCGCCGAGCCGAAGCCGAGCAAGCAGGAGCTGTTCGAGGCCGCGCTGGCCGCCGCTGGCGAGGAGCCGACCGTCGAGGCCACCACCCCGAAGAAGAAGGGTGGCAAGAAGGCCGAGGACAAGGCTGAGGACAAGGCCGAGGAGCAGAAGTCCGAGGAAGGTCAGGCGTGACGGTCCTCGCGGACGCGCTTGAACACCTGGTGCGCGGCATCGTCGACAACCCCGACGACGTCCGCGTTCAGCTGCTCACGACCCGGCGCGGTCGCACCCTCGAGGTGCACGTGAACCCCGACGACCTGGGCAAGGTCATCGGCCGCAGCGGTCGCACCGCGACCGCGCTGCGGACCGTGATGTCCGGCATCGGTGGTCGCGGCATCCGGGTCGACGTGGTCGACACCGACCGCTGAGCGCCATGGCTGGGCCTGAGCCGGAGACCCTCGCCGTGGGGCGCATCGTCCGACCACACGGTGTGCGGGGAGAGCTCGTCGTCGAGGTGCTCACCGACAGCCCTGAGCTGCGGTTCGCGCCCGGCTCGGTGCTCGGGACCCAGCTCCGCGGCAAGGATCGCGGGCAGGACCTCACCGTGGCAGCCGCCCGGCCGCACGCCGGGCGGCTGCTGCTGCGCGCTGAGGGCGTCGACGGCCGGGAGGCGGCCGAGGACCTGCGCGGTGTGCTGCTGACCGTCACCACCGACGTCCTCGAACCCACCGAGGACCCGGACGAGTTCCACGACCACGAACTGGTCGGGTTGCGGGCCGTCCAGGCCTCCGGGGACGAGGTCGGCGAGGTGCGCGAGGTCATCCACACCCCCGCGGGCGAGCTGCTGTCGGTGCGCACGGCCGACGACCGCGAGGTCCTGGTGCCGTTCGTGACCGAGATCGTGCCCGAGGTCGACCTGGCCGCCGGGACGCTGGTCATCGACCCGCCCGAAGGCCTGCTCGACGAGTAACCGCAACCGCAGCAGTCCCGCCCTCGCCATCCGGCGGGGGCGTTTTCCGTTTCCGAGGGCCTCATGCGCATCGACGTCATCACCATCTTCCCCGACTACCTGAACCCGCTGCGGGAAGCGCTGCTGGGCAAGGCCATCGAGCGCGAGCGGATCGCGGTCGGGGTGCACGACCTGCGGGACTGGACGCACGACGTGCACCGCGCGGTGGACGACAGCCCGTACGGCGGCGGCCCCGGCATGGTCATGAAGCCCCAGGTGTGGGGCGAGGCGCTGGACAGCGTGTGCGGCACCGGCGAGGAAGGTGCCCCGGTGCCGCGGCTGGTGGTGCCCACCCCGGCCGGTCGGCCGTTCGACCAGCGCACCGCGATCCGCTGGTCCGCCGAGCCGTGGCTGGTCTTCGCCTGCGGCCGGTACGAGGGCATCGACCAGCGGGTGATCGACGACGCGGCCACCCGGATGCCGGTGGAGGAGGTCTCCATCGGCGACTACGTGCTGGTCGGCGGCGAGGTCGCCGCGCTGGTGATGATCGAGGCGGTGGCCCGCCTGCTGCCCGGGGTGCTGGGCAACCCGCTGTCGGCCGAGCAGGACTCCTTCTCCGACGGCCTGCTGGAGGGGCCCTGCTACACCCGCCCCGAGGTCTGGCGCGGGCACGCCGTCCCGGACGTGCTGCGCTCCGGCAACCACGCCGCGATCAACCGCTGGCGGCGGGACCAGGCGCTGGCCCGCACCTACCGCAGGCGCCCGGATCTGCTGGCCGCGCTGCCGGAGGGGGCCCTGGATGGGGCCGACCGCGCGCAACTCGATAAACTGCGGGCGTCGGACCACTCCGACGAGTCCCGGGATGCCGGAGACGCCCCCCGCTGACCCCGTGTCAGTGGGGTCGGTTGAGACGCCGAGAGGCGGATCTGGCACACTGGAACGGTTGACACAGCCGGACAGGTGTTCGGCGTGCGTTAAGCAAGTTCACCCCGTGTCAGGCGGTGCCCGCCAGTAGGTCGGGTCATCGACATGCGAGAACACGGGTGCCTTCGACACGGATGAGGACGGACCACCGATGAACACCCTGGACGCGTTGGACGCCCAGTCGCTGCGTTCCGACATCCCGGCCTTCCGGCCCGGTGACACGCTGAAGGTCCACGTCCGCGTCATCGAGGGTTCGCGCGAGCGGACTCAGGTCTTCCAGGGCGTGGTCATCCGCCGGCAGGGCGATGGCATCCGGGAGACCTTCACCGTGCGCAAGGTTTCCTTCGGTGTCGGTGTGGAGCGGACGTTCCCGGTGCACACCCCGAACATCGCGCAGATCGAGGTCGTGACGCGTGGTGACGTTCGGCGGGCGAAGCTGTACTACCTGCGCGACCGGCGCGGCAAGGCGGCGAAGATCAAGGAGAAGCGGGAGACCGCCGCTTCCTGATCGGACGGACGTGTGGTGAACAGCCCGGATGCCCCGCATCCGGGCTGTTCCCTTTTGTCCGGGATGCAGTTCCACCTTCGGGTGATCAGTGCGGGGCGGGGCGTGCGGTTCATCTCGGGTGAGGTGGAAAAGAGCACGTCATGGCGGCTTGGCCGGGCTGGGCGAAGCGGGGGAGCGCGACGGTGCCCGCCGCGGTTCCAGTAGCCTGGCCCGGTGGCCGACGTCATGCGCAGCGGATCAGCGGAGGAGCCCAACGAGGCGGAGCAGCACGGCGGTGCTCCGGACGATTCGGGGGACGCTCCTCGCCGCCGCAAGCCCAAGGAGAAGAAGAAGGGCTCGTTCTGGCGCGAGCTGCCGATCCTGATCGTCACCGCCCTGGTGCTGACGGTCCTCATCCAGGCGTTCATCGCGCGGGTCTACGTGATCCCGTCGCAGTCGATGGAGCAGACCCTGCACGGGTGCGACGGCTGCAACAACGACCGGGTGCTGGTCGACAAGATCACCTACCGGTTCTCGGACCCGGAGCCGGGTGACGTCGTGGTGTTCCGCGGCCCGCAGGCGTGGGTGCAGAACGAGTTCCGGGCGGATGAGCCCACCAACCCGGTGGCTGGTTTCTTCCAGGGCGTGGCCGGGCTGCTGGGCTTCGGCGCGCCGGACGAGAAGGACTTCGTCAAGCGGGTGATCGCGGTCGGCGGCCAGACGGTCGAGTGCTGCGACGCGCAGAACCGGGTCCTGGTCGACGGCAAGCCGCTCAACGAGCCGTACCTGTACTGGGAGCCGGGCCGCGGCGTCGGTCAGGACGAGTTCGAGGCGGTGACGGTTCCGCCGGGCCACCTGTGGGTGATGGGGGACAACCGCAACGACTCGGCCGACTCCCGGGTGCAGGGCGGCGGTGGCGTCCCCGGCGCGGTGCCGGTGGACAACGTGATCGGCAAGGCGCAGTTCATCGTGCTGCCGCCGACCCGCTGGCAGGGCATCGACGACCCCAACCCGCAGCAGCAGGCGCTGGGCATGGGCGCACCCGCCTGGCAGACCGGCCTGCCGGTCGGGTTCGGGGTGGCCGCGGCGTTCCCGACGGTGTGGCTGGGTCGTAGGCTCGTCGGTGTGGTGAGCAAGCGACGAGCCTCGGAGTGACGTTGACGTGACGGTGGCGGAGTTCCGACCGCCGAGGTCGGTGATCCGGCGCAGCAGCGGCAACTGGGCCCTCCAACGCGCGCTGGACCGCCGTGGCCTCGGACCGGTGGCGGGGGTGGACGAGGCCGGGCGTGGTGCGTGCGCCGGGCCGCTGGTGGTGGCCGCGTGCGTCCTGAAGCCGGGTGACGACCGGCGCTTCGAGGGGCTGACCGACTCGAAGGCGCTGTCCGAGGTCGACCGGGAGCGGTTGTTCGAGCGCATCACCCAGCGCGCGCTGAGCTGGTCCACCGTGGTGATCCCCGCCGAGGACGTCGACGCGCTCGGCATCCACGTGGCCAACCTGGAGGGCATGCGGCGGGCGGTCGCCCAGCTCTCCGAGCACCCCGGTTACGTGCTCACCGACGGGTTCCGGGTGCAGGGCCTGGCCACCCCGAGCGTGGCGGTGGTCAAGGGCGACCTGGTGGCGGCCTGCGTGGCGGCGGCATCGGTGCTGGCGAAGGTGACCCGCGACCGGTTGATGACCGAGCAGCTGCACGAGCAGTTCCCGGTCTACGGGTTCGACGTGCACAAGGGGTACAGCACGCCGCTGCACTCGACCCGGCTGACCGAGCACGGGCCCTGCCACGAGCACCGCTGGTCCTATGCGAACGTGGTGGCCGCGGCGCGGCGGCACGGCTTGCGCTCGCCGCGCTCGGTGAGCAGCAAGCCCGGGCTGTTCGATGCTTCTGAGGGGGAAGTGGTGGACAATGAGGTGTTGTAGTCCGATCGGCAACGCAGAAGGGCTCGCACAGCGATGAGCGCCGAGGATCTCGAGAAGTACGAGACCGAGATGGAGCTGCAGCTCTACAAGGAGTACCGCGACATCGTCGGGCAGTTCACCTATGTCGTGGAGACCGAACGGCGCTTCTACCTGGCCAACGCGGTGGACGTGCAGGTGCGCAACTCCGACTCGGAGGTCTACTTCGAGGTGGCGATGTCGGACGCGTGGGTGTGGGACATGTACCGCCCGGCGCGGTTCGTCAAGAACGTCCGCGTGATCACGTTCAAGGACGTCAACGTGGAGGAGTTGGACAAACCGGATCTCCGCCTGCCGGAGAGCGGCCCGTTCGGTTCCTGACCCGGAGGCATGACGAAGGAGCTCGGGCGGTCGTCGGAGGACGACCGCCCGAGCTTTCTGCGCTCCACAACGACCACCCGCGCGACAACTCCCGACTGGCGCCCCGACCCACGCGATCAGGCAGTTCCGGTCGGTGGTGGTGCCGGACCACCACGCACTCGCCCAGTCCGACGCACGGTCCTACGGTGAGGCGGTGACGGCCGCGATTTCAACGAAATTCGCGCAACCACTCGCCCGCGGGCTCCGTCGAGGACGACGCAATTTCCATTGAAATTGCGCCACGCAAAGCAACCGCCCGCCGCTTCGAACCCCAAACGAGACCGCACCCGTCGCCGCGGCGTCCCGCCCCGAGTCTTCGTGCTGCCACCGCTGAACGCCCTCGGCCACGGCCAAGCCTGCCCTGGTGGGTTCAAGAACTAGAGCATCTTTTGCAAATTTCCCTTCGCATTCTGGCGAATTCACACTCTTCCGGGTGAGCGAAATTGTCCACAGGGGATCGGCTTATCCACAGATTTCCCTGTGGTGGTGGAGATCGGCCGGCGTTCCGGGCACATTGGAGTTGTCCATCCGTGCCCAGAACTGTTGGCGCGCCGCGGGAAATCCCCTCGCCGTGCTTGAACGGTGCTGCCCAGGCACGGGAAGTCCTGGAAGACCGAGGAGGAACTCGTGCGTCGAAAGAAGGTCCTGGGCCCGGTTAGCGACGTGTGCACCGGTGACGGCAGGCATGCGCTGGGGCAGGCAGGGGAGCGGCTGGCCGCCGGGTTGCTGGAGGGCCGTGGGATGACCGTGCTGGACCGGAACTGGCGGTGCCCGCAGGGTGAGCTCGACATCGTCGCCGCGGATGGCGACACCGTGGTGTGCTGCGAGGTCAAGACACGCTCCGGGACCGATTACGGCGGGCCGATCTACGCGCTCAACCCGCAGAAGATCACCCGCATCCGCATCGCCGCGCGGTCCTGGTTGGCCGCGCGCGAGCTGGTGGGCTGCCCGGTCCGCTTCGACTTCGTCTCGGTGCTGTGGCCACCGGGCAGACCCGCGCGCCTCCGGCACCTCGAGGGGGTGTTCTGAATGGCGTTGCGGCGGACCTGGGCGGTCGCGCTGTTCGGCGTGGACGGCGTGCTCGTCGAGATCGAAGCGGACGTGCGCAAGGGCGGCATGCCCTCGTTGCAGCTGCTCGGCCTGCCGGACACCGCGTTGCAGGAGTCCAAGAACCGCGTTCGGGCGGCGATCCAGAACTGCCGGGAGGACTGGCCGGCGAGCTGCGTGACGCTCGCGCTGTCTCCGGCTGCGCTGCCCAAGGCCGGGACCTCGTACGACCTGGCCCTGGCCTGCGCGGTGCTGGCCGGTGCGGAGCTGGTGCCGCCGCACCGGCTGGCCAGGACGGTGCTGTTCGGGGAACTGGCGCTGGACGGCCGGATCCGCTCGGTGCACGGCCTGCTGCCCGCTCTGCTGACCGCGCGGAAGGAGGGCATGCGCCGGGCGATCGTGCCCGCGGAGGGGCTGGCCGAGGCACGTCTGGTGGAGGGCATCGAGGTCCTGGGCGCCACGCACCTGCGCGAGGTGGTGGCGTGGTTGCGCGAGCTCGGCGAACTGGCCCGGCACCCACCACCGGGGGACGAACGCCCGGCGGAGCCGGTGCCGGACCTCGCCGACGTGCTCGGCCAACCGGAGGCGCGCTGGGCGCTCGAAGTCGCGGCAGCCGGTGGGCACCACCTGCTGATGGTGGGGCCGCCCGGTACGGGCAAGACGATGCTGGCCAAGCGGTTGTGCGGGTTGCTGCCGGAGCTGAGCGGGCAGGAAGCGCTGGAGGTGACGGCGATCCGGTCGGTGGCCGGGGACCTCACCGACGCGGTGAGCCTGGTGCGGACCCCGCCCTTCGTGGCCCCGCACTCGTCGCTGTCCATCCCGGCGCTCGTCGGCGGCGGCACCGGTCTGGCCAGGCCGGGCGCGGTGAGCAGGGCACACCGCGGGGTCCTGCTCCTGGACGAAGCGTGCGAGCTCGGGCCGAAGCGGCTGGAGGCGCTGCGCACGGCGTTGGAGGAGGGCGAGGTCCGGCTGGCCCGGCGGGACGGGACGCTCCGCTACCCGGCGCGGTTCCAGCTCGTGCTGGCGACCAACCCCTGTCCGTGCGCGCCCGCCAGGGACCTGGACTGCCAGTGCCCGCCGCAGGTCCGGCGGCGCTACCTCGGCAAGCTCTCGGGTCCGCTGCTGGACCGGGTGGACCTGCGGGTGCGGATGCGTCCGATCACCGCGATGACCGCCCACGGCGGTGCTGAGCCGGAGAGCACCGCGGTGGTGCGCGACCGGGTGGCGCAGGCGCGCGCTGCCGCTCGGGAGCGGTGGTCGGCGCACGGGTGGCAGACCAACACCGAGGTCCCGGGGCCGGTGCTGCGGCGCGAGTTCGCGCTGCCCGACCAGGTCACCGGGCTGCTCGATCGCGGATTGGAGGTCGGCGCGATCACCGCGCGCGGTGCGGACCGGTGCCTGCGGGTGGCGTGGACGTTGGCCGACCTCGACGGCAAGGAGCGCCCCGACGCCGCGCACGTGGCGGCGGCGCTGGAGTTCCGGGACAGGAGGGCTGCGTGATGGGGAGCTGGGCGAACATGGGGGAGAAGGGGCGGCGGGAAGTGCGGTTGGCGAGGGCCTTTCTCGCCGCGGCCGCCGAACCACCGGCCCCGGCGCTGGCCGGTTTCGTGGCCCGGCACGGTGCCTGCCGGGCGGTCGAGGTGGTCCAGCAGGGGAAGGCACCGCCGGACGTGCTGGCCGAGGTCGAGGCCAGGTACGAGCACGTGGACGCGGAGCGGCTGCTCGAAGCGACCGAGGCGACCGGGGCCCGGCTGGTCGTGCCGGAGGAGCCGGACTGGCCGAGCGGTGCCTTCGAGAACCTGGCGGGGGCGCGCGAGGTCGGGCTCCCGGAGGTCGCCGAGCCGATCGCGCTCTGGGTGCGGGGTGGGACGGACCTGACGGCGGTCCTCGACCAGGCGATCGCCGTTGTCGGCGCCCGCGCGGCCTCCGGCTACGGCGAGCACGTGGCCGCGGAGCTTGGCCACGGGCTCGCCGGGGCGGGGTTCACGGTGGTTTCCGGCGCGGCGTACGGCATCGACGGTGCGGCGCACCGGGGTGCGCTGGCCGCTGGCGGTCGGACGGTGGCGTTCCTGGCCTGCGGCGTCGACATCGACTACCCGGCGGGGCACAGCCGCCTGCTGCGCGCGGTGGCCGAGCAGGGTGCCGTGGTCAGCGAGTACCCACCCGGGACGGAGCCGCGCAAGCACCGGTTCCTGGTCCGGAACAGGCTGATCGCGGCCTCCGGTCGGGCCACGGTCGTGGTGGAGGCGGGGGCGCGCAGCGGCGCGGGCAACACCGCGAACACCGCGGACGCGCTGGGGCGCCCGGTGCTGGCCGTGCCCGGGCCGGTCACCTCGAAGAATTCGGTGGGGTGCCACGGGATGGTGCGGTCCGGACGTGCGGTGCTGGTCACCAGCACCGAGGAGGTCCTCGAGGCGGTCAGCCCGATCGGTGCGCTGAGCGCGGCCGAGGCCGCCGGTGCGCACCGACGCACCGACGGGCTGCACCCGCACGCCCAACGCCTGCACGACTCGCTGCGCGGCATGGCGGGGGCCAGCGCGGCCGAGCTCGCGCGGGACTGCGGCCTCCCGCTGGGCGAGGTGCGGGCGCTGCTCCCGGAACTGGAGCTGTCCGGGTTCGCGGTCCGAGACGAGCGGGGGTGGTCGATCGCGCGGTGAACCCACGGAAACAGGCACCAGCGCGGTTTTCAGCTTCGAGGGCGCAACCGCGGAGGTTCCCCGAACGGCGGGCCTTCCGCCGCACCTGCGCAGCACGGTGGAGGGTTCGCCGGGAACCGATCCGACCAGCTCAGACCGGGAGACGTGCGGCGGCGTTCGCGCGCGGGCGGGACGTCGGGGTGGCTGGTCGCGGGCCGTCGAGCGGGACGCGGAGAGCGGCGGCTCGGGGGCGAGTGATCATGATTCGGCGTGGCGATGCTTGACCGGTGGCGGCCCAAGGGCCAGCGTCTGAGGCATGGCTCGTGCCCGTTCCCCCGAATCGCGAAGACCCGATTTCCGCGCGGTTCGGGCGAAACTGCCCGAGTCCCTGGGGGCGGCGGTCGACGGGTTCGAACGGCACCTCGCCGCGGAGCGCGGGCTGTCGGTGCACACCGTCCGCGGTTACATCGGCGACGTCATCTCGCTGCTCGATCACCTGTCCGGGGCAGCGGGTCGGCAAACCCTTGCTGAACTGGACATCTCGGTGCTGCGGGAGTGGTTGTCGGCGCAGCACGCGCAGGGTGCGAGCCGTTCGACGATGGCACGGCGGACGGCTGCCGCCCGCACCTTCACGGCCTGGGCGCTGCGCGCCGGGCTGGTGCGAAGCGACCCCGGGCCGCGCCTCGCGGTGCCGTCCAAACCGCGGAAGCTGCCCGCGGTGCTGCGCACCGACCAGGCGGACGCGGCGTTGCGGGCCTCCGCAGCGGGAGCCGAGCAGGGTGATCCGGTAGCGCTGCGTGATCACGCGGTGCTCGAGCTTCTGTACGCCACCGGGGTCCGCGTCGCCGAGCTGTGCGGGTTGGACGTCGACGACGTCGACCGCGAGCGCCGGGTGGTCCGCGTCATCGGCAAGGGGGACAAGGAACGCGTTGTGCCGTTCGGCGCACCGGCGGACGAGGCGCTCGGCCGATGGCTCACCGCCGGACGGCCGAAGCTGGTGCGCGCTGAATCCGGTGCCGCGCTGTTCCTGGGGGTCCGGGGTGGACGGCTGGACCCGCGCACGGCGCGGCGGACCGTGCACGACGCGGTCGAAACCGTTTCCGGTGCACCGGACGTCGGTCCGCACGGCATGCGGCATTCAGCGGCGACCCATTTGTTGGAAGGCGGTGCGGACCTCCGTAGCGTTCAGGAGTTGCTTGGTCACGCTACGCTCGCAACGACCCAGCTTTACACCCACGTGACCGTTGAACGGCTGAAGGCGATCCATGACCGAACCCACCCCCGTTCCTGACCACGCCGGGGGCGGCGCCGACACGGTGGCCGCGAGACCGGACTCGGCGCCGGTGACCGCCCGTGACCAAGGCGGTTCGACGAACGGCCACGCCCCCGAGTGCGTGCGTCGCCGCGGACTGTCCCTGGCGGCCGAAGCCGCCGCGGCCTCCGACGGGGACCAGCGCAGTGCCGACGACGTGGAAGCGGGCATCGTCGCGCTCTGGCAGGCGTTCGGCGAGCGGCGCGACCAGGAGCTCCGCGACCGCCTGGTGCTGCACTACGCGCCGCTGGTCAAGTACGTCGCGGGCCGGGTGGGCACCGGGCTGCCCTCGCACGTCGAGGTCTCCGACCTGATCCAGTCCGGCATCTTCGGGCTGGTGGACGCGATCGAGAAGTTCGAGCCCGAGCGCGGCCTGAAGTTCGAGACCTACGCGATGCAGCGCATCCGCGGCGCCATCCTGGACGACCTGCGCGCCCAGGACTGGGTGCCCCGATCGGTGCGCAGCCGGGCCAGGGACGTCGAGCGGGCGCTGGAGCGCCTGGAGGCGAAGCTGCAGCGCACCGCCACCGATGCCGAACTGGCCGCCGAGCTGGAGCTGTCCGTGGACGAGCTCCGCGAGCTGCTCGCCCAGCTGCAGATGACCAGCGTGGTCGCGCTGGACGACCTCATCGGGGCTGGACCGATGCAGGCCTCCCTGGCCGAGACGCTGCCCGACGACCGCGCCGAGGACCCGGTGGCGGCCCTGGTGGACCGGGACAGCCGTCGGCAGCTGGCCGAGGCGGTGGAACGGCTGAGCGAACGCGATCGGGTGGTCGTCACGCTCTACTACTTCGAGAACCTCACCCTCGCCGAGATAGGCAAGGTCCTCGGGGTGACGGAGTCGCGCGTCTGCCAGCTGCACACCAGGGCCGTGCTGCGCCTGCGCACCAAGCTCACCGAAGCGGGCTGACGGCCTGCCGGACCGGGGGTGGCGCTCCCGCGGAGGTCGCCACCCCGGCGCGTCAGTCCCAGGGCAGCAGGCGGACGTGGCCGATGCCCACCAGGCGGAGCGGGTCCAGGTAGGTCACCCGCTCGCGGGCTCCCCAGTGCAGGCAGGCCTGGGGCGGTCGCGCAGCGCACTCCGGGTGGCCCGGCTCCAGGGTGCCGATCGGTTGGCCCCTGGTGATCTGGTCACCGACCGCCACCGTCGGGCGGACCGGCTCGTAGGTGGTCCGCAGGCCCGTCGGGTGTTCGATCGACACCAGGTTGCGGCCCGCCACCTGACCTGCGAAGACGACGATCCCGTCGCCCGCGGCCAGCACCGGCTGGCCGACCTCGCCGACCAGGTCCACCCCGCGGTGGCCGGGGCCGTAGGTGTGCGCTGGGGCGTCGAACGGGCGGGCGACCGCGGGCGGCGGTGCCAGCGGCCACCCGAACTGGCCTTCGGCGGTCCGGGCGGCCGGTGCCGGAGCGGGTGGGGCGGTCGGTTCGGGTGTGGCGGCCAGGCCGATCGCGGCGGTGCTGAGACCGCCGCACAACAGGGCCGAACTGATCAACAAGCGCATTCACCCACAGTGGTCGCGCACCGCTGCGGGCACCAGGGGGAAGCGGAAATCTGTGGACAAACCAGGCGGCTGTGGACAACTCGCAGTCCACGATCGGGTCGGCTGGCGCGTCCAGTACACTGTTGGCGCGGTTTCGTGTCCGCACGGACCGACTTCGCGTGCCCGCACGTCACGCCTGCGCAGGTAGCCGGACCGAACGGTCGGCCACCAGGTGGCTCAGTACCGAGTTCAACACCTCGGACGCTGCTGCCCCGGCAGGGTGCCGGTGCCCCGCGGTCCCGGCTCCTCGCGAGCCCGGGCGGGGTGGCCGGGGCGGGTACCAGGGCGGCGGGTCACCCGGCTCGTCGCGGCAACCGAATCGCGCGCCACCCGGCGCGCCCGACTCACGAGGTGCGAACCAGGCCATGGCCGTCGTCACCATGAAGCAGCTGCTCGACAGCGGCGTGCACTTCGGGCACCAGACCCGTCGCTGGAACCCGAAGATGAAGCGCTACATCTTCACCGAGCGCAACGGCATCTACATCATCGACCTGCAGCAGACGCTGTCCTACATCGACGGGGCGTTCGACTTCGTCAAGCAGACGGTCGCGCACGGCGGGACGATCCTGTTCGTCGGCACCAAGAAGCAGGCGCAGGAAGCGATCGCCGAGCAGGCCCAGCGGGTCGGCATGCCGTTCGTCAACCAGCGCTGGCTGGGTGGCATGCTCACCAACTTCCAGACCGTCCACAAGCGTCTGCAGCGTCTCAAGGAACTCGAGACCATGGAGCAGACCGGGGGCTTCGAGGGTCGCACCAAGAAGGAGATCTTGATGCTGACCCGCGAGAAGGACAAGCTCGAGAAGACCCTCGGCGGTATCCGCGACATGAGCAAGGTGCCCAGCGCCGTGTGGATCGTGGACACCAAGAAGGAGCACATCGCCGTCGGTGAGGCCCGCAAGCTGGGCATCCCGGTGGTGGCGATCCTGGACACCAACTGCGACCCGGACGAGGTCGACTACCCGATCCCGGGCAACGACGACGCGATCCGCTCCGCCGCCCTGCTGACCCGCGTGGTCGCCGACGGCGTCGCCGAGGGCCTGATGGCCCGCAGCGGCCGCACCAACGGCGCCCCGGAGGGCGAGGAGAAGCCCGCCGGTGGCGAGCCGCTGGCCGAGTGGGAGAAGGAGCTGCTGGCCGGTTCCGGTCAGGCCGCCGAGGGCGGCGAGCAGCCCGCGCAGTCCTGATGCACCGCGCCCCGCGTCCGCTGGTCGGGCGCGGGGCGCGATCAGGCTGCTTGCCAGTCACACTTGCGGGTGTGATTGCCCGAGCTGGGCACGCCGCCCCGCCGAGCGGATCGGACGCCGCGGGGGCGCGGCCCGCCTGCAAGACCTTCGAAGCTGCGTAACAAGAGGGACGGATAACGCACGATGGCGAACTTCAGTGCGGCCGACGTCAAGCGTCTTCGCGAGCTGACCGGCGCCGGCATGATGGACTGCAAGAAGGCGCTCGAGCAGAACGACGGTGACTTCGACAAGGCCGTCGAGAGCCTCCGCATCAAGGGTGCCAAGGACGTCGGCAAGCGCGCCGAGCGCGCCACCGCCGAGGGCCTGGTCGCCGCGGACGGCGGGGTGCTGATCGAGCTGAACAGCGAGACGGACTTCGTCGCCAAGAACGACGAGTTCATCCAGCTCGCGAACAAGATCGCCGGTGCGGTCCGCGAGGCCGGTGCCGGTGACCTGGAGAGCGCGCTGGCCGCGCCGCTGGACGGCAAGACCGTTTCCGACGCCATCCAGGAGCTGTCCGCCAAGATCGGCGAGAAGCTGGAGCTGCGCCGGGTCGCCAAGTTCGACGGCGCCGTGGCCACCTACCTGCACCGCCGTTCCGCGGACCTGCCCCCGGCGGTCGGCGTGCTGGTCGAGTACACCGGTGACGACGCCGACGCCGCTCGCGGTGCCGCGATGCAGGTCGCCGCGCTCAAGCCGAAGTACCTGCACCGCGACGAGGTCCCGGAGGACATCGTCGCCAACGAGCGGCGCATCGCCGAGGAGACCGCGAAGGCCGAGGGCAAGCCGGAGAAGGCCCTGCCGAAGATCGTCGAGGGTCGCCTGAACGGCTTCTTCAAGGAGAACGCCCTGCTGGACCAGCCGTCGGTGCAGGACAACAAGAAGACCGTCAAGGCGCTGCTGGACGAGGCCGGCGTGACGGTCACCGGCTTCGTCCGGTTCGAGGTCGGCCAGGCCTGACCTGCTGCTGTGGGCGGCCTGCCGGGCCAGCACCCAGCGGTGTCCCACCTGCGCACCGGTCGTGGTGCGCGGGTCGGCTCGGCAGCCGCCGCACGCGGCTTCGGCGCCCCGCCTTCGTGGAAAGGCGGGGCGCTTTCGCAAGATCGTGGTACCGCGCCCGCGGCGGCGCGGTCCGCGCGGTTGAGAAGTGCGACGCGTTCGACTGCACTGAACAGCGGTGGGCTCACGACCTGCGGGTTCTCATGCGCCTTCTCGAGGACGGGCCCGGGCGGCCGCGTCCCGGCCGAGAAGACGCATGAGGTTCCGCCAGGTGCCCACCAACGCGAATTGACCACAGCAGAACCTCGCAGGAGGAATCAGTGACCGACGAGGGCCCAACGCAGCGGGGTTACGGCCGGGTGCTGCTCAAACTGGGCGGTGAGATGTTCGGCGGGGGCAGCGTCGGGATCGACCCGGACGTGGTCGGCACGGTGGCCCGGCAGATCGCCGAGATCGTCGCCGACGGGGTCGAGGTGGCCATCGTGATCGGCGGCGGCAACTTCTTCCGCGGCGCCGAGCTGCAGCAGCGGGGGATGGAGCGGGCCCGCGGTGACTACATGGCCATGCTGGGCACCGTGATGAATTGCCTGGCTCTGCAGGACTTCCTGGAGCGTGAGCACGGCATCGACACGCGCGTGATGACCGCGATCACCATGGGCCAGGTGGCCGAGCCCTACATCCCGCGCCGCGCCATGCGGCACATGGAGAAGGGCCGCGTGGTCATCTTCGGTGCGGGAACCGGGATGCCCTACTTCTCCACCGACACCACCGCCGCGCAGCGCGCGCTGGAGATCGGCTGCGAGGTCGTGCTGATGGCCAAGGCCGTCGACGGCGTCTACACCGCGGACCCGAAGACCACGCCGGACGCGAAGCTGTTCGACAGCATCACCCACCGCGAGGTGCTGGAGCGCGGCCTGAAGGTCGCCGACGCGACCGCGTTCAGCCTGTGCATGGACAACCACATGCCGATCCTGGTGTTCAACCTGCTGCAGGAGGGCAACATCGCCCGCGCGGTCGGCGGGGAGAAGATCGGCACGTTGGTCAGCACCCCGGCCGCCGCGTCGGCCTGACGGTGCTGGTGGGATCCTGATCTGGTCGCGGGCCCGCCGCAGGGCGGCGGCGCACCGCGGGCGACACTTGCAATGTCCACCGGTCGGCAGACTTAAGGAGCAGCCGTGATCGACGAAGCTCTTCTCGAAGGCGAGGAGAAGATGCAAAAGGCGGTGGAGCGGGCCAAGGACGAGCTGGCCACCGTGCGCACCGGCCGTGCGAACCCCGCGATGTTCTCCGGCATCGTCGTCGACTACTACGGTTCGCCGACGCCGTTGAACCAGCTGGCCAGCGTCTCCGTGCCGGAGGCGCGGTTGGTGGTCATCAAGCCCTACGACGCCAGCCAGCTGGCGGCGATGGAGAAGGCCATCCGCGACTCCGACCTGGGCGTCAACCCCTCCAACGACGGTCAGCTCATCCGGGTGGCGATCCCGCAGATGACCGAGGAGCGCCGCAAGGAGATGGTCAAGCTCGCCAAGCAGAAGGGCGAGGACGGCAAGGTCAGCGTGCGGGGCATCCGCCGCAAGGTGAAGGAAGAGATCGACCGCATCGTCAAGGACGGCGAGGCCGGTGAGGACGAGGGCACCCGCGGCGAGAAGGAGCTCGACAACCTCACCCACCGCTACACCGCCCAGATCGACGACCTTGTGAAGCACAAGGAAGCAGAACTGCTCGAGGTCTGAGTGGTGACGGCCGGCCAGTGCGAAGGTGAGTCCGGAATGCCCGCTGGCGCCCCGGACCCGCCTTCGCGTCCTTCCCGGGCCGGACGCGACCTCCGTGCCGCCATCGGCGTCGGGGTGGTGCTCGGCGCCGCGATCATCCTCTCGTTGCTGATGGTGCGCTTCGTCTTCATCGGCATCGTCGCCGCCGCGGTGGCGGTCTCCAGCGTGGAGTTGTCCAGCGCGCTCAAGCGCGGCGCGGACATCCGGGTCTCGCTGGTCCCCGTGCTGGTGGGCGGGCAGGCCATGGTGTGGTTGTCCTGGCCGTTCGGCCTGCGCGGCACGCTGGTGGCGTTCGTGATCACCGTGCTGGCCTGCCTGGCGTGGCGGTTCCGGCACGGCGTCGACGGCTACGTGCGGGACGTGACCGCGTCGGTGTTCACCGCGTCCTACGTCCCGCTGTTCGCCGCGTTCGCCGCGATGCTCGTGCGGCCGGAGGACGGCGCGTTCCGCGCGCTGTGCTTCATGATCGGAGTCGTCGCCTCCGACACCGGTGGCTACGCGTTCGGCGTCCTGTTCGGCAAGCACCCGATGGCGCCGAAGATCAGCCCGAAGAAGTCCTGGGAGGGCTTCGCCGGGTCGATGCTGGTCGGCGTGGTGGCCGGGGCGCTGTCGGTGACGCTGCTACTGGGCGGCGACTGGTGGAAGGGCGTGCTGTTCGGCGCTGCCCTGGTGTGCACCGCGACGCTGGGCGACCTGATGGAGTCGCTGATCAAGCGGGACCTTGGCATCAAGGACATGGGCAACCTGCTGCCCGGTCACGGCGGCCTGATGGACCGGATGGACTCGCTCCTGCCGTCCGCGGCCGCCGCCTGGATGATGCTCTTCTGGCTCATCCCGACCTGAGCGCCTCCTCGACGAGGTGGGGCGACCGCCTTCGCGACACGACCGGAGTGGGCAGGCACTGATGCGCAGTTGGCGGGGAGCGGCTCGGCCGCAGGTCACCCCGAGCCCGAACATCTGGCACTGGCCGGAGCTGTTCGAGGTCGAGAACCAGGCCCAGGACGCCACCGGCGCGTTGTGGAGCGCGCTCCGCGAGCGCTGCGACTGGGCCGGTCGGGACGTGGTCGACATCGGGTGCGGGGACGGCTTCCACCTGCCGCTGTTCGCCGCCGAGGCGCGCAGCGTGATCGGTGTCGAACCGCACCAGCCGCTGGTCGAGCGGGCGCGGCACCGGGTGGCCGGGACCCCCGGCGTGGACGTCCGGCAGGCGCCCGCCCAGCAGCTGCCGCTGGCCGACGCCAGCGCGGACCTGGTGCACGCCCGGACGGCGTACTTCTTCGGGCCCGGCTGTGAACCGGGTCTGGCCGAGGCGGAGCGGGTGCTGCGGCCGGGCGGCGTGCTCGCGATCGTGGACCTGGACGCGGGCAGCTCGCCCTACGGCGACTGGATGCGCGCGGACGCGCCGCAGGTCGACCCGGTGGCGGTCGAGTCGTTCTTCCAGCTCCACGACTTCGACAGCACCTCGGTGGACACCGTCTGGCGCTTCGACGACCGGGAAGCCCTGGAAGCGGTCCTGCGCATCGAGTTCTCCGCGAAGGTCGCCGCCCGCGCGGCCCGCGAGACCACCGGCTGCACGCTTCCGGTCCGCTACCGCCTGCGCATCCGCCGCAAGCCCTCCGGGCTGCTGCGCCCGTGATCACTCGCCGGTGCGCTGAGCGGTGTCGATGACGAAGAAGGTCGCGCCGACCACGTCCCGGAGGAGGGCGACCCGGCCGTGGGGTGAGTCCGAGGGTTCGCGGAGGACCTGGCCGCCGAGTTCCGCGGCCCGCGCCGTCGTCCAGTCGGTGGTGTGGTCCGGGTTGACCTGGAAGTACAGCTGCCAGTGCGCGGGCACGTCCTCCTGCAGCACCAGGCTGGTCTCGAACCGGCCCAGGGCGGGCTGGTCGTCGACGTACCAGACCGTGTAGTCGAAACTCTCGCCCGGTTCGCCGATCTGCTCCTGGCGGTAGCCCAGCAGGTCGGCGTAGAAGGGGTCGGCCGCGGAGCCGTCGCGGGTGTGCAGCTCGGCCCAGCAGAGCGTGCCCGCGTGGTCCCAGCCGAAGGTGCCGCCGGGCGGGGCCTCCCAGAGGCCGACCACCGCCCCGGTGGGGTCCTCGGCCACCAGGAACATCTCGTCCGCGGGCGTCTCCGTGGGCGGGACCAGCACCTTCCCGCCCAGGGCGCGGACGTGCTCCACGGCGCGGCGGACCGAACCGCACTCCAGGTACAGCGTCCAAGCGGTCGGCGCGTCGGTCTCCGGCGGCAGCACACCAGCGACCGGCGTCCCGTCCTTCACCGCGATGTTGTAGTCCGGCCGCTGGATCCAGTGCCAGCCGAACAGGCCGGTGTAGAAGTCCCGGGCGGCGGACACCTCGGTGGTGGCCAGGTCCACCCAGGCGGGCGCGCCCCTCGCGATGGCCATCGCTCCTCCTCCGGCGCTTCCGCGGGGCTCCCCAGCGGCCCCGGCTACCTCGGAGGGTGACCGCCGTTCCGGCGGGGAAAACCCCTGCGGCCGATCAAGAACCCGTGCGCCACCTGGTGGCGTTACTCCTCGGTGCCTTCATCGCAACCGAACGCCCCCGAATGACGCCTTGATCCTGAACGGCCAGCGTGATCGACTAGGAGTGGTCACTCAGCGTGCGTGCACGTGCGTCGAGTGCCTTTCGTGCAAGCACCCGGGGTACAGGAGCAGCCATGGCCAACCGCGCGGCGAAGCCGGTCACCGCGGGCCTGAGCCGGCTTGCCGAGCTGGACCGCCGGGAGCGCAGCCGGATCCTGCGCCAGTTGTGCGAGCAGTACCCGGCCTTCCGCTCGCTGCTCAAGCAGGTGTCGATCGCCCGGGCCGTGGCGTTCGGGTCCGCCCTGGTGCTGGCCCTCGCGGTGATGTTCCTGGTGCAGGACGCGCCCGTGGTGTGGGTGTCCGGGTTGGTGTTCATCGGCCTGGCCGGGTTCTGCTACGTGGCGGTGGCGTTGACCGACAGCCGGTTCGACCTGCTGCTCGCGGTGCTGGGCGCGCACCGGACCGACGAGTTGCACGGTCGGCTGGTGACCGAGCAGATCTACGGCGAGGAGCCCGCGGAGCAGCCGGAACGCGCCCGGGTGGTGACCGCGCGCTCGGTCGGCTCGCGGTTCACCGACGGTTCACCGGTGCACGCTGATCGATAGCGCCGCGGCGATCTCGTTGCCCACGAAGTGCGTTTCGTCCTCCGGGGGTTCGCCGACCCGCACCACCAGTGGCCCGCCGAACGGTTTGCGCTCCACCAGCTCGATGCGCGAGCCCAGCGTCATGCCGTGCTCGGTGAGGTAGCGCAGCAGCTCAGAGTCGGTGTCCCAGACCCGCGCGATGGTGCCGACGGTGCCGGGGTCGACCTGGTCCAGCAGCTTGGTCTGCGGCTCCTCCATCCAGCCCTCGGCGGTCGGGATCGGATCGCCGTGCGGGTCGTGGGTGGGGTTGCCGAGCTTGGCGGCGATGTGCGCGACGAGCTCGTCGGAGACCGCGTGCTCCAGGGCGTCGGCCTCGCGGTGCACCTCGTCCCAGCTGTAGTCCAGCTCCTCGACCAGGAACAGCTCGATCAGCCGGTGGCGGCGCAGCACGTCGTGGGCCAGCCGGCGGCCCTCCGAGGTCAGCTCGACGCTGCGGTACCGGACGTGGGTGACGAGGCCGAGCTGGTCCAGCTTGTTGATCATGCCGGACACCGATGAGGGGCTCAGGCCGAGGCGCTGCGTCAGGGTTGCGTTGGTGACGGGCACGCCTCGTTCGCTGAGCCCGTAGATCGCCCGGAGGTAGTCCTCGACGGACGGCGACGGACGCTCGGCCATACTCGTCATGCTTTCACGATACGGGCGGCCGGGGTGCCTCCTCGAAGGTGGTTCGCGCGCCATCGCTGGTCAGACGCCGACCGCAGGGCGCTGCACCGGCCCGGCGGCGCACCGCCCGCGCGACCAGGCCCTGCTCCGGCGCGGCGAGGTGGACCAGCCCGAACACCACCGACTGGCAGACCACGATCATGCCGCCGGTCGAGGTGTCCAGGTGGAAGCTCAGGTAGGTGCCCAGGACGCTGCTGAACACCGACAGCGCCGCCGCCACCGTGAGCATCTTCGGGAAGCGCTTGGTCAGCAGGAAGGCAGTGGCACCCGGCGTGATGAGCATCGCGGTGACCAGGATGACGCCGACGGCCTGCAGTGCCACGACGACGGTCAGCGCCAACATCGTCAGCAGCAGCGCGCCGATCCGTCGCGGGTTGAGGCCGATCGCGTGGGCGTGGGTTGGGTCGAAGGCGTAGAGCGTGAGGTCGCGGCGCTTGATCAGTGCCACGGCCAGCACGACCGCGGCGATCACCAGCACCTGCAGGATGTCGGAGTCGGTGACGCCGAGGACGTTGCCGAACAGGATGTGGTTGAGGTCGACCTGGCTGGGGATGCGGGAGACCAGCACCAACCCCAACGCGAACAGGCCGGTGAACACCACGCCGATCGCGGCATCGCCCTTCAACCGGGTGGTGTTGCGGACACCGGCGATCAACCCGACAGCGAGGGTGCCGAACAGGAACGCGCCGAGCGAGAACGGCAGGGCCAGCACGTAGGCGAGGACCACGCCGGGCAGCACCGCGTGCGAGACGGCATCGCCGAGCAGGGACCAGCCGATCAGCGTGATCCAGCAGGACAACACGGCGCAGACCAGTCCGGCGGCCAGGCTGACCAGCAGGGCGCGCTGCATGAAGCCGAACTGCAGTGGTTCGACGAGCCACTGGAGGATGTCGGTCACTCGGTCCCCTCCGCCGTCAGCGCACTCCCGGTGCGACGCGATCCCAATGGAAGTTGTGTCGAGACCTCGGAGGGCGGGCGCGCGGTGCTGGTCATGAGGACTCCGCCGCGGTTTCGACGCCGAAGGTGCGGGCCAGGGTCTCCGGGGACAGCACCTCGTCGACCGGACCGTGCGCGATCACCCGCTGCTGGAGCAGCACCGCCTCGTCGCACAGCGCCGGGACGCTGGCCAGGTCGTGGGTGGAGATCACCACCGTGCGGCCCTCGGCGCTCAGCGCGCGCAGCAGGTCGCTGATGGTCGCCTCCGACTTCTTGTCCACCCCGGCGAACGGCTCGTCGAGGAACAGCAGTTGCGCCTCCTGCGCGATACCGCGCGCGACGAACGCGCGCTTGCGCTGGCCACCGGACAGGGCGCCGATCGGGTTGGTGGCCAGCTCGGTGAGCCCGACGCGCTCCAGCGCGCTGCGGACCGCGGCCTTGTCCCGCTGCTTGGGGCGCCGGGTGGGGCCGAGGTGGCCGTAGCGGCCCATCATCACCACGTCGCCCACGGTCACCGGGAACGTCCAGTCGACGGCCTCGGACTGCGGCACGTACGCGATCAACCCGTCCCGCCGTGCCTGCCGCTGGTCGCGGCCGAGCAGTCGGATGTCACCGGAGTCCGGGCGGACCAGCCCCATCAACGCCTTGAACAGCGTCGACTTGCCGGAACCGTTCATGCCCAGCAGCCCGCAGACCCGCCCCGGGGTGATCTCCACCGACACGTCGTCGAGCGCCAGCGTCTCGCCGTAGTGGACGGTCACCCGGTGCGCGCTGATCGCGAGGTTCACCGCTCACCCCGCAGTCCGGCGACGATCGCCTCGGCGTCGTGGCGCAGCAGGTCCAGGTACGTCGGTACCGGGCCGTCCGGGCCGGACAGCGAGTCGACGTAGAGCTGCTCGCCCAGCCGCGCGCCGGTCTCCCGCGCGACCTGCTGCTGGGCCTTGTCGTTGACGGTGGACTCGCAGAACACGGTGGGGACCCCGTTCTCCCGGACGAACTCGGTGGTCGCCTTGATCTGCTGCGGCGTGCCCTCCGAGTCGCTGTTGACCGGCCACAGGTACGCCTCGCGCAGCCCCGCGTCGCGGGCCAGGTAGGAGAACGCGCCCTCGCAGGTGACCAGCGCGCGGTGCTCGGCGGGCAGGCTCGCCAGCTCCTCGCGCAGGTACCGGTCGATCTCGGCGAGCCGCTGCTGGTAGGCGTCGGCGTTGGCGCGGAAGGTCGCGGCGTGCGCCGGGTCGAGTCGGGTGAACGCGTCGCGGATGGTGGCGACGTAGGTCATCGCGGTGCGCGGCGACATCCAGGCGTGCGGGTTCGCCTTGCCCCGGTACTCGCCGCCCCGGATGGCGATCGGCTCGACGCCGCTGCTCAGCGTCACGTGCTCGGCCTCGCTGAGCTGCACGAACTTGTCGAACCAGCGCTCCAGGCCGAGTCCGTTGTCCAGGACCAGGTCGGCCTTGGCCGCCTTGAGCACATCGCTCGGGGTCGGCTCGTACTCGTGGACCTCGGTGCCCGGCTTGGTGATCGACTCCACCGCGATCGCGTCGCCAGCCACGTTGCGGGCCATGTCGGCGATCACGGTGAACGTGGTGACGACCTGCTTGCGCCCGTCGTCGGGCTGGCTGAAACCGGTTCCGCAGGCCGCGGTGAGCAGCAGGGACGCCGCTGCGGCGAGAGATGAGTTTCGGATGCGTGCGGACCTGGTTTTCGCCACGACGAAAACCATACCGCGAGCGACCGCCGCCACCAAGGTCGTCACCGGGCGTGGGAGGATGGTGGGCGCTATGTCTGCGACTTCCCTGCCTCTCGTCTTCGACGCCCCGCGCCGCGGCATGCCCCCGCGGCACCTCGCCGACCTCTCCGCCGACGAGCGGAAGGCCGCCGTCGTCGAGCTGGGCGAGAAGCCGTTCCGCGCCAAGCAGCTGGCGCACCACTACTTCGGCCGGCTCAACGCCGACGTCGAGTCGATGACCGACATCCCGGCCGCCAGCCGCGCCAAGCTCGGCGAAGGCCTGCTGCCGCCGCTGCTCACCGAGGTCCGCAACCTCGTCACCGACGAGGGCACGACCCGCAAGACGCTCTGGCGCGCTCATGACGGCACCTTGCTGGAGAGCGTGCTGATGCGCTACCCGGACCGCGCCACGGTCTGCATCTCCAGCCAGGCGGGCTGCGGCATGGCCTGCCCGTTCTGCGCCACCGGCCAGGGCGGTCTGCAGCGCAACCTGTCGACCGCCGAGATCGTCGACCAGGTGCGCTCGGCGGCCGCCGCGATGCGCGACGGCGAGGTCCCCGGTGGGGCTGGGCGGCTGTCCAACGTGGTGTTCATGGGCATGGGCGAGCCGCTGGCGAACTACCGCCGGGTGATCAACGCGGTGCACCGCATCTGTGACCCGGCGCCGGAGGGCCTGGGGCTCTCGCAGCGCTCGGTGACGGTGTCGACGGTGGGGCTCGTCCCGGCGATCCGGAAGATGACCGCGGAGGGCCTGCACGTGACGCTGGCGGTGTCGCTGCACACCCCGGACGACGAGCTGCGCGACACCCTGGTCCCGGTGAACAACCGCTGGAAGGTCGCCGAGGTCCTGGAGGCCGCGCGCGGCTACGCCGACCACACCGGGCGCCGCGTTTCCATCGAGTACGCGCTGATCCGCGACGTCAACGACCAGCCATGGCGGGCCGACCTGCTGGGCAAGCTGCTGCACCGGCACCTCGGCCAGTACGCGCACGTGAACCTGATCCCGCTGAACCCGACGCCGGGCAGCAAGTGGGACGCCAGCCCGAAGCCGGTGGAGCGCGAGTTCGTCCGCCGCGTCCGCGAGGCGGGCGTGCCCTGCACGGTCCGCGACACCCGTGGCCAGGAGATCGCCGCCGCCTGCGGCCAGCTCGCCGCGGAGGAGTGAGCTGCTGCCCCTGATGCCCAGGTGGCAGTTGTGAACGCAATGAACACAATGGTGACTGCTGGGTGATCAGTGCTCCATGATCCTGCTGCCGTTGGTGGCTGGGATCAGGAGGCGACGATGCCTTGTGGTGGAGCAGGAGTTGTCCGGCGCAGGTGGGTGGGGGCCGTGCTGGCCGCCATCGGGGCCGTGGTGCTGAGCGGGGTGCCCGCGCAGGCCGCGCCACCGGGGGTGGTCGACCACCCGGTGCGGTCCACGGGGTGCGGCAGCCCGTCGCCCGTGCCACCGGGGACGTCGCAGACCCGCACGATCGACTCCGGCGGCACCACCCGCAGCTACCTGGTGCACGTCCCGCAGGACTACCGGCCCGCGCAGCCGACCAGGTTGGTGCTGTCGTTCCACGGTCACAAGCGCACGTCGGAGTACCAGGAGGAGCTCTCCGAGTTCTCCGGGACCGGGGTGCTCGCGGTGTACCCGCAGGGCGTCGTCGGCACCGACGGTGAAACCGCCTGGCAGGGCGCGCCGTACTCGGCGGACGTCGACGACGTGCTGTTCACCAGCGACCTGCTCGACGAGCTGCAGCGCGAGTTCTGCGTCGACCCCCGGCGCATCTACGCGGCGGGCAAGTCGAACGGCGGTGGCTTCACCGGCGTGCTGGCTTGCCGGATGAGCGAGCGGATCGCCGCGTTCGCGCCGGTCTCGGGCGCGTTCTACCCGCAGGGCGGGGACTGCGGTCCAGGCCGGGCGGCACCGGTCCTGGACTTCCACGGCACCGCGGACAGCACGATCCCGTACCACGGCAACCCGGACAAGGGCTTGCCGCCGATCCCGGAGTGGCTGGCTTCCTGGGCCGAGCGCAACGACTGCGCGGCCGAGCCCGTGGTCCGCGACCACGGCGAGGGGGTGCGGGTCAGCACCTGGCGGGGCTGCGAGCGGGGCAGCTCGGTCCAGCACTACCGGGTGGCGGGCTTGGGCCACGACTGGCCGAGCACCCACCCGAACCCGGACTCGGACGAACCGGCCGTGCTGGACGCGACCCCGGTCATCCTCGACTTCTTCGACCGGCACCCGCTGCGCTGACGGGCTCGGGTCCGGGCCTGGCTGCGGTCACGCGAGCCCTTCGGCGCCCACCGGTTCACCGCGCAACGCCGGCATCCCGGTCCAGGCCGCCGGTCGCATCTCGACGACGATCTGCCCGTCCTCCTCGTAGGCGACCAGCGGCATCCCGGGTTCGATGCCAGCCGCCCGCATGATCGCCCGGGGCAGGGTGATGCGCATCTCCCCGTCGGCGGTGATCTCGGTGCACTCCGCGTTCCTCACGGGCGACATGCTGGGCCCAGCGCAACGCGCGGATCAAGCTCCGTCACGCGGTAGTGGGGTGAATCCCCGGGCCCGGTGGTGTGGGGTGGGCCGCGGGCGCGGCTACCCGGCAGGAGCGCCCGCGGCCCGGTCCATCACCGGGCGTGCTCGCGGATCGCCCCCTCCAGGACCGCCAGGCCTTCCGACAGCAGGGCGTGGTCGATCACCAGGGGCGGCAGCAGGCGGATCACGTTGCCGTAGGTCCCGCAGGTCAGGACCACGACGCCCTGCGCGTGGCAGGCCTTGGCGATGCGCGCGGTCGTCTCCGGGTCCGGTTCGGTGGTGCCCGGCTTGACGAACTCGATGCCGATCATCGCGCCCCGACCGCGCACGTCGAGGATCGCGTCGGTGTCCTCGGCGAGCGCGCGCAGGCGGGGGATCGCCAGGTCGCCGATGGCGCGCGCGGCAGCGGCCAGGTCCTGCTCGCGCATCGCGCGGATCGCGCCGAGGGCGCCCGCGCAGGCGATCGGGTTGCCACCGTAGGTACCGCCCAGGCTGCTCGGCGGCATCGCGTCCATCAGCTCCGCGCGGCCGGTGACCGCCGCCAGCGGCAGGCCGCCGGCGATGCCCTTGGCGGTGGTGATCAGGTCCGGCACCACGTCCTCGTGGTCGCAGGCGAACCACGCGCCGGTCCGGCAGAACCCGGTCTGGATCTCGTCGGCGACGAACAGCACGCCGTTGTCGCGGCACCACTGCGCGATCGCGGGCAGGAAACCCGGTGCGGGCTCGATGAACCCGCCCTCGCCCTGGATCGGCTCGATCAGCACCGCGGCCACCTGGTCGGCGCCGAGCTGCTTGTCGATCCGCTCCACCGCCTCCCGCGCGACCTGCTCCCCGGGGCGGCCGTCGCGCGCCGGGTAGGACATCGGCACTCGGTAGACCTCCGGGGCGAACGGGCCGAAGCCGTGCTTGTAGGGCACGGACTTCGCGGTCAGCGCCATGGTCAGGTTGGTGCGGCCGTGGTAGGCGTGGTCGAAGGCGACGACCGCGGAACGACCGGTCGCCCGGCGCGCGATCTTGACTGCGTTCTCCACCGCTTCGGCGCCGGAGTTGAACAGCGCGCTGCGCTTGTCGTGGTCGCCGGGGGTGAGCGCGGCGAGCTCCTCGCAGACCTGCAGGTAGTTCTCGTAGGGCGTCACCATGAAGCAGGTGTGGGTGAACTCGGCGACCTGGCGGCGCACCGGCTCGACGACCTCCGGGGCGGCGTTGCCCACGTTGGTGACCGCGATGCCCGAGCCCAGGTCGATCAGCGAGTTCCCGTCGACGTCCTGCAGCACCCCGCCCGATGCCTCGGTGACGTAGACCGGCAGCACGCTGGCCACACCGGCGGCCACCGCCGCGTCGCGGCGGCGCTGCAGCTCGCGGGAGTTCGGTCCGGGGATCTCGGTGCGCAGCACGCGCGCCTGGGTGGTGGTCACGGGGCCTCCTGGTGGTGTTGGTCTGGGACCAGACTCGGCGGGAGGCACCGATCCGAACAGGTGACGATCTGGTTAACTCGGGGTCTGGTGTTGGACACAATGGCGGGAGGTCGTCGGTGCCGCTGACGTTGCGCGACCTGGTCGCGGACAGCGAGCTGGGGCTGACCGCGCGGGCCGGTGAGCAGGCGCTGGACCGGCCGATCGCCTGGGTGCACACCAGCGAGCTGGCCAACCCGGCACCGTTCCTGGAAGGCGGCGAGCTGCTGCTCACCACCGGCCTGGCGCTGCGCGGCGCGGACTGCGGCGGGCTGGTCGAGCGGCTGACCTCGGTGGGGGCTGCGGGGCTCGGCTTCGGCGTCGGGCTGAGCCACCGGGCGGTGCCCGCGGCGCTGGTGGAAGCCGCCGAGCGCGCTGGGCTGCCGCTGCTCGAAGTGCCCCGCCCGACCCCGTTCATCGCGATCAGCAAGGCGGTTTCGCGCGCCGTCGCCGCCGACGAGTACGCGAGCCTGCGGCGCACGAGCCGCGCCCAGCACGAGCTCGCGCAGGCCGCGGGCACCACCAAAGGGGTCAACGCGCTGGTGCGCAAGCTCGCGCGGCTGCTCGACGCCTGGGTGCTGCTGCTGGATCCCGGTGGTCGGCTGCTGCACAGCGCGCCGGTCGCGGCGGGGTCCCGGCTGGGCCAGTTGGCGTCCGAAGTGGAGAGGATGCGGGCGAAGCGGGGCCTGGCCGCGGCCGGGTTCTCGCTCGGCGGCCAGGAAGTGAGCATGCAGGCGCTGGGCGGCCGGGCGCGCGGGTTCCTGGTCGTGGGCCGCAGCGGGCCGTTCGGCACCGCCGACCACCACGTGATCAACTCGGCGGCGTCGCTGCTGACCCTCGCCCTGGAGCAGGTCGAGGCGCTGGGCGCGGCGCGGCGGCGGCTGCGGGCGGGCTTCCTGGAGCTGATGCTGCGCGGCGAACCGGTGCAGGACGTGCTCGGGGACCTGCACGCCGAACTCCCGCCGGAACCGTTCCGGGTGGTCGTGCTGCAGGGGGCGCGCGACCAGGACGAGCTGCTGGCCAGGTTGGTCGCCGACCAGCCGAGCGCGCCCGCCTACCTGGCCGAGCGCGGCGACGCGGTCGTGGGGCTGGCGGGCGACGATGCGCTGGACTGGCTCACCGGCCAGCCCGGGCTCGCCGTCGGAGTGTCCGAGCCGTGCACCACGGCTGACCTGGCCGAAGGCCTTCGGCAAGCCGAGCAGGCGGCGCAGGTGGCCAAGCGCGGTGATGCCGCGGTGCGGTTCGCCGACCTGGCCGGGCGCGGTTTGCTCGACCTGGTGCCCGAGGGCGACGCGCAAGCCTTCGCCGAAGCCGTGCTCGCACCGCTCCGCGACCAGGACGTGCTCCTGCGGTCGTTGCACGCTTGGCTGGCGCACCACGGGCAGTGGGACCCGGCGGCGAACCGGCTGGGTGTGCACCGGCACACCCTGCGCAACCGCGTGCACAAGGTCGCGGACCTGCTCGGCCGCGACCTCGACCAGCCCGGGGTGCGCGCGGAGCTGTGGCTGGCCCTGCAAGTGCTCGGCGCGTGACGGAGGTGCTGCGGTGCTCGTCGAAGATCTGCTGAACCGGCCGGAACTCGACCTGCGGGTGCGGGTGCGCGGCCGGGTCGACCGGCCGATCCGCTGGGTGCACACCATCGAGATCCAGGCACCAGGGCGGTTCCTGCGCGGCGGCGAGGTGGTGCTCACCGCGGGGGTGTGGCGCACCGCCGGGATCACCGCGGAGGCCTTCGTGGCCGACCTCGTCGCTGCCGACGTCGCCGCCGTCGGATTCGGCCTGGTGCCGCCGGAGACGCAGGTGCCCGAGGAGTTCGTGAACGCCGCGCGCGACCGCGGGCTGACCTGCTTCGTGGTGCCCGTCGAAGTCGCGTTCCTGCAGATCGTGGAGGCCTTCGTCACCACCAAGCGGGCGGAGTGGGAACGCCCGCTGCGCCGGCACCTCGCGCAGCACGACGCGATCGTGGCCGCGCTGCGGATCGACCGGGGTGTCGGGACCGTGGTCAGCACGCTGGCCAGGCAGCTCGGCGAGCCGGTGGCGGTGCGCGTCGCGGGCGGCCCGGTGGCCGGTGAGGTGCCGACGCCGAACCACCCGTTGCCGCTGGTGGGTGAGGGCCTGGCCGAGGCGGAGCTGCTGCTGCCCCGGCCGACCGAGGAGCTCGACGTCGAGCAGCAGGCCGCCGTGGTGCAGGCGATGCCGTTCATCGCGTTGGAGATCGAGCGCACCCGGGCGGTCCGCGCGACTGAACTGCGCTACGCGTGGGAGCTTTTCGAATGGGTCCACAGCGGAGCGGTCGGGATCGACACCATCCGCACCCGGCTGCACTCGCTCGGGCTGCCGCCGGACGGTCCGCTCGCCGCGGTCGTGGTGCGGACGGCGAGCCCGGACGCCGTGGCGCTGCGGCTCGGGGACCTGCTGGGCACCGACGGCGTGGCGGCGCAGCGCGGCAGCGACGTCGTCGCGTTCGCGCGGGTGCCGGACAGCACGGCGGAGCTGGCGCGGCGGATCCACGACGCGATGACCGGCGTGCACGTCGGTGTCGGCAAGCCCGGCACCGCCGCGGAGCTGCGGGTGAGCCTGCTGCAGGCGGCGCACGCGGCGGAAGCGGTGTCCTCGCGCAGCGAGCGCGGCTGGATGACGCACGAGCAGCTGAGCAGCCCGGCGCTGCTGCTCTCGGCGCAGGACCCGGAGTTGTTGGCGGCGACGTCCCGCGCCCTGCTCGGCCCGGTGCTCGACCACGACGAACGCCGCGGCAGCGACCTCCTGCCGTCCCTGGCGGTGTACCTCGACGCGGGCGGCCGCTGGCAGGAAGCGGCGCAACGCCTCCACGTCCACATCAACACCCTCCGCCACCGCATGAGCCGCGTGGAGGAGCTGACCGGTCGAACCCTCTCCACCACAGCAGACCGGGTGGACCTCTACCTCGCCCTCAAAGCCCTCCACCAGTCCTGACCCACGAAGCACCCAGCTCCCCCGAAGCCCCACCCACCCGCCGCACCGTCCGACACACCGCCGGCGTGTCGCCCCCTCCCCGCAGTTTCAATTGAAACTGCACCCACCCGGTGTGTCGTCACCCGAACACGCCGCCGGCGTGTCGGGACTTCCTTACAGTTTCAACTGAAACTGTGCACAAATGGTGTGTCGTGACCCCGACACACCGTCGATGTGCCGGCTTCTCCTCGCAGTTTCAATTAAAACTGTGCGCACCCGGCGTGTCGTCATCCGGACATGTCGTCGGCGTGTCGGGACCTCTCCACAGTTTCAATTGAAACTGTGCACAAATGGTGTGTCGTGACTCCGACACGCCGTCGATGTGTCGGGAGCTCCTTGCGGTTTCAGTTGAAACTGCGCCCATTCGGCGTGTCGTTGGTCGGACGTGCTGTCGGTGTCTTTCACAGTTTCAATTGAAACTGTGCTCACCCGGTGTGTCGTGGCCCCGGCATGTCGTTGGTGTGTCGGGAGCTCGTCGCAGTTTCAGTTGAAACTGCGCGTATCTGGTGTGTCGTTGGTCGGCGTGCTGTGGGCGTGTCGGGGTTTCGTGCGATTTCGATGGGATCTGGGGTCTGGTCCTCGTGGGGGTCGTGTTGGGAGGTGGCTGTCGGACGATCGTCTGCGGGGGTTGTGTGATCGTCCAACGGTGGTGGGGGACTTCGGAGGATCGGTGACTTCCTCGGGGCGGTGACCGGGACCACGCTGTGTTCCGGTGCCGCGCGGCCACCGGATCCCGTTCCCCGCTGAGGAGGTCGACGATGACCCCAGACCCCAGACCGGCCGCGCCCGTCAGCATCGAGACGCACGGCGTGGACACCATCCCCGACGCCGACCGCACCGGGCGGCCCCGGGACATCGCCGGGATCCTGCTCGGTTCGAACCTCTGCCTCGGGGTGGTGATCTTCGGCTGGTTGCCCGCCTCGTTCGGCCTGGGGTTCTGGCCCGCCGCGAGCTCGATGGTCGTCGGGACGCTGCTGGGCACCCTGCTGGTCGCGCCGCTGGCGCTGGTGTCCTTCCGTACCGGCACCAACCTGTCCACCAGCAGCGGCGGCCACTTCGGGGTGCGCGGGCGGTTGATCGGCTCGGTCATCGGCCTGCTGCTGTCGCTGGGGTACGCGGCGCTGACGGTGTGGACCGGTGGTGCGGCCGTGGTCGGCCCGCTGCACCGGGTGTTCGGGCTGCCCGACGACGGGGTCAGCCACAGCCTCACCTACGCGGTGCTGGCCGTGCTGTCGGTGCTGGTGGCGATCTTCGGCTACCAGCTGCTGACCAGGCTGAGCAAGTGGGTCGCGCTGGGCACGGTGCTGCTGATGGCGGTCGGGGTGTTCGCCTACGCCGACCAGTTCCAGACCGGCCCGGTGACCGGCACCGGCTACCTGCTCGGCGACTTCTGGCCGACCTGGGCGCTGTCCGTGGTGGCCGCCGGGCTCAGCGGCCCGATGGCGTTCATCACGCTGCTCGGCGACTACAGCCGCTACGTCTCGCCGCGCCGCCACTCCGCGGGCGAGGTGTTCGGCGCGACCTGCGCCGGGATGCTGCTCGGCCTGCTGATCCCGCAGCTGTTCGGTACGTTCACCGCCTTCGCCTCCCGCGCCGCCGACGACTACGTCGGTTCGCTGGTCGCCGCCGCACCGCTGTGGTTCCTGCTGCCGCTGCTGCTCAACGGCGTGTTCGGCACCATCGGCAACGCCGGGGTGCTGATCTACAGCATGGGCCTGGACCTGGATGCCATCGTGCCGCCGCTGTCGCGGGTCAAGGCGACCGTCCTGACCTCCGCGATCTCCACGGTGCTGGTCTTCCTCGGCTACTTCGCCTGGGACGCCCAGGACGCGGTGACCGCGTTCGTGCTGTTGCTCACCGCGGTCGGCACGCCGTGGGCGGTGATCACCCTGATCGGCTTCGTGCGGTGCCGGGGCGCTTACGACCCGGACGCGCTGCAGGTCTACAACCGCCGCTCGCGGGGCGGCATCTACTGGTACACGGGCGGCTGGAACCTGCGTGCCGCCGCGGCGTGGGCGGTCGGCTCGCTGGTCGGGCTGCTGGCGGTGGACACCGCGCTGTACAAGGGGCCGCTGCTGGCGCTGAGCGGCGGCATCGACCTGAGCTTCGTGCTGGCGGCCGCGGCCACCGCCGCCAGCTACCTGCTGCTGGGCATCGGCAGTCCGCAACCGGTGCCCACCGAACCCGACGTGCGGGCAACCGCGAACGTCTGACCTGTCGAGCTACGAACGAGGAAGTGCGATGCAACGTTGCGATGTGGTCGTCATCGGCGCCGGTTTCGCCGGGCTCACCGCCGCCCGCGACCTGCGCGAAGCGGGCAAGGACGTGCTGGTCCTGGAGGCGCGGGACCGGATCGGCGGCTCCACCTGGTACCAGCCGGACGTCTTCGACGGCGTGGGGCTGGAGATGGGCGGCACCTGGATCGTGCCGCAGCAGGAGCACGTGTGGGCCGAGGTGCAGCGCTACGGCATCGCGGTCGAGGACAGCGAGCTGCCCGCCCGGATGACCTGGTCCGACCACGGCGAGGTGCTGGACACCCTGCTGCCGGTGCCGCCGCAGGAGTACGAGCAGCTGGAGCGCGCGGTGCGGGCGCTGATCACCGACGCGTCCCGGTTCGACCCGCGGCGGCCGCTGTCCGAGCAGGACGTCGCCGACCTGGACGTGCCGATCCGGCAGTGGGCGGAGGACGCCGGGCTGACCGGCGGTGCCAAGGAGCTGATGATGTCCTGGTTCTGCGGCTGCGCCAACGCCAGCGAGGACACCGGTTCGGCGCTGGACATCCTGCGCTGGTGCTCCTCGATGGACAGTTCGCTGTGGGGCATGGTGCAGGCCAGCGTGCTGGGCCACACCTTCGTCGACGGCACCGCGTCGCTGGCGCGGGCGATCCGCGACGACGGTGGTGCGCAGCTGCGGCTGTCCAGCCCGGTGCGCGCGGTCGAGGCCGACGACGAGGGCGTCACCGTCACCTACGAAGGCGGGGTGGTGCGCGCGGACCGCGTGGTCATGACCACGCCGGTCGGCGTGTGGCAGGACATCGAGTTCTCCCCGGCGCTGCCCGCGGACAAGCTGGCGATCTCCCGGGAGAACCACGCCGGGCAGGGCCAGAAGATCTGGGCGCTGGCGCGCAACGTGCCGGAGGACATCAGCGGGTTCGGCTGGGGTACCAGCTTCGACTACGTCGGCGCGATGAAGACCACCGACCGAGGTGTGGTGCTGGTCTGCTTCGCCCCGGAGCACGACCGCGTGGACGCCGACGACCTCGCCGACGTGCAGCGCGCGGTGCGGGAGTTCGCGCCGGAGGCCGAGGTCCTCGACGCGCACTCGCACGCCTGGGTGCACGACGAGTACTCCAAGGGCACCTGGGCGACGTTCCGCGCCGGGCAGTTCGCCAAGTACGAGCTGTGCGTGGGCCGGGCCGAGGGCCGGGTGCACTTCAGCGGTTCGCACACCGCCCGCCGCTGGCGGGCCTTCATCGACGGCGCGATCGAGTCCGGGAAGCGCACGGCCGCGGAGATCCTGGCGGCTGAGGGCTGAGCCCGGGAAGTACTGGAGGAACGAGCATGAACCACCCGATCGGTCCGGTCGACGCCACGCGCGTGCCGCGCTACGGCGGGGACACCACGTTCGCGCGGCTGCCCCGGCTCACCGACGTGCCAGATGCCGACGTGCTGCTCTGGGGGGTGCCCTTCGACACCGGCGTCAGCTACCGGCCTGGCGCCCGGTTCGGCCCCAACCACGTGCGGCAGAGCTCCCGGCTGCTGCGGCCGTACAACCCGGCGCTGGACGCCGAACCGTTCGCCGCGCGGCAGGTGGCCGACGCCGGTGACGTCGGGGTGAACCCGTTCGACATCGACGAGGCGATCAGCACCATCGAGAGCAGCGCCCGCGAGCTGTCCGGCACCCGCCGCACGCTGCTGACCATCGGCGGCGACCACACGATCGCGCTGCCGCTGCTGCGGGTGCAGCACGAGCGGCACGGGCCGATCGCGGTGCTGCACTTCGACGCGCACCTGGACACCTGGGACACCTACTTCGGCGCGCCGCACACGCACGGCACCCCGTTCCGCCGCGCCGCCGAGGAGGGCCTGATCGACTTCGAGCACTCCATGCACGTCGGGCTGCGCGGCCCGCTGTACTCGAAGCTCGACCTGGACGAGAGCGAGCGGATGGGCTTCGCGGCGGTGCACAGCCGGGAGTTCGCCCGGACCCCGCTGGACACCATCATCGAGCGCATCCGGGCCCGCCTCGGGTCGCGGCCGGTGTACCTGTCCATCGACATCGACGTGCTGGACCCGGCGTTCGCGCCGGGCACCGGGACGCCGGAGGCCGGTGGGCTGTCCAGCCGCGAGCTGCTGGAGGTGGTGCGGGGGCTGACCGACCTCAACGTGGTCGGCGCCGACCTGGTGGAGGTCGCCCCGGCCTACGACCACGCCGAGATCACCGGCATCGCCGCCGCGCACGTGCTCTACGACCTGCTCTGCATCCTGCCCGGAGGACGCTGATGCGCCAGATCCGCAACATCATCGACGGCCGCGCGGTGGACGCCCGCGGCGGGCTCACCACCGACCTGGTCGACCCCTGCACCGGGAAGGTGTTCGGCACCGCGCCGCTTTCGTCCACTGAGGACGTCGAGGCGGCCTACGAGGCGGCCCGGCGTGCCTTCGCCGGGTGGCGGCGCAGCACGCCCGCGACCCGGCAGCGGCTGCTGCTGCAGCTGGCCGACGAGGTCGAGCGCCGCGCCGAGGAGTTCGTCGCGGCGGAGGTGGACAACACCGGCAAGCCGGTGGCGACCACCCGCAGCGAGGAGGTGGATGCCTCCATCGACCAGATCCGGTTCTTCGCCGGGGCGGCGCGCGTGCTGGAGGGCACCGCCGCCGCCGAGTACGCGCCCGAGCACACCTCGTACGTGCGGCGCGAGCCGGTCGGCGTGGTCGGGCAGGTCGCGCCCTGGAACTACCCGCTGCTGATGGCGGTGTGGAAGATCGCCCCGGCGATCGCGGCGGGCAACACCGTGGTGCTCAAGCCCGCCGACACCACGCCGGTGTCCGCGGTGCTGCTTGCCGAGGTGGCGGCGGGAGTCCTGCCGCCGGGCGTGCTCAACGTGGTGTGCGGCGACCGGGAGACCGGGCAGGCCGTGATCGCGAACTCCGCCGCCGCCATGGTGTCGATCACCGGCTCCACCCGGGCCGGGCGGCAGGTCGCCGCCGCGGCGGCGGAGGACGTCAAGCGGGTGCACCTGGAGCTGGGTGGCAAGGCGCCCGCGCTGGTGTTCGCCGACGCGGACCTGCGCGCCGCGGCTGCGGGCATCGCGGCGGCGGGCACCTTCAACGCCGGGCAGGACTGCACGGCGGCGACCCGCGTGCTGGTGGAGCAGTCCGTCGCCGAGGAGTTCGCCCGCCTGCTGGTCGAGGAGGTCCGCGCCCTGCGCTGCGGACCACCGTCCGATGTGGACGCCGACCTGGGGCCGCTGAACAACGCCGCGCAGCTGGAGCGGGTGCAGGGCATCATCGGCCGCCTGCCCGAGCACGCCCAGGTGCTCGTCGGCGGTGAGCGGATCGGGGAGGAGGGCTGCTTCTTCGCGCCGACGGTGCTGGCGGGCGTCCGCCAGGACGACGAGGTGGTGCAGGAGGAGGTCTTCGGCCCGGTGCTCACCGTCCAGCCGTTCGCCGACGAGGCGGCGGCCCTGAGCATGGCCAACGGCGTCAACTACGCGCTGGCCTCCAGCGTGTGGACCCGCGACCACGGCCGGGCCCAGCGCTTCACGGCGGACCTGGACTTCGGCTGCGTGTGGGTGAACACGCACATGGTCCTGGTTGCGGAGATGCCGCACGGCGGCTTCAAGCACTCGGGCTACGGCAAGGACCTCTCCCGCTACGGCTTCGAGGACTACACCCGCATCAAGCACGTGATGCACAGCCACAGCTGAGCGCGCTGGGTGGTCCGTGCGCTCACGGGCCACCCAGCTGGAACTCGGCGGCGTGGTCAGCGGCCCACTGCGCGAACGTCCGGGGCGGGCGGCCGGTGAGCCGTTGCACGCAGTCGGTGGTGCGGGTCAACTCCAGCCGGTGCTCAGCGGCGGCGATCAGCGCCTCCACCAGCGCTTCGGGGCGGCCATCGGCGAGCATCCGCGAGCGCGCGAGATCGGTCGGAACCGGCTCGAAGCGCAACCGGCGTCCGAGCGCCGCGCCGAGGAGCGCGACCTGGTCGGCACGGCTGAGCACCTCAGGGCCGGTGAGCACGTGCGGCCCGTTGCCGTCGTCCCCGGCGAGCAGGACGCTCACCGCAGCCGCCGCGACGTCGCGCTCGTCGACCACCGGTGTGCGCGCGATGTCCGGCCCAGCCACGACGTCGCCCGCCCGGAGCTGCGCGGCCCAGCCGCGGACGTTGGAGGCCATGGTGTCGCTGCGCAGCACCACGGGGCGCAGCCCGGCGCCGGTGAGCATCGACTCCAGGTCTGCGTGCACCTGGACGATCGGGTCCGTCTGCCGGGCACGATCGTCCTCGACTGCCGAGGACGAGAGGTGGACGACGCGCGGGGCCGCGCGGACCAGCTCCGCCACCACGGCCTGCGCCGGGGCGGCGGAGAGCAGCGGCCAGACCAGGAGAACGGCATCGACGCCGGTCAGCGCGGCGCGCAGCACCTCGGGATCGGTCAGGTCGCCCACCACCGGCTCGACGCCGGGGCGTTCGGCCACCGGGTGGCGGTCGAGGCACCGCACCCGGGTGCCGCGTGCGGCGAGCAGGTCGACGACCTCCCGCCCGAGGTTGCCCGCCGCGCCGGTGACCAGGACCAGGTTCGGGGGAGTGCCTGCGGATTCGGTCATGCTGGGGACGCTATGGGTTCAGGTCGGCATGAAGGCAAGGTCGAGGTGCGGACGATCGGTGAAGTGGCCCGCCAGCTCGGGGTCGAGACCCACGTGCTGCGCCACTGGGAGGACGTCGGCGCCCTCGTGGTGCGCCGCGACAGCAAGGGCTACCGGGTGTACGACGACGAAGCGCTGGAGCAGGCGCGCACCGTGCTCAAGCTGCGGCGGGTCGGGCTGTCCCTGCCCGAGATCACCGCGGCCACGGTCCCGGTGAAGGAGACCGCGCAGGCGGTGGTCAAGGCGAAGATCGCCGAGCTCGAGCGCGAGGTGGCCAGCAGGCAGGCGGCCATCACCTTCCTCCAGCACACCGCCGAGTGCCGCCACCGCTATCTCGACGACTGCCCGGACTGCGCGGCGTTCGCCCGCGAGCCGTGACGGTTTGGACAGCACCGGCGGCGCCGGTGTACGGATTGGCAGTGCTCGGTGATCGGCGGCGGTCGTAGCGTCTGGGCAGGATCGGATACGACAGGAGGCAGCCGATGTCATCGGTCATCGGGAACTGGGTCGCGGGCGAGCGGGTCACCAGCGACGCCACGTTCGAGGTGCGGCACCCCTACGACGGCACGTCGGTCGCCACCACGTGCTACGCCACCGACGCCGACGTGGAGCGCGCGGTGGCCGCCGCCGACGCCGTGCGCCGCGAGTTCGCCACCGCGCCCGCGCACGTGCGCGCGGCCGCGCTCGACCACGTGACCCGGCGGCTCGAGGAGCGGGCCGAGGAGATCGCGCAGCTGATCACCGCCGAGAACGGCAAACCGATCAGCTGGGCCCGCGGCGAGGTCGCCCGCGCTGTCTCCACCTTCCGGTGGGGCGCGGAGGAGGCCCGCCGGTTCTCCGGCGACCTGCAGCGGCTGGACACCGATCCCGGCGGCACCGGCCGGATGGCGCTGGTCCGCCGCGTCCCGCGCGGACCCGTGCTCGGCATCGCCCCGTTCAACTTCCCGCTCAACCTGGTCGCGCACAAGGTCGCCCCGGCGCTGGCGGTCGGCGCGCCGATCGTGCTCAAGCCCGCGCCGAAGACGCCGCTGTCCGCGCTGGTGCTGGGTGAGGTCCTGGCCGAGACCGAGCTGCCCGCCGGTTCCTGGTCGGTGCTGACCACCAGCAACGACAAGGCCGCCGAGCTGGTCGCCGACCCGCGGCTGCCGGTGGTCTCCTTCACCGGGTCCGGCCCGGTCGGCTGGGGCATCCGCGACGCCGCGCCGCGCAAGCACGTGACCCTCGAGCTCGGCGGCAACGCCGCGGTGGTCGTCGACCCCACCTGGCCGGACCTGGACTTCGCCGCGGACCGGATCGCGACCTTCGCGATGTACCAGGCGGGGCAGTCCTGCATCTCGGTGCAGCGCGTCTACGCCCACCGCGACGTCTACGACGAGCTGGCCGCCCGCGTGGTGAAGGCGGTCGAGGCGCAGGTCACCGGGGACCCGAAGGACCCGGCGACCAAGGTCGGCCCGATGATCAACGAGGACGCCGCCGAGCGCCTGGAGGCGTGGGTCGGCGAGGCCGTCGAGGCGGGCGCCGAGGTGCTCACCGGCGGCACCCGCGAGGGGGCCACCTTCGCCCCGACCGTGCTCGCCGGGGTCCCGGAGGACGCCAAGGTCTCCTGCGAGGAGGTCTTCGGCCCGCTGCTGGTTCTGGCGCCGGTGGACTCGGTGGACGAGGCGTTCGAGCGGGTCAACGCCTCCCGCTACGGCCTGCAGGCCGGGGTGTTCACCCGCGACCTGCAGCTGGCCTTCCGCGCCGCGGCGGAGCTGGAGGTCGGCGGGGTGGTCATCGGCGACGTGCCGAGCTTCCGGGCCGACCAGATGCCCTACGGCGGGGTCAAGGAGTCCGGCGTGGGCCGCGAGGGCGTGCACGCAGCGATGCTCGACCTGACCCAGGAGCACGTCACGGTCCTCACCGGCATCACCGTCTGAGGTCTGGTCGTGAGTGCGTAACAGTGTTCGAACACTGTTACGCACTCACGACCCACGTTTGGTGTCGTGAGTGCGAGGGCGCGGTTGTCGTGCACTCACGACACCTGCAACACGGGGCGCGGGGCACGGGGGGTTCAGCCCGAACGCAAGAACGCCGCCTCCGGGGGAACCCGGGGGCGGCGTTCTCGTGCTCTGGGGTCAGCGGCGCCAGGCGGTCTTCTTGCGGCGCAGGTCGATCAGCAGGCCGATGACCAGCACGGCCGCGATGATGACCAGCCAGACGTCCTCGATCTTGAACTGGCCGCCGCCGCTGAGGATGCCCTGGTGGTTGCCGACCAGCATGATCAGGCACGCGAAGACGGAGAACCAACCCGCGACCTGCGTCGCCTTCGGGAAACCGCCGTGCCAGCCCCACTCGACCGACGGTTCATCGGCCGGGTCGATGGCCTGGCTGGGCTTCTTCTCCAGCTCGGTGCTCGCCACGTTCCCCTCCTGGTACCACGTCCGGCCGCGCGGGCCGGATGATGATGCTCGAAGCGCGAACCACCGACCGGCGATCCACACGCCCCATCCTCGCACACCCCATCGACGCGGTGGCGTCCGCCCGTCTCGGCGCGAGCAGCGAAAAGGGTGCCGCGGAAGCGTCTTCCGCGGCACCCCGGCGCGCGGTCAACCGCGCGTGACCGACTTGCGGCCGACGATCGCCCGGTAGATGCCCAGCACGATCAGCGACCCGACGATCGCCAGGATCCAGGTGCTCAGCGACCAGAACCGGTCGATGCCCACCCCGAAGATCCAGTTGCCGATCAGGCCGCCGACGAAGGCGCCGACGACCCCCAGCAGCATCGTGACGAGAATCCCACCGGGGTCCTTGCCAGGCATGATCAGCTTGGCCAGCGCGCCCACGATGAGCCCGAGAACGATCCATCCGATGATTCCCATGGCCGACCTCCTCCGTGCAACGTCCTATGGCCGAATCGTGACCCCGGATGGTGATTTGTGCACCGCGAGCGACCTACCCTCACCTGCTTCAGGGACAATGGCGGCGATGCACGCCGATACCCCGAAACAGAGCGCTCCCGGCGCCCGCACCGTCCTGGTGCTCGGCTCGACCGGATCCATCGGCACCCAGGCGCTGGACGTGATGCGGCAGAACCCGGACCGCTTCCGGGTCGCCGGGCTTGCCGCGGGCGGCAGCGACCCGCAGGCGCTGGCCGCGCAGGCGCTGGAGTTCCAGGTCCCGGTCGTCGCGGTCGCCAAGGGCTCCGCCGCCGAAGACGTCCAGCTCGCCCTGCGCGCCGAGGCCCAGCGACGCGGCTACGCCGCCGGTGAGTTCCCGCTGCCCAGGCTGCTGGTCGGGCCGGACGCGGTGACCGAGCTCATCGAGGCGGCCCCCGCCGACGTGGTGCTCAACGGCGTCGACGGCTCCCGCGGCCTCAAGCCCACCCTGGCCGCGCTGGCCACCGGTGCCCAGCTGGCGCTGGCGAACAAGGAATCGCTGATCGCGGGCGGTTCGCTGGTGCTGGACAAGGCCGCGCCCGGGCAGATCGTGCCGGTCGACTCCGAGCACTCGGCGCTCGCGCAGTGCCTGCTCGGCGGGCGCTCCGAGGAGGTCGAGAAGCTGGTGTTGACCGCCTCCGGCGGGCCGTTCCGCGGCCGCAAGCGCGACGAGCTGGTCGACGTCACGGTGCAGCAGGCGCTGGCCCACCCGACCTGGTCGATGGGCAACGTGGTCACCATCAACTCGGCGACCCTGGTGAACAAGGGCCTGGAGCTGATCGAGGCGCACCTGCTGTTCGGCATCGACTACGACCGAATCGAGGTGGCGGTGCACCCGCAGTCCATCGTGCACTCGATGGTCACCTACCTGGACGGCTCCACGATCGCCCAGGCCAGCCCGCCGAACATGCGGATCCCGATCGCGATGAGCCTGGAGTGGCCGCGCCGGGTCCCCGGGGCCGCCCCGGCGCTGGACTTCTCCCAGGCGCAGGAGTGGACCTTCGAACCGGTCGACGACGAGGCGTTCCCGGCCATCGAGCTGGCGCGCGCGGCCGGGTCCGCCGGTGGCTGCCTGCCCGCTATCTACAACGCGGCCAACGAGGAGGCGCTGGCGGCTTTCGTGGACGGTCGGTTCGGCTTCACCGGGATCGTGCAGACTGTGGATGACGTGCTCGCCGAGGCCGACCAGTGGCGGTTCGCACCGGCGAGCTTGGACGAGGTCTTCGCGGCCGAGGACTGGGCGCGGACCAGGGCGAACGAGCTGGTGGCCACGGGGAAGGCGGAATAGCGGATGCTGGTCGTCATTGGCATCTTGATCTTCTTCTTCGGGCTGCTGTTCTCCATCGCGTGGCACGAGCTGGGCCACCTGGCGGCGGCGAAGCTGTTCGGGATCAAGGTCACCCAGTACATGGTCGGCTTCGGCCGCACCGTCTGGTCGCGCAAGAAGGGCGAGACCGAGTACGGCGTCAAGCTGATCCCCTTCGGCGGCTACATCCGGATGATCGGCATGTTCCCGCCGAAGAAAGACGAGAAGTACGGGCGCACCCGCTCCTCCTCCCCGTTCCGGGCGATGGTCGAGGACGCCCGGCAGATGTCCGCCGAGGAGATCACCCCCGAGGACGAGCACCGGCAGTTCTACCAGCGCAGCCCGTGGAAGCGGGTCGTCGTGATGATGGCCGGGCCGGTGATGAACCTCATCCTGGCGGTCGGCATCTTCGCCGCGATCCTGATGGGCCACGGCCTCTACACCCCGACCACCACGGTCGCTGCGGTCAGCGAGTGCGTGCTGCCCGCCGACGCGCCGAACAAGGAGGTCTGCCCGCCCGGTGCGAAGCAGACCCCGGCGGCGGAAGCGGGGTTCCAGGCCGGCGACCGGATCGTGGAGTTCGGCGGCCGGACCTACGCCACCTGGGCTGAGCTGCAGCTGGCCATCCGCCAGTCGACCGGGCCGGTGCCGGTGGTCGTCGAGCGCGCCGGGCAGCGGATCACGCTGACCCCGGACCTGATGCAGAACCAGATGCCGAAGCTGGACTCGCCCAGCGAGTACGAGACGGTCGGCTTCCTCGGGCTGAGCCCGACGCAGGTGCTGGTCAAGCAGGACATCGGTGGTGTGGTGAACACCATCGGCGGGTTCGTCAGCCTCACCGCGCAGAAGGTCATCGAGCTGCCGCAGCGGGTGCCGGACCTGGTCTCGGCGATCTTCGGCGGCGAACGGCACCAGGACTCGCCGGTGGGCATCGTCGGCGCCAGCCGCCTCGGCGGCGAGGTGCTGTCCTCGGACGAGATCACCGTGGACGGCCGGATCATGCTGATGTTCAACCTACTGGCCGGGGTCAACCTCTCGCTGTTCGTGTTCAACATGCTGCCGCTGCTGCCGCTGGACGGCGGCCACATCGCCGGTGCGCTGTGGGAGTCGATCCGGCGCGGCTTCGCCAAGCTGGTCCGGCGGCCGGACCCGGGCCCGTTCGACACGGCCCGGCTGATGCCGCTGGCCTACGCGATCAGCCTGGTGTTCATCGCGTACTCGCTGCTGGTCCTGGTCGCGGACGTGGTGAACCCGGTCACGCTGTTCTGAGCGCCGGGTCCGCGTTGGTCCAGGCGGGTTGGGCCCACCTGGACCCGGTCGGGTGACGGCTTGCGGTGGGGCAGAAGCGCGGTCGGCGGCGCCGACGGCGGGGACCGGTGCGACCGCGAACGGGTGGTGGGCACCGGGTGGATCTGAGCTGAACGCGATCTCGACGGCCGGTGGTGATCACCCAACGTGATCCGTCCTACCACCGTGACGTCCGGCCGGATGAAGCCTCGCCGGTATCGTGGTGCGGGGCGGTGGCAGCCGCCGAAGAACACCAGAAGAGGTGGAGAGGATTCGATGACCGTCGATCTGGGCATGCCCGCGGCTCCCGCTCCGGTGCTCGCGGAACGGCGCAAGACCCGGCAGTTGCAGGTCGGGGCGGTCGGAGTGGGCAGCGAGTCGCCCATCTCCGTGCAGAGCATGACCACGACCGTCACCGCGGACATCAACAGCACGCTGCAGCAGATCGCCGAGCTCACCGCCGCCGGTTGCGACATCGTCCGGGTGGCCTGCCCCAGCGCCGACGACGCCGAGGCGCTGCCCGCGATCGCGCAGAAGTCCAAGATCCCGGTCATCGCCGACATCCACTTCCAGCCGAAGTACGTGTTCGCGGCGATCGAGGCCGGGTGCGCGGCGGTGCGGGTCAACCCGGGCAACATCAAGAAGTTCGACGACAAGGTCAAGGAGATCGCGCAGGCCGCCAAGGACCACGGCACGCCGATCCGGATCGGCGTCAACGCCGGTTCGCTGGACCCGCGGCTGATGCAGAAGCACGGCAAGGCCACCCCGGAGGCGCTGGCCGAGTCGGCGCTGTGGGAGGCGAGCCTGTTCGCCGAGCACGACTTCCACGACCTGAAGATCTCGGTCAAGCACAACGACCCGGTCGTGATGGTGCGCGCCTACGAGATCCTGGCCGAGCAGTGCGACTACCCGCTGCACCTCGGTGTCACCGAGGCCGGTCCGGCCTTCCAGGGCACCATCAAGTCGGCGGTCGCCTTCGGCGCGCTGCTGCGGCAGGGCATCGGCGACACCATCCGGGTCTCGCTGTCCGCGCCGCCGGTTGAGGAGATCAAGGTCGGCGCGCAGATCCTGCAGTCGCTGAACCTGCGCCCGCGCAGGCTGGAGATCGTCTCCTGCCCGTCCTGCGGCCGCGCCCAGGTCGACGTCTACAAGCTCGCCGACGAGGTGACCGCCGGGCTGGAGGGCATGGAGGTGCCGCTGCGCGTCGCGGTGATGGGCTGCGTCGTCAATGGGCCGGGGGAGGCCCGCGAGGCGGACCTGGGGGTGGCCTCCGGCAACGGCAAGGGGCAGATCTTCGTCAAGGGCGAGGTCATCAAGACCGTGCCCGAGCACAAGATCGTCGAGACGTTGATCGAGGAGGCCATGCGCATCGCCGAGGACATGGAGCCCACCGGCGGTGACGCGCCCGTCGTGACGGTCGGTTGAGCCCGCGGCATCGGCCGTCCCCGGTTCGGGGTCGGCCGATCGGCTGCGTCCCGGGCCCGGGCGATCGGGCCTCGGGCGGCCCCTCCCGCTGGACTACTCCGAATGGGTGAGCGCAGGCTCTCCGGGTGTGGTGCGTCCCGGACAGGGGAGTTGCGCGGCAGGCGTTTCTGGCAGTCTTGGCAGGTGCTCAAGCTCGCCGGTGCACGGCTGTTGGAGGAGCGGGACGCGATGCTGGTCCGCTCCGTGCTGGATTCCGCTCCGGTCGCGACCTGCATGGTCGCCGCGCGCGTCGAGGAGGCGGGCATCCACCCGCTGCGCCTCGGCGGTGAGCTGTGGGGCTACGGCAGCAAGCTGTCCGGGATGTGCTTCTCCGGGGCGAACCTGATCCCGCTGCGCGGCGGGCTGGACGCGATGCGCGCCTTCGCCGACCGCGCGCTGCGCCGCCGCCGGGTGTGCTCCTCGCTGGTCGGCCCGACCGAGCAGGTGCTGGCGCTGTGGGACGAGGTCGCCGCGGAGTGGGGACCGGCTCGGGAGGTCCGCGCCGAGCAGCCGCTCATGGTGCTGGCGGAGCCACCGCACATCGCGCCGGACCCGCTGGTGCGCCAGGTCCGCCCGGACGAGCTGGAGCGCTACCTGCCCGCGGCGATCGCCATGTTCACCGAGGAGGTGGGCGTGGACCCGCGCAGCGACGGTGGCGCGGCCAGCTACCGGGCCCGGGTGGCCGACCTGATCGCCAGCGGCCGGGCGTTCGCCCGCTTCGAGGGCGGCGAGGTGGTGTTCAAGGCCGAGATCGGCGCGATGTCGCGCTCCGTCGGGCAGATCCAGGGTGTCTGGGTGCACCCGGACCGCCGCAGCACCGGCCTGGGCACCGCGGGCACCGCCGCGGTCGCCGACCGCCTGGTGAGCGGCCTCGGCCGCACGGCGAGCCTGTACGTCAACGACTACAACACCGCCGCCCGGCTGGCCTACCGCAAGGTCGGCTTCCGCCGCGTCGGCTCCTTCGCCACCGTCCTCCTCTGAGCTGCCCCACGCGATTCCAACGGAACTCGCGAGGCACTCCACCCCGCAGCCCGACGTGCGATGGCACGTCGGCACTCCGCGATCTCATCGGAACTCGGGTACCTGATCTCCGTTGAGGTGCTCTCAGCGGAGTCGTCCCGACGAGCCACCGGCGTGTCGGGCGCACGACACACCGGTGCGTGCAGTTTCAATTGAAACTGCGGATCACCCGGTGACTCGCCTGGGAGATCACCTCGACGGGAGTTGCGGGGTCAGGGCCCCGGTTCGGTGGGGTGTGCCGGTGGTCCGGGGGTCGTGGGGATCCTGGGTTGTGGGTGGGGTGGGGACGGCGGGTGGATCTTCGCGCTGGTTTCGGCATACTCGCGGACATGGTTTCCACGCGGATCTTCGCCGGACTCGCGGCCCTGCTGCTGGTGCCCCTCGCGTCCTGCAGCACCGGGCCGTCCGAGGAGGACGTCGCGACGTCCTTCCTGACCGCCGTCGCGGCCGGGGACGTGGCAGGCGCGGCGGCGCAGACCGACAACCCCGAGCAGGCCCGGCAGGCGGTGGAGGCGGCGCGCAGCGCCCTGTCCCCGGAAGCCGTGCACGCCACGGTCCGGGAGGTCGCCGAGGACCCGCAGGGCACGCCGACCGCGAAGTTCGACGTGTCCTGGGACTTCGGGGCGGGCCGGGTCTGGAACTACCCCGGTGAGCTCACCCTCGCCGAGGGCGAGCAGGGCTGGAAGGTCCACTGGGCACCGAGCGTGCTGCACCCGCAGCTCCAGGCCGGGCAGAACCTGGCGTTCCGCGAGCAGCGACCCGACCCGGCGCCGGTGCTCGACCGCGACGGCGTCGAGGTGATGCGTCCCGAGCAGCTGGTCACGGTCAGCCTGAACCCGCAGGAAGCCGGTGACGTGCCGAAGGTGGCGGGCGAGCTCGCGGGCGCGCTGGGCGCCATCGAACCGGCGATCACCCAGCAGTCCATCTTGGACGGTGTCGGCCGCACGCCGCAGGGCCAGCCCTACGCGGTGGTCACCCTCCGGCAGGCCGACTACGAGCGGGTCAAGGGGCAGATCTACGACCTGCCCGGCGTGCGCTTCCCGGCGCAGACCCGGCTGGTGGCCGCCGAGCGCGGCTACGGCTCGCAGGTGCTGGCCGGGGTGGCCCGCGAGGCGGACGAGCAGGTCGCGGCCAACGCTGGGTGGCGGGTCGTGGTGGTGGACGCGGCGGGCAACGAGGCGGCCGAGCTGCACCGCGTCGCCGAGCGGCCGGTGGAGCCGGTGACCGTGACCCTCGGCGACCGCACCCAGCGGGCCGCCGAGCAGGCGGTGGACCAGGTCCCGCAGGCGTCGATGCTGGTGGCCATGCAGCCCTCCACCGGCGAGTTGCTCGCGGTCGCGCAGAACACCGCGGCCGACTCGCAGGGGCCGGTGGCGCTGTCCGGCCAGTACCCGCCCGGTTCGACGTTCAAGGCGGTGACCGCGACGGCCGGGCTGGAAGCGGGCAGGGTCGACGTCGGCACCCAGGTGGACTGCCCGGCGAAGAAGACCTTCGACGGCCGGGTGCTGCCCAACGACAAGGAGTTCGAGCTCGGCCAGGTGCCGCTGCGCACGGCGTTCGCCAAGTCCTGCAACACCACGTTCGCGCAGCTGGCGGTCGACCTGCCCGCTCCGGCGCTGACCGACGCCGCGCACCAGCTCGGGCTCGGCGTGGACTTCGAGATGCCGGGCGCGACGACGATCACCGGCAAGGTGCCACCGGCCGACACCGTGGTGCAGCGGGCGGAGAACGGCATCGGCCAGGGCACCGTGCTGGCCAGCCCGTTCGGCATGGCGCTGGTGACCGCGTCGATCGCGAACGGGCAGATGCCGGTGCCCTCGCTGATCCGGGGCGCGGAGACCAAGGCCGACGCCACCCCGCAACCGCCGTCGCCGCAGTCCCTGGACCAGCTCCGGCAGATGATGCGCGAGGTGGTCACCGAGGGCACCGCGACCGGGTTGGCCGGGTCGGGGGAGGTCCGCGGCAAGACCGGGACCGCCCAGTTCGGCGACGGCACCCACTCGCACGGCTGGTTCGTCGGCTACCGCGACGACGTCGCGTTCGCGGTGCTGGTCACCGACGCGGGCTCGTCGGGTCCGGCGGTCGACGCGGCGCGGCGGTTCCTGTCCGCGAGCTGATCGCGTCACGTGATCGGGTGATCGCGTCGGGTGATCGTTGTGCTACTTTGTAGCTCATGGAGCGGATCGGTGTGCGCGAGCTGCGGCAGAACGCGAGCCGGTACCTGAAGCGGGTCGCCGCGGGTGAGTCGATCCTGGTGACCGACCGAGGTCGCACCGTCGCGGTGCTGGTTCCGCCCACGCGTGACCAAGCCCTGTACGACGAGCTCGTCGCGGCCGGGGAGCTGGTGCCCGGTGACGGCGGCGAGCTGCCCGACCCGTTGCCCGCAGCGCCCACCCCGAGCGTGTCCGACCGGCTGCTGCGCAGGCGTGAACAGGAGCGGTTTTGATCTACTTCGATTCCTCCGCGCTGATCAAGCTGATCGCCCCGGAGCCGGAGAGCAAGGCGCTGAGCCAGTGGGTCCGCGAGCGCTGGGAGCACCCCAGGGTCACCAGCGCGCTGTCCAAGGTCGACGTGCTGCGGACGTTCCGCGAGGTCGGGCCGCACGCCGTGGACCTGGCCGCGATCATCATCTCCAAGATCGACCACCTGCCGGTCAAGCAGGACGTGCTGGACGCCGCCAGCGAGCTGCAGGCCAAGGTGGGGCCGGTGGACGCCGTCCACCTGGCCTCGGCCTGCAAGATCAAGGACGGCCTGGTGGCCTACCTCTCCTACGACCCGGCCCTGCTGGCCGCGGCGGAGGAAGCGGGCCTGGCCACCGCCTCGCCCGGCGCGAACTGACCGGTCCGCCCCGGGGCACGCGCCTCGCCGACGTCTGAGGTCCCGCCGAGCAACCCGCCTCCGCCGGACGAGTTGGGAAATCGCCCCGACGGCCGTCACCACCCGGAGTGCGGGTCGGGGGCGTGGTTAGAGTGGGGGGCATGCCGGTTCGAGCTCCGTTGCAGCCAGGCGTGCAGACACCGCGCCGCCCAGTCCCCGCGCACATCGAGCGTCCCGAGTACGTCGACAAGCCGGCTCCCCAGCGCGGCACCGACCCCGACGTGCAGCCGCCCGAGGTCATCGAGGCGATGCGGGTCGCGGGCAAGCTCGCCGCGCAGGCGTTGGTCGAGGCGGGCAAGGCGGTGCAGCCCGGGGCGACCACCGACCACGTCGACGCCGTCGTGCACGAGTTCTTCTGCGACCACGGCGTGTACCCGTCGACGCTCGGCTACCGGGGCTTCCCGAAGTCCTCCTGCACCTCGCTGAACGAGGTGATCTGCCACGGCATCCCGGACTCGACGGTCATCGAGGACGGCGACATCGTCAACGTCGACGTGACCGGCTTCGTCGGCGGTGTGCACGGTGACACCAACGCGACGTTCCTGGCCGGTGAGGTCTCCGAGGAGGTGCGGCTGCTGGTCGAGCGCACCCACGAGGCGATGATGCGCGGCATCAAGGCCGCCAAGCCGGGCCGCCAGCTCAACGTGATCGGCCGCGTCATCGAGTCCTACGCCAAGCGCTTCGGCTACGGCGTGGTCCGCGACTTCACCGGGCACGGCATCGGCCGCTCGTTCCACAGCGGACTGGTGATCCTGCACTACGACGAGCCGTCGGTGCAGACGGTCCTGGAACCGGGCATGACCTTCACCATCGAGCCGATGATCACCCTCGGCACCCACGAATACGACATGTGGGACGACGGCTGGACGGTCACCACCAAGGACAAGAGCTGGACGGCCCAGTTCGAGCACACGATCCTGATCACCGAGGACGGCAACGAGATCCTCACCCTGCCGTGAGGCGCAGCGGTTCCCGGCGGGCGGGCCCGGACACCTAGGCTCGGTGCCCGTGCACAGCCAGACATGGGCGCCGAGTCGTTCCGCGAAGGTCGTTCGGTACCGCTACGGCTGGGGATTCCTGGCCGGTGCGCTGTTCTTGTGCGCCTTCGACGGGTTGTTCGTGTACTACGCCCTCGAGCCCGAGGCGGCGGCGGAAGGGCACCACCCGGTGGTCGGCTGGGTCTTCGCCGCGATCTTCGCGCCGTTCGCCCTGATCATGCTGCTCGGCGGGCTGTTCATGCTGTCCAGGGGACACCAGGTCAGGGTGGACGAGCGCGGTCTGTGGTTGCGCAGCGGTGGCGACACCGACCTCGTCGCGTGGAGTGAGCTGCGCGCGGTGCGCGGCCAGGAGCCGAGGCCGAAGGCGCAGGACGATCCGAACTCGGAGGCGCTACCGGCCGCGCTGGTGTTCCACCCGGCCGACCGCGCGTTCGGGGTGCGGCACGCGGTGCTGCTGAAGAGCCCGAACCCGCCGGAGGCGCAGCTGGAACTGCCGGGGAAGGCCACCGTGCAGCGGCTCGTCCGGGTGATGTCGGAGGTCCGGCCTGACCTGGTGCGCTAGCTCCCCGCCGTGCGGGCAGCGGCTCCACGCGGGCGGTGGGGTAGGAAGATCCCGTGAATGCGTTGCTGGTGGCCGGAACCACGTCGGATGCGGGCAAGAGCGTCGTCACCGCCGGGATCTGCCGGTGGTTGGCCCGCAGCGGGGCGCGGGTCGCTCCGTTCAAGGCCCAGAACATGTCCAACAACTCCGTCGTCACGCCCGACGGCGGGGAGATCGGGCGGGCTCAAGCCGTGCAGGCCGCCGCGTGCGGGCTCGAGCCCTCGGTGCGGTTCAACCCGGTGCTGCTCAAGCCGGGCAGTGACCGCAGCTCGCAGGTCGTGGTGCTCGGGCGGGTCTCCGGTGAGGTGACCGCGATGTCCTACCGGGCCCGCAAGGCCGCCCTGCTGAACACCGTGGTGTCCACACTGGACGAGTTGCGGGCCGAGCACGACCACGTCATCTGCGAGGGCGCCGGGTCACCCGCCGAGATCAACCTGCGGGCCAACGACATCGCCAACATGGGACTGGCGCAGGCCGCCGGGTTGCCCACGCTGGTGGTCGGCGACATCGACCGCGGCGGGGTGTTCGCGCAGCTCTTCGGCACCCTCGCGCTGCTGGATCCGGCGGACCAGGCGCTGGTCGCCGGGTTCGTGATCAACAAGTTCCGGGGCGACCCGGCGCTGCTGGACCCCGGGCTGGACCAGCTGCGGGAGCTGACCGGGCGTCCGGTGCACGGCGTGCTGCCGTGGGCCGAGGAGCTGTGGTTGGACGCCGAGGACTCGCTGTCCTACGCCGCGGACGGCGTCGTCGGGCGGCCCGCACCGCCCCGGGGCGACCAGTGGTTGCGGGTCGCGGTGCCGCGACTCCCGCGGATCTCCAACGCCACGGACGTCGAAGCGCTGGCTGCGGAGCCAGGTGTGGCGGTGCGGTTCGTCACCGAGCCCTCCCGGCTGTCCGACGCCGACCTGGTGGTGCTGCCCGGGTCCAAGTCGACCGCGGCGGACCTGGACTGGTTGCGCCGCAGCGGGCTGGCCGAGGCGGTCCTCGCGCACGCCCGCGCGGGGCTGCCGGTGGCCGGGATCTGCGGTGGTTTCCAGATGCTGACCCGTCGCATCCACGACGAGGTGGAATCCGGTGCGGGCGCGGTCGACGGGCTCGGGCTGCTAAACCTGGAGGTCGAGTTCGCGGCCCGCAAGACCCTGGCGCGGCCCCGCGGTCGCGCGTTCGGTGAGCTGGTCACCGGCTACGAGATCCACCACGGGCTGCCGGTTCGCCGCGGCGAGCTCGAACCGCTGGTCACCACCGACGACGGCCAGCCCGAGGGCGGCATCGCCGACTGCGTGCTGGGCACGCACTGGCACGGCCTGTTCGAGAACGACGCCTTCCGGCGGTCCTTCCTGCGCTGGGCGGCCCGGCGGGCCGGGCGGGACGGCTTCGAACCGGCGGGGGACACAGTGTTCGCCGACATCCGCGCCGGGCAGCTCGACCTGCTCGGCGACCTGGTGGCCAAGCACCTGGACACCGACGCCCTGCGGCGGCTGCTAGACGGCGGGGCCCCGGCCGGTCTCCCCACGCTGCGCCGCGGCCTCGGCTGAGATCTCGGCAGGTGCGGGATTTCGCGGTGTGACGCGGGTAACGTCGTCGGCATGGCTGTTGAGTTCTCCGTTGACGAAGCCCGCGAGCGGTTGGTCGAGCTGCTGGACCGCGCCGAGTCGGGGGAGGAGGTCGTGATCACCCGGTTCGGCGCGCCGTCGGTGCAGCTGTCGCCGGTGCAGGCGCGGATGGGCGGTGGCTTCGCCACCGGCGTGATCGCGGGGTCCTGGGTGGTCCCGGCGGGGGCGGAGGCCTTCGACGTCGGGACCGACTACTGGCCGGACGCCTCGGCCTGAGGACCCATCTGGGCTAGCAGCTCGTCCAGGAACCCGCCCGCTTCCTCCGCGGCCCGCCGCGGATCACCGTCGCGCACCGCGGCGAGCAGCGCCGTGTGTGAGACGTGCTGCTCCGGTGGGATCTCGGGGTTGAAGGTGGTCGCCACGCTGGAGGTCACCGCTTCGCGGATCCCGTCGTAGAGCGAGATGAGCACCGGGTTGTGCGAGGCCGCGACCAGGATCCGGTGGAACTCGGTGTCGGTGGCGACGACCGCTTCGCGGTCCCGGTCGTGCACGGCGGCGTCGCGCTCGGCCAGGCAGGTCGACATCGCCCGCAGCTCGTCCTCGGTGCGCGCCCGCGCGGCCAACCGCGCCCCCTCGACCTCCAGTGCCCGCCGGACCTCCAGGACCTGGCGCAGCTCCGGTACGCACAGCTTGCGGACCGCGCCGGAGATCTCGTTGGTGGCGCGCACGAACGTGCCGTCGCCCTGCCGGACCTCCAGCAGTCCGGCGTGGGAGAGCGCGCGCACGGCTTCGCGGACGGTGTTGCGCCCGACGCCGAGCGCGGCCACCAGGTCGGCCTCAGGCGGGATCTTCTCGCCCAGCGGCCATTCCCCGGACGTCACGAGTTCGCGGATCTGGTCGATGACCTGATCGACCAGCCCGGTCCGTTTGGCGGTGACCAAAGGCACTGACAGGTCCTTTCGTCCAAACATCCTACGTTTGACATACTAGGTCGTGATGTCCAGCGAGTCACGTACCCAGCACGCCCCTGACCATGTGGCCGACCAGGATGCCACCCGACTCCCGGTGGACGCGCACCCGGATCCGCTCGCGCGCGAGAACGACGGTGCGGCGGAGGACGTCAACCCGAACCGGCACCTCGCGGTGGCCGGTGGTGGCCTGCTGCTCGCTGGTGTGGCGCTCGCGGCGGCGAACATGCGCCCGGCGGTCACCAGCCTGGCGTCCGTGCTCGGCGAGGTCCGCGACTCGCTCGGCGCCTCCAGCACCTGGGCGAGCGTGGTGACGTCCGTGCCGACGCTGTGCTTCGGCCTGGCGGGCATCGCCGCTCCGCTGCTGGCCCGCCGGATGGGTATCAACAAGGTCATCGGCGTCTCGCTGGCGGTGCTGACCGCCGCGATGCTGCTGCGGACCACCGGCGGTCCGTGGACGGTGCTCAGCGGCACCGTCCTGGTGTGCGCGGCGATCGCGATGTGCAACGTGCTGATCCCGGTGGTGGTCAAGGAATCGTTCCCGACCAAGGTCGGGATGGCGACCGCGCTCTACACCACGGCGATGGCAGCGGGCGGCTCGACCGGATCCGCGCTCACGCCCTACCTGAACACCGCCACCGGCAGCTGGCGGCTCTCGCTGGCCACCTGGGCCGTGGTGGCGCTGGCCGCGCTGTGCGTGTGGGTGCCCGCCACCGCCCGCCGCTCGTCGACGCGGCAGGTGACGGCCTCGGCCGGGCCACGGCGGTCGCTGATGCGCAGCCCGCTGGCGTGGGTGATCACCGGCTACTTCGCGCTGCAGTCGCTGGTCGCCTACGTCGTGATGGGCTGGTTGCCCGAGGTGTTCAAGGGCGCCGGGATCGACGGCACCACCGCGGGCATGCTGCTCGGCCTGCTGCTGCTGATCGGCGTGCCGATCAACATGGTCCTGCCGCCGCTGGTGACCAGGACCCGCAGCCAGTCCGGGTGGGCCATCGGGCTGGCGGTGCTCACCACCAGCGGTCTGCTCGGGCTGCTGCTGGCGCCGCTGAGCATGCCGGTGGTGTGGGCGCTGGCGATCGGCATCGGCATGAGCGCGTTCCCGCTGGCCCTGGTGCTGATCTCGCTGCGCACCGCCAACGCCGCCGACACCGGTTCGCTGTCGGCGATGTCGCAGAGCCTCGGCTACCTGATCGCCTCGTTCGGCCCGTTCCTGTTCGGCGTCCTGCACGACGTCACCGGTCAGTGGTCGGCGTCGCTGGTGGTGCTGCTGGTCGTGGTCGCGGTCCAGGGCGTCTTCGGCGTCATCGCCGGCCGTCCCCGCATGGTCTGACCCCCGCACGGTCTGGCCGTCCCCGCACGGTCTGGCCCCCGCACGGTCTGGCGGAGTGCGGAGGGGCGCCCCGAGCCGGTCGGGAGCGCCCCTCCGGGGGTCAGATCAGGCCGAGGCGGAGCATGGCGTCGGCGACGTTGGTGAAGCCGTTGATGTTGGCTCCCGCCACGTAGTTGCCGGGCATGCCGTACTCCTCCGCCGTGGCGTAGCAGCGGGCGTGCACGTCCTTCATGATCTGCTCGAGCCGCTGCTCGGTGAACTCGAAGCTCCAGCTGTCGCGGGACGCGTTCTGCTGCATCTCCAGTGCCGAGGTGGCCACCCCGCCCGCGTTCGCCGCCTTGCCCGGCCCGAAGGCGACGCCCGCCTCCTGGAACGAGCGCACCGCCTCGGGGGTGGTGGGCATGTTCGCGCCCTCGCCGACCGCGACGCAGCCGTTGGCGACCAGCATCGCCGCCGCGTCGGCGTCGAGCTCGTTCTGGGTGGCCGAGGGCATCGCCACCTGGCAGGGCACCTCCCAGACGCTGCGGCCCGCGACGAACTTCGCGCCCGGCCGCCGCTCGGCGTAGGTCGCGATCCGGGTCCGCTCGACCTCCTTGAGCTGCTTGACCAGCTCGACGTCGATGCCGTTCTCGTCGTGCACGTAGCCGGAGGAGTCCGAGCAGGCCACCACGGTGCCGCCGAGCTGGTGCACCTTCTCCATCGTGTAGATCGCGACGTTGCCCGAGCCGGAGACCACGACCTGCTTGCCCTCGAAGGACTCGCCACGCGCCGCCAGCATCTCCTGGACGAAGAAGGCGCAGCCGTAGCCGGTCGCCTCGGTGCGCACGCGGGCACCGCCGAAGGACAGGTGCTTGCCGGTCAGCACGCCCGACTCGTAGCGGTTGGTGATCCGCTTGTACTGGCCGAACAGGTAGCCGATCTCGCGGCCGCCGACGCCGATGTCACCGGCGGGCACGTCGGTGTACTCGCCGATGTGCCGGTGCAGCTCGGTCATGAAGCTCTGGCAGAACCGCATGATCTCGCGGTCCGAGCGGCCCTTGGGGTCGAAGTCCGCACCGCCCTTGCCGCCGCCGATGGGCAGCCCGGTCAGCGCGTTCTTGAAGATCTGCTCGAATCCGAGGAACTTGACGATGCCCTGGTACACCGACGGGTGAAAGCGCAGGCCGCCCTTGTACGGGCCGAGCGCGCTGTTGAACTCGACCCGGAAGCCGCGGTTGATGTGCACCTCGCCGCTGTCGTCCTCCCACGGCACGCGGAAGGTGATCTGGCGCTCCGGCTCGCAGATGCGCTCGATGATCTTCTGGTCGGCGTACTCGGGGTGCTTGTCGATGACCGGCCCGATGCTCTCCAGCACCTCGCGAACGGCCTGGTGGAACTCGGTTTCGCCGCGGTTGCGCTGGACCACGTTGTCGTAGACAGGCTCGAGACGTTCGTGCAGCACTGGTCGGACTCCTTCATCTTCGGCGCTAGAAAGGACCGGTTGCACCCCCAGGGCCAGGACACAACTGCCGTACCAGCACACCGCCGAGTCTGGAACGGATCAAGATGATGCCGGACACACCGCGCAGCCGCTGGGCCCAGCGCGGTGTGCCCGATGTCAAGTTGTGGTCGGGCTGCGGCGGTCAGCTCAGCGGCAGGTTGAGCAGGGCGTTCTCCACCAGCTCCGGCATCCCGGGGTGGATCCAGTACTGGCCGCGGGCCATGCGGCGGGCGTCCAGGCCGAACTCCATCGCCTGGATCAGCGGCTGGAGCAGGGTCGGCGCCTGCGGGCCGATGATGTGCGCGCCCAGCAGCAGCCCGGTGTCCGGGTCGGCGAGCAGCTTGGCGAACCCGGTGGTGTCCTCCATCGCCCAGCCGTAGGCGATGCCCGCGTAGTCCTGGGTCGAGGTGACGTACTTGACACCACGGCGCTCGGCCTCCTGCTCGGTCAGGCCCACCGAGGCGATCTGCGGCGCGGAGAACACCGCGTGCGGGACGAACCGGTGGTCGGACTCGACCGGGTCCTCCGGGTGCAGCAGGTTGTGCTGGACCACCCGCATCTCGTGGTTGGCGACGTGCTTGAGCTCGTGGTCGGAGCTGATGTCGCCCATCGCCCACACGCCGTCGACCGAGGTCCGCTGGGTGGCGTCGACCTCGATCTTGCCGCTGTCGGTGAGCTTCAGCCCGCCCGCGGCGGCGTCGAGCAGGTCGGAGTTGGGCACCCGGCCGATCGCGACCAGCAGCGCGTCGGCCTCCACCACCTCGGCGCCCTCCGGGCCCTCCAGGTGCAGCCGCACCACCTCCCCGTCCTGCTCGGCGGAGATCTCCTTGCGGTTGAGCCGCAGGTCCCAGCGCTGGGCGGCGAGCTCGGTGAACCGGGCCGAGACGTCGGCGTCCTCGCCGCGCAGCACCCGGCCGGACCGCCCGATCATGGTGACCTCGACGCCGAGCGCGGAGAACACGTGCGCGAACTCGGCGCCGACGAACCCGGTGCCCATGATGATCATCCGGCGAGGCAGCCGGTCGAGCCGCATCACGGTGTCGCTGGTGTGGACCGCGACCTGGTCGAGGCCGGGGATGTCCGGGATCGCCGGACGCCCCCCGGCGGCCACCACGAACCGGTCCGCGGTGATCGTCTCCGGCCCGTCCGCGGTCTGCACGGTCAGCTGCTTGACGCCGGTGAACCGGGCTGTCCCCTGGTAGAGGGTGACGTTCGGGTTCTCCTCGGCGCGGTAGCGGCGACCGCCCTCGGCGATCGGGTCGATCCGGCCGAAGATCCGGTCCCGGACCTCCGCCCAGCGCACGTCGCGCAGCTCCAGGTCCACGCCGAGCTCGGCGCCGCTGCGCGGGGCGCTGGCCACGTCCGCGGTGTGCACGAACATCTTGGTCGGGATGCAGCCGACGTTCAGGCAGGTGCCGCCGTAGGCGTCGCCGGGGCCGACGCCCTTCTCGACGATGGCGACGTCCCAGTCGGCGAACCGGTCGTCGAGGATCGAGTTGCCGGAGCCGGAACCGATGATCACTAGGTCGAAGTGCCGCACTGGTCCATCCTGCCTCAGGTCGAGCGGGCCCCGGTCGGGGCGCGCTGGCGTCGTCTGGCGTCGATCACTTCCAACCCGGCGACCACGCCGGTGATTCCGCGGTGATCTCGGGTGTGCATCACGCCGCAGGCGTGCACCGCGCACCACAGGATTCCCAGCGTCGCATTCGCCTCGCCGAGCACCCCTGTGCACACACCTTGAGCTGCGGCGAAGCCGCCGATGCCGGACCCCCAGCGCAGCAGCGCGGCGGCGGTCGGCCGCGCGGGAGCGCGGGCGCGCAGGCAGACCGCGTGCTGGCCGAGTGAGCTGCCGCCGCTGAGCAGCACCGCGATCAGCAGCACCACAGCGGGCGCGAACCACCACGCGGACGCCTCCCACCAGGAGCCGGGCGCGGTGCCGGTCAGCCACAGCACGCCCTCGGCGCCGCGCGCGCAGGCCACGCCCAGCCACCAGAGCAGGAGCAGGTCGCAGCTCATGCCCAGCAGGCGGCGGGACGCGCTGACCGGGCGCGGCTCCGCCGGCCCAGCGCGGGCGGTGGTGGGCACGCGGCGCAGCAGCGGCCCGAACACCCCGCCGAGCGACGCCCCGGCGGTGTTGGCGAGGACGTCGTCCACGTCGAACACCCGGTGCGGGCAGGGCAGCAGGAACCACACCCCGGTGAGCTGGGTGAGCTCGACGAGCACCGAGACCGCCCCGCCGACCAGCGCCGCCGCGGCCGGGCCGCGCCGGAGCAGCGCACCCAGCGGGGCGAAGAGCGCGATGTTCGCCGCGAACTGCTCCAGCACCGCGGTGCTGCCGAAGGCGGCCAGGGGCTGCCACTGCGGTTCGTAGCAGGCCCGGGGGCCGGGAAACGGCAGCAGCACGGAGCAGGCCAGCGCGACCGCGTAGAGCAGCGCGCCGAAGCGCAGCAGCGCGACGCCCACGCGCAGCTCGCCGTGCCGCCGGTGCTCGGCGGCGACGAACGGCGCGAACAGCACCGCCGCGACGGTGGCGGCCAGCGCGGCGACCGATCCCGGCAGCACGCTCATCTCGATCTCCTGACGTCCGAAGAAGTCCCCGTTTGTAAAGAGGAGCGGAGGCCCGTTCCAGATACATCTCGATCGAGTGATCATCGGGCGCGAAAAGGCCGCGCCCGCCCCGGGAACCGGGACGGGCGCGGCTCAACGGCGCGGTGTCAGGCCTGGAAGGTGGGGGCGACCACGGCGCGGGCCAGGGTGTGGAACGCCAGGTTGAAGCTGATCACCGCCGGGCTGGCCGCGTGGTCCGGGCCGAGCTTCTCGGTGTCCACGGCGTGCACCACGAAGTAGTAGCGGTGCGGCCGGTCACCGGCCGGCGGCGCGGCACCGCCGTAGGCCCGCTCGCCGAAGTCGTTGGCCACGTGGAAGGACCCAGCCGGGATGCCGTGGCCGTTGCGGTTGCCCGCGTCGGTGGCCAGCTCGGTCACGGTGGCCGGGATGTCGACCAGCACCCAGTGCCAGAAGCCGCCGGGGATCGGCGCGTCCGGGTCGAAGCAGGTCACCACGAAGCTCCGGGTGGCCTCCGGGAAGCCCGACCAGCGCAGGTGCGGCGAGCGGTTCTGCCCCCCGGCGCCCATCCCGTCGAAGGCGTGGGCGCTCGGCATCGCCCGCCCGTCGGCCACGTCGTCGGAGGTGACGTCGAAGCTCGGGACCGCGGGCAGCAGCGAGTACGGATCGGGGTCGATCGGGCGCTCCAGACTCATTGCGAGCAACCTCCATTCCTGGGACTGAGGACGATCAGCGGCCAGCTTAGGGATCGCCCCGGCGGCCGCTCCGAGTGGCGGGGCCGACATCGCAGGATTGCCCGGCCCGGGCCGCCGCGCACCTGAGGGAGCAGGCGCGCCACGCTGCTGGGGGAGCCGCGCGAGGCCCTGGGCTCGTCCTGCGTGGCGATCCTCAGCGCCAGCCCGGACTTGCGCGTGGCCGTCCTCGCCGGGCGAACGGCGAGGACCAGCCGGTTGTGGAAGTGGTGCGTGCGACCCCCGCCTAGGTCACCGCTGATCAGCAGCCGTATTGCGCCTGTTGCAACGGCGGTGTGTATTTCGCACGAACACCGATAGTCTGGGCGCCGACGTCGTGGCGGATCGAGGAGGCGGACGTGGCGGAGCCGGGCGGCCCCGATGTGCTGTGCTTGGGGGAGACGATGTCGCTGGTCTCCCCGGCGTCTCCGGTGCCGCTGGAGCAGGCACCGGTCTTCACCCTCTCCGCGGGCGGCGCGGAGTCCAACGTCGCGATCCACCTGGCGTCGCTCGGGCACCGGGTGGGCTGGGCGAGCCGGGTCGGTGACGATCCGCTGGGCCGCCGCCTGGTCGCCACCATCGCCGCGGCCGGGGTGGGCACCGACCTGGTGGAGGTGCGCCCGGACGCGCCCACCGGCGTCTACTTCAAGGACCCCACCCCGCAGGGCACCCGGGTGCACTACTACCGCGCCGGTTCCGCGGCGTCCACGATGGACGAGGGCTTCCTGCCCGCCGACGTGCTCGACGCGCCGCGGGTGCTGCACCTGTCCGGCATCACCCCCGCGCTCTCCGCGGGCTGTGACCGGCTGGTCCGCCACCTGCTCACCCGACCCCGCCGCACCCAGGTCACCTTCGACGTCAACTACCGCCCGGCGCTGTGGCCGGTGGAGCAGGCCGGGCCCGTGCTGCGCGAGCTCGCCCAGCTCGCCGACACCGTCTTCGTCGGGCTGGACGAGGCGATCACGCTCTGGGGCGTGAGAACCCCCGAGGACGTGCGGGAACTGCTGAACCGGCCGGACGTGGTGGTGGTCAAGGACGGGGCCGAGGCCGCGCACGCGCTCGGCAGCGCGACGGTGACCGTTCCCGCTCCCGAGGTCGAGGTCGTCGAGCCGGTGGGTGCCGGGGACGCCTTCGCGGCCGGGTTCATCTCCGGCGTGCTGCGCGGCGCGGACGCGGCGCAGTGCCTGCGGCTCGGGCACCTCCTGGCCGCGCACAGCCTGCTCAGCACCGAGGACCACACGGCGTCGCCGGACCGCACCAACCTGGCTCGGTGGCTCGTCCTCGACGAAGAGCGTTGGAGCGCATTGAGTTTCGCCGCTTGGTGACCTCGGGGTTGGGTGCTTCCCAGGCGGCGTTGGAGGATGTCGGGGACGTCGACGCCGCCGAATGGGAGAAGTCGTGAAGGTCCACGTTGGTCCGGTCGCCCAGCCCGAGCTGGAGGCGGCCGTGGTCGCCGCCGGTGCCGAGCTGAGCTCCGCCGCTGATGCCAGTGCGCTGATCTGGTTTGGCGGGTCGCCGGAGCAGTTCGCCGAGCTCGACCACCCGGGCCTGGAGTGGGTGCAGCTGCCCGCCGCCGGGATCGAGTCGTGGGTCTCGGCCGGTGCGCTGCGGGACGGCGTGACGTTCACCTCGGCGGTGGGCACCTACGCGCGCACCGTCGCCGAGCACACCCTGGGGTTGGTCCTGGCCGGGGCGCGCCAGTTGCACCAGGTGGCGCGAGCTTCGAGCTGGTCGCCGCCGCAGGGGATGAGCAGCGTCTTCGGTTGCACGGTCGGCATCATCGGGGCTGGCGGGATCGGGCGTGCGCTGATCGAGCTGCTGCGACCGTTCGGGGTCCGGGTGCTGGCGGTGAACCGGTCCGGCCGACCCGTCCACGGTGCGACCACGACGTGGCGCTCCGACGACGCCGCTGGCGTCCGGGAACTGCTCGCCGCTTCGGACTTCGTGGTGGTGGCCGCACCCGCCACGGCGGAGACCGCGCAGCTGATCGACGCCGACGCGCTGGCCCGGATGAAGCGCAGCGCCTGGCTGGTCAACGTGGCGCGCGGGTCGTTGGTCGACACCGAAGCGCTGGTCGCGGCGTTGGACTCGGGGCGGATCGGCGGTGCCGCGCTGGACGTCACCGACCCGGAGCCGCTGCCGGAGGGCCACCCGCTGTTCCAGCACCCGCGGGCGATCATCTCACCGCACACGGCGAACCCGAAGTCGCTGCAGGTCCCGGCGCTGGCCAGCCGGGTCGAGGAGAACGTGCGCCGCAGGCTCGCCGGGGAACCGCTCCTCGGCGTCGTGGACCGCGTCGCGGGCTACTGATCGACGCGTGCCCGGTTTGTCCACATCGGACGAGGTGTCCCCGGGGCGCGAAGGCCTATCGGAGTATTGACAAACCCTCCGGTGTCATGAGCGGGAATACGCAATTCCCATCGGGGGAACAACCTTGCGTATTCGAGTCCTCTTTGGACAGTGCCAGTAAGCCGTTCGAGTGGTAATTTTCCGGTATTTCCACTCGAACGGGTTGTGCTGGTTGGTGCATCTGTATCCAACAGCGGGTTCTGATCCTCTTTCTCGTGGACACTTTGGGCGAGCCGGAGGCGGCGGATCGAGAAGCGGTCCGCCGGGAGGCTCCGGGGGAGGAGGCAACGACATGGCGAACACACGGAGCCGGGTGTGGTCGGTGGCCGGGCTGCTGGCGGCGGCGGCGTTGTCGTCGGGCGTGCTCACTGCGGGCGCCGCGGCCGCGGCGCCCCCGATCGTCGGGGGCGAGCCGGCCAAGGTCGCCGACCACCCGTGGGTGGTGTACCTGACCGACACCCAGGGCAACCAGTTCTGCGGTGGCTCGGTGGCCAAGGCCAACAAGGTGATCACCGCGGCGCACTGCGTCAGCGGGGACAAGCCGGAGTCAGTCAAGGTCGTGGCCGGTCGGGAGAGCAAGCAGGGCAACGACGGCACGGTCGCCGGGGTGACCGGCATCTGGGTGCACCCGCAGTACCAGGACGCCAACAGCGGTGCGGACATCGCGGTGCTCACCCTCGACCAGGAGTTGCAGCAGCAGCCGCTGGCGGTCGCGTCCAAGGACGACGCGCCGCTCTACGAGGCGGGCAAGCAGGCCTCGGTGCTGGGGTGGGGGGCCACCGCGGAAGGTGGTGAGGCGTCGGAGAACCTGCAGAAGGCGGAGGTCCCGCTGACCAGCGACGCCGACTGCAAGAGCGCGTACCCGCAGTACAACGCGGAGGCCATGGTGTGCGCCGGGCTGCCGGAGGGCGGCGTGGACAGCTGCCAGGGTGACTCCGGCGGGCCGCTGGTGGTCGAGAACAAGCTGGTGGGCATCGTCTCCACCGGCAACGGCTGCGCCCGGCCGAACGCGCCGGGCATCTACACCCGCGTCGCCGCCTACCACGACGACGTGCAGCAGCAGCTGGACTCCTGATCCAGCACGGACGCGGCCGGGGCGCGGCGGGAGCGCCCCGGCCGCGTCGCGTCCGGGAGTTCAGCCCAGCCGCAGCCGCGGGCCCAGCTCGCGGGTCAGCTGCGCGGTCAGGGACCGGAACGCGCGCACCGCCGGGTTCCGGTCGCCCGCGCGGGTGGCCAGCACGCTGTGCTCGGGCGGTGCGTCCAGAACCGGCACGCAGACCGTGCCCGGCCACGGGTAGTACCGCTGGAACGACTCCAGCGCCGATCCCGCGCCCCGCCCGGCGGCGGCCGTGGTCAGGACCTCGTGCGGGGTCACCGCGTGCGAGCGGCTGCGGTGCGGCGACAGCCCGCCGCGCGCGTCGGCGAAGTAGAGGTAGTCGCTGAACTGGCGCGGAGTGTGCTCGGGGAGGCTGACGTAGGGCAGATCGAGCACGTCGTCCAGGTGCACGGCGGGGGCGTCGGCCAGCTCCCAGGAGGCGGGTACGACCACGATGCGCCGCTCGGTGGTGACCACGTCCACGGCGATCCGCTCGTCCACCGGGGCGGGCCGCACGAACGCCACGTCGACCCGGTGCTGCACCAGTGCCGAGACGTGCTCGGTGAAGTCGAGGGCGAGGAACTCCACCGCGACCCCCGGGTGGGTCCGCTGGAACGCCTGCACGACGGCGGGGGTGAGCTCGGCCGAGCCGTTGCTCATGATCCCAACCCGCAGCGCCCGCTCCGGCGGGGCCTCCGCCACGTCGGCCACCGCCGCGTCCAGCGCGGCCAGCAGCGACCGGGCGTGCCCGACGAACCGCTCACCGGCCGGGGTGAGCCGCACCGGCGAGCGGTCCAGCAGGCGGACGCCGAGGTCGTGCTCCAGCTGCTTGATGTGCGCGGTGACGGACGCGGGGGAGCGGAACAGCCGCTCGGCGGCCTTGCCGAAGTGCCCTTCCTCGGCGACCGCGAGGAAGGACGTCAACCGACGCAGGTCCATGCCCGCAGCGTACGAAGCGGTGGGTGCGAGGGGGAGATCACAGCAGCGTTCACGAATTCTGAAGGGCTGGTGCGGCACCGCTTGGCGGCGGCTTAGAACCACTGCGTGCTGAACAAGTGGTTGCCCGCCGCGTTCCTGCTGACCGCGGTGGGCTGGGGAGCGAACCAGTTCTCGTCGCTGCTGGGCGCCTACCAGCACGACCTGGGGTTGCCCGCCTGGGTGACGTCGGGCCTGCTCGCGCTCTACGTGGTGGGTCTGCTGCCGGGTCTGCTGCTCGGCGGTCCGCTGGCCGACCGCCGGGGGCGGCGCCCGGTCGTCCTCGGCGCCGTCGTGCTCAACGCCGTGGCGACGGTGGCGCTGATGCTCGGCGTCGGCGCGGTGGCCTGGCTGGTAGCCGGGCGGTTGCTGACCGGTCTGAGCACGGGCGCGGTGCTGGCCGCGGGGAGCGCGTGGGTCCGGGAGCTGTCGCATCCGCCGTTCGGCACCGCTGCTGAGGAAGGCGTGGGCGCGCGCCGGGCCGGGGTGATGCTCTCGATGGGCTTCAGCCTCAGCGGCCTGGTGTCCGCCCTGTTCGCGCAGTGGGGGCCGCACCCGCTGGTCATCGCCTACCTGCCGCACCTGCTGCTGTGCGTGGCCGGTTCGGTCCTCGCGCTGTCCTGCCCGGAGACGCGTTCGGGCGGGAGCGGAGCTGAGGCGGGTGGGGGAGGGGCGCGGGACCCGCGGTTCCGGCGCCTCGTGCTGCCGGTCGCGCCGTGGGTGTTCGTCGGTCCGACGGTCGGGTTCGGGACGCTGCCCGACTTGGTGAGCCGCGACCTGACCGGTTTCGAGATCGCCTACGCCGGGATCACGGCGCTGATCACGCCAGGATTCGGGGCCGTCGTGCAGCCGATCGCGCGCCGGATCGCCCGGCGCGGTGAGCGGGCCCCGGCGGTGGTCGGCCTCCTGGTGCTCGCGGCCGGGCTCGGGCTGGCGGCGCTCTCCGCCGCGTGGGTGCTGCCCTGGTCGGCGCTGGTGTCCTGCCTGCTGATGGGCGTCGGCTACGGGTTCACCGTGACGTCCTGCCTGACCGTGGTGGGCCGGATCGCTGGGCCGGGCGAGCTGGCCCGGCTCACCGCGGTGTTCTGGTGCATCGCCTACCTGGGCTTCTGCACGCCCTTCGCGATCAGCCTACTGGCGCCGGTGGTCCCGGCGCCGGTGCTGCTGGCGGTGCTGGTCGCGCTCGCGCTGATCACCTGCGCGGTGGTCTCAGCTGGCGACCAACCCGACCGAGATGGTCAGGAACGCCGCCGCGCTGATCACGTCCAGCGACTTCGCGACGCGGGGATCCTGTAGCCGGTCGGCGATCCGCGCGGCACCGAGCACCATCGAGGCCTCCCAGACCAGCGCCAGCACCAGGAAGATCACGCCCAGCACGACCAGCTGCAGCGCGGGCTGCGCGGCCGAGCCCACGAACTGCGGCAGGAACGCCAGGCTGAACAGCAGCATCTTCGGGTTGGTGAGGTTGCTGAACAAGCCGCGCAGGTAGGGGTTGGAGCTGTCGACGGGCGGCCCGCTGAGCGTGCCCTCGGCGGTCTTCTTCCTGGTCAGCCACAGCCCGCGCAAAATCGACGCGGCCAGGTACACCAGGTAGGCGGCGCCGATCCACTTCAGCGTGGACAGCACGGCGGGGTGGCTGGTGACCAGGGCGCCGAGACCGGAGATCACCAGCGCCACCTGCAGGATGCTCGCGGTGTGGATCCCGGCCAGCGCCAGCAGGCCCGCCCGGCGGCCGCGGTTCAGCGAGGTCCGCAGCAGCAGGAAGACGTCGACGCCGGGGGTCAGCACGACCACCACGCTGGCCACCAGGAAGGCGGGCAGCGGGGTCAGGTCCACGAGCACGGTTCCTCCTTCGCGACAGCGCACGGCACTGATCACTCGATTGGGTTTGATCTGTCACCTGGTCGGGCACAGTTCACGGACCCGGTGCTGGGAGGTGCTCCGAGTCCGCAGTGGCAGGGGAAGGACGAGCAGCGGTCGACGGTGACGCGCTCAGTAAAATTTCCCGACGCCGTCCATATTAACGAAATTTTTTCCTGTGACCGTGTGAGTTGTGCCTCGTAATGTTCGGGTGCCCGGATGACTACGGTGTGCCGTCGGCAAGATCGCTCGACGGCAGGAGGCGCGACGTGGCGCGTGGCAGGACCGGGACCGCATGGCGGGGACTCGTGATCACCGGTGCGGTGGCGGCGCTGGCCGGAGCGCAGCCCGCGACCGCGGGTGCGGCGGAACAACCGCAGGCGCGGGTGCTCGGCGGTGCCCCGGCCACCACCGACGAGGCCCCGTGGCTGGTCGCCCTGACCGACGACCACGGCCGCCAGTTCTGCGGCGGCACCCTGGTGACCCCGATCAAGGTGGTCACCGCCGCGCACTGCATGGTCGAGCCGCTCACCGGCGGCCAGCGCGGCCCGGACGAGCTGCGCGCGATCGCCGGGCGCACCGACCTGGAAACCCGCGAAGGTGAGGTCGCGGAGGTCGGCCAGGTCTGGGTGCACCCCGGGTTCCGGGGCTACACCAGCGGCGCCGACGTCGCGGTCCTGACCCTGCGCCAGCCGCTGACCCAGGGCGAGCTGCCGCTGGTCGACCAGGGCGACACCGAGCACTACCAGCCCGGCACCGTCGGCCGCGTCTACGGCTGGGGCAAGACCAGCGAGTCCGGCCCGCCCTCGACGACCCTGCAGGCGGTGGACGTCCCGATCACCACGGACGCGGCCTGCCGCAGCGCCTACCCGAACTACGACCCGCGGAGCATGTTCTGCGCCGGGGTGCCCGAAGGCGGCCGCGACGCGTGCACCGGGGACTCTGGCGGCCCGATCGTGGCGGACAACCGCCTGATCGGGGTCGTCTCGTACGGCACCGGTTGCGGTCGCCCGAACATCCCGGGCGTCTACACCCGCCTGTCCAGCTACGCCGACGAGCTCGCCGGGCAGCTCTGACTGGTGGGAGGACCGCGCGGCCCGGCCCAGGCTGGGCGCGTGGAAGATCAGGTCGAGCACCGCTGAAGTCCACGGCACCCGCTGCCGGAGCACCTCGCCCGGCGCCTCGGGGCGAGCGGGCAGCGGAGTGTTGTTGGCTACTCCGGTGCAGGTGAATGAGGGTTTCGAGACCCCGTTGTGATATCCAGGTAGGGATGACCCTCCAGCCGCTCGCGACCGCCGTCCACCGCGCCTACACCGCGGACCTGGACGCCGAGGACTTCTACCGGATGCTGCGCCTGCGCGTCGACGTGTTCGTCGTCGAGCAGGAGTGCCCGTACCCGGAGCTGGACGGTCGCGACCTGGAGGAGACCACCCGGCACTTCTGGATCGACTCCGCTGACGGCTACGTGCTGGGTTACCTGCGGCTGCTCGAAGACCCCGACGGCACCTTCCGGATCGGCCGGGTGTGCACCGCCAAGTCCGCGCGCGGGATGGGGCTGGGCCGCAAGCTGATGCGCGCCGCCGTCGCCGAGGTGCAGCACGCGCCCGCGGTCCTCGCCGCCCAGGTCTACGCCAAGGACTTCTACGGCTCCTTCGGCTTCGTCGTGACCGGCGAGGAGTACCTGGAGGACGGCATCCCGCACGTCGACATGCGCCGCGAGCCGCGCCGCCGCGCGTGACCGGAGGGGCACGACCCCGGTAGTGGTGCAGGTCTCGCCGGGGTGGTCGGCGGTTGGTCCGCCGCCCCGGTTCTGCGACGATGCTCCATGATCCGAATGCAAGGGGTGCGGCAGGAAGCCGGTGCGAATCCGGCACGGTCGGCGCCACTGTGACCGGGGAGCGACCCTCCCCCGAGAGCCACCGGGGAGACCTGGGAAGGCCGGAGGGGCGCGGAGATCCGGGAGTCAGGACACTGCGTCCCCTTGTTCCCGCCACCGGGGCGTCCGCACCCCGAGGAAGGAACCCGGCATGACCGCTGCTCCGCGATTCCCCTTCTCCGCCGTCGTCGGCCACGACGACCTGCGACTGGCACTGCTGCTCAACGCCGTGCACCCGCGCATCGGCGGGGTGCTGGTCCGCGGTGAGAAGGGCACGGCGAAGTCCACCGTGGTGCGCGCGCTCGCCTCGCTGCTGCCGCCCCTGGACGTGGTCACCGACTGCCGCTTCGGGTGTGCCCCGGGCCACCCCGACCCGCAGTGCCCGGACGGACCGCACGACTCGACCTCGACGCAGCGCCCGGCGCAGCTCGTCGAACTGCCGGTGGGCGCCACCGAAGACCGCCTGATCGGCTCGCTGGACCTGGAGCGCGCGCTGACCGAAGGCGTCCGCGCCTTCCAACCGGGCCTGCTGGCCGCCGCGCACCGCGGCGTCCTGTACGTCGACGAGGTCAACCTGCTGCACGACCACCTGGTCGACCTGCTGCTGGACGCCGCCGCGATGGGCCGCGCGCACGTCGAGCGGGAAGGCGTGTCGATCTCGCACGCGGCATCGTTCCTGCTGGTCGGCACGATGAACCCGGAGGAGGGTGAGCTGCGGCCGCAGCTGCTCGACCGGTTCGGCCTCACCGTGCAGGTCGCGGCCTCCCGTGAAGTCACCACCCGCACCGAAGTGGTGCGCCGCCGACTGGCCTTCGAAGCCGACCCGGTCGAGTTCGCCGCGAAGTGGGCCGACGCCGACGCCGAACTCGCCGCGCACATCCGCGCCGCCCGCGACCGCGTCGAGCAGGTGGCCCTGCCCGACGCCGAACTCCGACGGATCTCCGCGCTGTGCGCGTCCTTCGACGTCGACGGGATGCGCGCCGACCTCGTGCTGGCGCGCACGGCGATCGCGCACGCCGCCTGGCGCGGCGCCGACGAAGTCGCCGAGCAGGACGTCGAAGCAGCCGCCCGCCTCGCGCTGCCGCACCGCCGCCGCCGAGACCCCTTCGACGAACCCGGCATGGCCGAGGACCAGCTCGAACAAGCACTCGCCGAGGCGGCGGAGCACGCCGAGGGCGACGGCGACGAGCCCCCGGAGGGGCCGGACGGCCCCGACGGCGGCGGGCAGGCCCCGGACGAGCCGACGGAGCCGACCGGCGGAGGCGGCGCGGAGGAGCGCAGCGACGGGCGCGCCCCGGCGGACAAGGCGCCAGCGGCGCCGACGCCGGCGTTCCGGGCGCGGCTGCTGGAGGTGCCGGGGCTCGGCGACGGGGCGCCGGGACGGCGGTCGCGGTCGCGGTCGCGGAGCGGCCGGACGACGCGGTCGTCCACTGTGGAAGGGCATGGGGTGCACGTGGCCGCCACCCTGGCGGCTGCTGCGCCGCACCAGGTCGCGCGGGGGCGCAGCGGTCCGGGGCTGGTGCTGCGCTCGGACGACCTGCGGCGCGAGATCCGGGAGGGGCGCGAGGGCAACCTGGTGCTGTTCGCGGTGGACGCGTCCGGGTCGATGGCGGCCCGGGAGCGGATGTCCGCGGTCAGCGGTGCGGTCCTGTCGTTGCTGCGGGATGCCTACCAGCGGCGCGACAAGGTCGGAGTGGTTGCGTTCCGGGGTGCTTCGGCGGAGCTCGTGCTGCCACCGACGTCCTCTGTGGACATCGCTGCGGCGCGCATGCGCAACCTGCGCACGGGCGGACGCACTCCGCTCGCCGACGGGTTGCTGCAGGTCCAGCGGGTGGTGCAGCGGGAGCGGACGCGCGATCCGCAGCGCCGGGCGCTGGTCGTGCTGCTGACCGACGGGCGGGCCACCGTGGCGGTGGATTCCGGGCTGAGCGGGCGCGATCGCGCGCAGCGCGCGGTCGAGGACGCGCTGCGCGCCGCCGGGCTGGTGGCCGGGACGGGCGCGGCGTCGATCGTGGTGGACTGCGAGGACGGGATGGTCAAGCTGGGCCTGCCCGCGCGGTTGGCCGCCGCCCTGGGCGGTCCGTGCCTGCGGCTCGAGGAGCTCTCGGCGGAGAACGTCGCGGGTGTGGTCCGCGCCGTCCGGGACGAACGCCCGCGTGCCGCTTGATCTCGTTTTGATTACGAGATCCTCGATTGCGCGTACCTACCTACTGGTCGGATTGGTACGGTGTCTGCCGTCCACCTGACCCCCAGGGGTGGACTTGCGAAGTGCCCCCGCGCTCCCGGCGACCCCCAGGCTGGTTGAGTGCGGGGGCTCTTTTCCGCCGGTGGCGCGGCGTGTTCGCGACAACCTTCCTCTTCGGCCGGTCGGAAACCGGGCAGTCGGCCGGAATTCCCGGTGTGCGTGGTTTGCCGGTCCTCCGGGGGATGTGCCCGGTGCGCAGGAGGAACATGGGATCGCAGTTGGACCCGGGCCTGGCGGCGCGGAACCCGCGCACGCCGCCGTGGCGGGACCCATGGGCGGACCTGCCGCGGCAGGAGCGGATCTGGCGCACCGCCTTCGTGGTCTCCCAAGTGCTGGTACGCGTGGTGATCGCGTTGGTGTGCTACACGATCTTCACGCTCACCGGTGCGATGGGCACCGGTGGTGCCGTGGCGGACCGGGGCACTGCGGTGGCCACGCACTGCGAGCGGGTGGGACCGGTCAGCCGCTCCGGCCTGGGGTGGTACTGGTCCTGCGCGGCGGAGGTCACCTGGTCCGACGGGCGGAAGACGCAGGAGGACTTCCAGTCGTCGGAGCTGACCCCGCGGAACGTGACCGAACCCGCCGCCGTCGTGCACCGGGAGGTCCGCAACGCCTCGGACCTGGTCGTGGTCGATGCCCCGCGGCCGTTCGCCGGGCTCGGCTGGGCGCTCTTCGTCGCGTTGACGTTCCTGCTGGTGCACGGCGTGTGGATTCCCGGCGTGCCGCCGATGCCTGCTGACCGCCGTGCGGAACGGCGTCGTCGGGTCCGCCTGCAGTGGTGGCAGCCGCTGGCGTCCCCGATCGGCTGGGGTCTGGTGATCGCGGGCGGACTGGGAACGGCGTCGTCAACGGGGCTCGCGGTGCCGACGATCGTGCTCGGCTTCGCGGCGCTCGTCGTCGGATGGGCCGTCTCGCTGAACCGCAGGCGGAAGGGCGTGGTCGAACCGCAGGTGCTGCCGCCGGAGCAGGTCCGCCGGTGGGGCAGGGCAGGCGGCTGGTTGGTCGTCCTCGGCGGTGCAGCCGCTGCGGTGGGCGCCATCGCGAATTTCGCCAACTTCTTCGGCCTCCTAGGCACCGTCGCATTGCCGTGCGCCGTACTCGCGATCGGGGCTCGGTTGAAACTCGTCGCCAAGCGGCGGACCGGCGTTGGCTCGTGAGTGGCGATGGTTGCCCTTACCACCATCGCCACTCACGAGTTCTGAGCTGCCGCGGGTCGTGAGTGCGTAACAGTGTTCCAGCACCGTTTCGCACTCACGACCCCCTCGTGCGCGGCAACGGTGCCCCTTACCACCATCGCCACTCACGAGTAGCGGTAGCGGCACGCGGCTGCGGTGATCAGCAGCGGGACCGCGGTTGCTGCCGCGACACCGAAGAGCAGCGCGTACGCGCCGCGGTCGGCGAAAGGACCGGCCGCCGCCGAGGCAGCTGCGCTGCCGAGGAACAGGGCCGAGGCGAACAGCGACATCGTCAGCCCGCGGGCTTCGGGGACCACCGACGTGGCCCAGGTCTGCAGGGACGAGTGCATGAACGACCAACCGCCGCCGAGCAGCAGGGCCGTTACCACCACCGACGGGATGTCCGTCCGCAACGACACGACCAGGTGGCCGACCGCCATCGACGCCCCACCGATCGCCATCAGCTGCCACACCGCCAACCGCCGCCCCAACGCCTTGACCAGCCGGGAGAACAGCCACACCCCGACCCCGTAGGTGGCGGTGGCCAAACCCGCCACCGCGACGTCGACACCGCGGTGCACCAGCGTCGACGGCAGGAACGTCAGGATGCCCAGCAGCACCGCGCCTTCCACGAACACCAGCCCGAACACCAGCAGCGCCCACCGGTTGGTCAGCACCGTCGCCAGGTGCTTGCGCATCCCGGCGACCTGAGCGCGCTCCGGCTCCGGAAGTCGGCCGAGCAGCACGGCGCACACCGCGGCGCACAGTGCGGGGAGCGCGAAAACGACGCGCCAGTCGAGGAAGCTCGCCAGCACGCCACCAATGGCGGTGGCCAGCGCGGTCCCCAACGCAGAGGCCGCCATGAGGTCGGAAAGCGCCCCCTGCCGCTGCTCCGGCGAAACCGTGTCACCGACGTAGGTCAGCGAAGCCGGGACGATGGCACCCACGCACGCGCCCGTGACCATCCGCGCGACGACCAGCGCGGTCAGGTTCGGTGCCAGCGCGGACGCGATGCCGGTGACCGCGGCGCCGAAGAGCGTCCCGCGCATGACGACGATGCGCCCGAACCGGTCCGACAACATCCCCCAGACCGGCTGCATGAGCCCGTAAGCGAGGAAGTACCCGCTGGCGGCGGCCACTGCGGAAGCCAGCGGAACCCCCATTCCGACCGCGATCAGCACCAACATCGGGGTGACGGCGAACCGGTCGAAGTTCGAGATCAGGGTGGCAGCGGACAACACCAGCGGCGGCCGGGCGGACGACATCGGGCGGCTCCTCCACTGGGACACCCACCCATGGTCACCGACGACGCCACCCCGGAACCCGTGACCTTGCCCACGTCCCTCCCGCGTGCCCACCACGGTGCCACCCATCTGGACGCCGACTTGCCCCGTAAGCACCTCCGCCCGACCCCGCTGCTGCTAGCTTCCAAAACTGCTGGGGGGAGATCGGACATGGGGGACATCGACGGTGGAAACTGCTGGGGCAGCAAGCGAACCGGGTAGCTGGACCCACCGCCACCAACGACGCGATGAAGAGCACCAAGTCGCCTCGCTGCGGAATCGACGAGCTCTTCCACCCCGGCCAACGACGACATCCAGGCATGAGGTCGAGGTTCGGTGAGGTGTACAGAACTGCTACCAGCTCCGCTGCATCGCTTCACTCGGTGGCATGGCTACCAAGATCATTCGAGAGAGCGTTGGACCAGGGGACTGTGCCGTCGTCTTCGACAGCTCTCCGTCTAGCTCGATCCAGATCGATGTTGTCGTGCCGTGCGACACGGAAGCGGCGTGCCAGCTCGCGCAGAAGGCGACTCCGCTCGTTGCGAAGAACCTCGTGAACGACTGAGAAATTCATCCCGGAACTGAAAATACGTACAGGGGGAGTCATGACGTCGCCACCGGGTGGTGGTTCCGAGTACATCGCTGATTACGAGCACCAGGCGTACCAGCGGGGGCAGAAGGAGGGCGACGAGCTGATCAAGCAGATGCGGGAACGCGTACCCCAGGTGGTCGAGGCGATCAAGAAGGGCATTCAAACTTACGAGGACGTTGACGAAGGAAACGCCATTTTTGGCGTCCAGGCTTGAGATCGAGGTACGCTCGGGTGAGTAAGAAGGCATCGCGTGTTGCTGCGCTGGCAGCGGGCATGACGCTACTGGCTAGTGCTGCTGCATGTGGCACTGGGCAGTCTGGGACATCAACATCTATTAGTGCGCCTGCACCGACGAGTTCCGCGGACGCTGGCTCTGGCCTTGCGGAACTGGATGCTTGCCAGGTGTTCGACGCGGAAGCGACTTCTCAGCTCGGGCTCGAAGGAACTGGTGAAGTGAAGAACTTCGCTGGTGGACGCGGATGTGATTGGGATACGGCGGATGGCGGTATTCGGGTTGTGCTTTATGAAAGCACCTCGCTGGAGCGGCAGAACCTCTCGGGTGGTCAGGTCGAGACCACGACATTCGCCGGCCACGAAGCGAAGGTTCATCGCGAGGCGCTCGCGGCTGGGGACTGCTCCCTGTTGTTCGCGGTAGGGGAGTCGTCATCGGTTGCGCTGGACGCTACCTCGAATGACATGAACACCGACGCCGCCTGCCAGTTGGCGCAGCGTGCCGGTGAACTGGTTGAGGCCAATCTGCCGAACAACTGAAGAGGTGGTCGAAAGTTGATTTCAGCAGCGTGTAAGCCATAGAACAGGATGGTTCATGTGCGCAGATCGTTGGCAAGGTTCGCAGTGGCAGGCGCGATCACGCTTTTTCTGGCAGGTGTTGCAAGCTGCAGCAGGGCGTGCAGATGCATGAGCGGGTGCCACAGGTGATCGAGGCGATCAAGAAGGGCATCCAGCTCTACCAGGAAGTGGACGAAGGCAACGCCAACTACGGCGTTCAGGTATGAGATCGAGGTTTGTTCCGGTGCACAAAACCGCGTCCCGCTCTGCTGGAATCGCAATTTTCGCAGGACTGCTGTTGGGGGGAGTCGCATGCGGGACTGGTGACGTCAATAGGCCTTCTGCTCCCGCGCCGTCGACAGAGTCCAGCAGCGGTTCCGATCTTGCATCGTTGGATGCCTGCCAGATCCTTAGCGCAGGTGAAACCTCGCAGTTGGGCTTTGAAGGGGATGGGGAATCCAAGAATTTCGCCGGCCCACCGGGTGGTGGTTCCGAGTACATCGCCGATTACGAGCCTGTGGTGTGATCTGGCCCGAGGGTTGCGAATTTGTCTCGTAGTGACCTACGCGCAAGGCAGGTGGTGCTAGGTTCTTAGCCGTTTGAGACAGATCGGACACTTGGGGGACTTGTGATGGCCGGAGGGGTCGGGTCGCTGGGAGAGGTAGCAGCGGGACTCGTTGGTGCGAGTGACGCGATGCAGGGCGTCATCGACTGGTCAAGAAGATGCAGCAACAGATCCCTGAGCTGATCGAAGCGATCCAAAAGGGGATCCAGCTCTATCAAGAAGTGGATGAAGGCAACGCCGGTTTTCGTGGCGTGTAAGCTATAGAACGGGGTTCGTTCAAGTGTCTCGCTATTCGCTCAAGCTCGCGGTCGTCGGCGCAGCTGGTCTTATCTTGCTCTCAGGTTGCGGTGCCGGTGGTTCGAGTGCTCAGTCGGAAACGCCGTCGAGTCGGTCGGCCGAGTCGACGAGCGAAGCTGCTGGATTGCCCGCGGACCTGGATCCGTGTCAGCTGTTGACAAGCGAAGAAGCCGCTCAGTTCAACCCAAAGGACGACGCGGAGCGCTACGATGTAGCAGGTGCCAAGAACTGCGAGTGGGCACTGCAGAACGGGTTGCTCTCCGTTGCGGTTCATCCAGATCGATCAGTCGACCAGCTGAATCTCGACGGTTCTGATATTGAGGAAACCTCCATCGGAAGTCGGCGGGCGAAGGTTGTGAAGCCTTCTCCGGACGAGTCGACCTGTCAAGTCGTTTTTGAGATCACCGACTCCACCTCCGCTGGCGTGCGGGTGAAGGCGCGAGGCGGCACGAACGACGAGGCCTGCCAGCAAGCGACCAAGGCTGCCGGGCTCGTCGAATCGAGACTTCCGAAGAACTGAATAGTTGAGCAGCGGGATTCATGACGTATCCACAGGGCAGTAAGAACGAGTACCTCGCTGATCACGAGGCGGTTCGAGAGCTTATTGGGCCGGGCGACTGTGGGGTTAACTTGGCGTCGTCTGCCAAGGCGTCGGTGTCAATTGGCGTTACCCTGCCCCAGGGTGACACCGAAGGGGCGTGCCAAGTTGCGCAGCAGGCTGCTCCATTGGTCGTGGCGAATATTTCGAGGAACTGATGAAGTTTTGAGAACTTAAGAGGAATTGAGGGAAGTCATGACGTCGCCACCGGGCGGTGGCGCCGTTGGTGTTGGCGAGCATTCCGACGGACTGAAGGTCCTGGTTGAGGGCTGGGCGGGCTTGGAGCGTCGCGCGAGCTCGGACTGGGCGTGTGACGTGGTCGAGCCCGACCCGATTGCTCCGTTGGGGTGTGATCTGGCCCGTGGGTTGCGAATTTGTCTCGTAGTGACCTACGCGCGAGGCAGGTGGTGCTAGGTTCTTAGCCGTTTGAGACGGATCGGACATACCTGGGGGAGGCTTGCGATGACGGGGCCAGTCGGCGGTGTGGCTGGCGCGGTGGCAGGGCTTGCTGCGACGAACGACGCGATGCAGGGCATGATCGATGCGGCCAACCGCGGCCAGTTCCGTGTCACGCCCGAGGCCGGTAACGAGCTAATTAGGATCAGCGAGGACTTTCGCGACGTCAAGTTGCCGAAGATGCAAGCTGACCTGGCGAGGTTGACGAGGCGCACCCCGCTGGGGGATAGCCCGGCCGGGCAGGCGATTGCTGAGTTCAACAAGCTTGTCGCGGCGGGGGGCGACGGGCGTTCCTACCAAGAGATGATCACTCATCTGCAGGAGCGGATTCCGCAGTTGATCGAAGCGATCAAGAAGGGCATCCAGCTCTACCAGGAAGTGGACGAGGGTAACGCCAACTTCGGCGTGCAGGCATGAGAACGGGGATTGTCCAGGTGCGTAGGTCGTTGTCACGTCCGCTGGCGGCAGGTGTGCTCGGGTTTGTGATTGTGGGAGTGGCGGCTTGTGGGTCGCCGGGCAGTAGCGGGTCCGAGCTCGAGCAAGGTGGATCGAGCGAGGTCGCGTCGCCGAGTAGTAGTTCAGCAGAGCCAGTCGATCCCTGCCAGGCGGTTGCGTCAGGTGATGCCGCTCAGCTCGGTGTTGAAGGTAGTGGCGAAGCTGAAAATCTCAGCAGCTCCCGTACGTGCACCTGGAAAATCTCTACTGGAGGAGTATTTTCCGTCACTGCTGACGACAAGTACTCGGTTGATGAGCTGAACCTGTCGAACGGTCGAGTGGAAGAAGCTTCACTCGGTGGCATGGCTACCAAGATCATTCGTGAGAGCGTTGGACCAGGGGACTGTGCCGTCGTCTTCGACAGCTCTCCGTCTAGCTCGATCCAGATCGATGTTGTCGTGCCGCGTGATACGGAAGCGGCGTGCCAGCTTGCGCAGAAGGCGACTCCGCTCGTTGCGAAGAACCTCGTGAACGACTGAAAATCCATCCCAGAACTGAAAATACGTACAGGGGGAGTCATGACGTCGCCACCGAGTGGCGGTAACGAGTATATCGCTGATTACGAGCATCAGGCGTACCAGCAGGGGAAGAAGGAGTACTCGGGCGTTTCCGACATGCCGATCTTCGGCGATGTCATGTCGCAAGCGTTGTCGCAGGCCTACGCGAAGAAAGAGGCTGCGCAGTACGGTCAGCAGCAGGCACGGGCGTTGTCTGTTGATCAAGAGCTCCGTGAAAAACCCGGGAAACTGGGTAACACCCACTACCTCTCCTTCGAGCACAAGGAGATGGACCGGTTCGTCAAGGAGAACTTCGATCCCACCGAGGTGCATGATGTCGGCCGCATTTACCACGGTCACGGCCAGGACCTCTTGGAGGTAGCAGAAGAATATCGACGTGCGGTCGAGAAGACCGAGGAGACCTGGCAGGGTGAGGCTGGGGATGCCATGCGGGCGCACGTCACGCAGTTGGCCGAGCACATGTCGCACTCCGGCAACGCCGCGCAGTTGACCGGGAACCAGATCGGGTTGCAGGCCGAGGCCGGGGAGCGGGCGAAGAACTCGATGCCCGAGGTCATCGAGTTCGACATGAAGCAGGAGCTCAAGAACTACTTCTCCGACCCGAACCCGTTCACCGCGATCAGCCGGGCGAACGACATCATGGAGAAGCAGGAGAAGAGCCAGGCCGCGCACGCCGAAGCCGCCCAGGTCATGTCGACCATGGAGGGCGACTTCGGGCAGGCCGCCGCGCAGACCCCTGCCTTCGTGCCCGCTCCGCGGGGGCCGGAGGAGGTCGGGCAGCCGCCGGAGACCCGGCAGCCGATCGGCTCGATCAACCCCACCACCAACATCTCCAGCACCCCCAACAGCACCCCGTCGAGCACCCAGTCCGCCTGGACCACGCCGACCTCGCCCGGCAGCCCGTCGGTGCCCTCGCCCCCGGGCGGGTCGAACCCGCCCTCAATTTTCCCGAGCACGACGAACCCGGTGTGGCAGCAGAACCCGGTCGGTGGCGGGACCGACACGCGGTGGAACCCGCAGACCGGCAAGTGGGAGCGGCGCAACCCCTACAACGGGAACTGGGCGCCGCTGCCGCCCAACCAGCAGCGGCCCGCGCCCGGCGGCGGTACGGGACGTCCGAACGGTCCCGGTGGGGGCGGGAGCTTGGCGCGGCCCGGTGGCGGTGGCGGCGCCGGTGGCGGTCGGCTCGGCGGCATCGGCGGTGGCGGTGTCGGCGGCGCGGGCAACCAGCTCGGCGCCGGTGGCCGAGCCGGGGTCGGCGGGCTCGGTGCCGCGGGTACCGCCGGGGTCGGCGGGAGCGGTTCCGCTGGTGGCGCCGGTGCTCGCGGCGGTGCCGGGATGGCCGGTGCCGGTGCCGCGGGGCGCGGTCACGGCGGCAAATCCGAAGAGGACAACGAGCACGAGAGCAAGTACGTGCTCGACACCGACGAGGCCTGGGAAGACCTCGGGCTGCCGAAGGCCGCACCGCCAGTTTTCGGCGAGTAATTCCGAGAAATCTGCTCGACCCCCGGGAAATCGGTGAATTTCCCGGGGAGTCGACGCGCGCCCACAGGGGGAATGGATGAACGGTTCATTCACGCTCTCCGCCGAATCGGTGGACATCCTCAGCGAGGACTTGCGGCTGAACCTGCGGCAGTTCCCGTTCGAGATCCCGCACTTCTGCCCCACCCTCGACGAGCGGGCCCGGCTCCGCCAGGACGTCTGGTCCGAGCTGGAGCGGCGCCGCCTCGCCGACCGCGGTCGGGCCGAACCGGAGCTGGAGCAGGCGTTGCAGCTGCTGCACCGGTCCCCGGTCGCGGTGGCGGTGACCTCCTACGACGGCCGGACGAACGCCGTTCACCGGGCGCGGGTCGTGGCCTCCGGGCGGGCCGGGGTGGTCGCGGTGCAGGACGAGCGGGGGCTGCGGGTCGAGGAATTCGACGTCCGCGGCCTCGCGCAGGTCTGCGTCGGGCTGCTGCCGGACGTGCCCGCGGGCAAGCTCGAAGCGGGCACCATCTCCACCACCGCCGAGCAGCGGCCGCAGCCGGAACCCGAGGCGGAGCCGGACTCGTGGCTCGGTGCGGTGGCGCCGAGTTCCTCCGGGCGCGGCGGCGGCGACATGCGCAAGGTGGAGCGGATCATGGCGCTGCCCGTGCACTCCGTCGGCTACTTCGTGGTGACCGGTGTCGACGCGGGCGGCCAGCAGGTCCGGCTCCCGGCGATCGGCTGGCGGGACACCGAGGAGGGCCGCTACAGCGTCACCACCCGCAGCAACCACGACGGCCAGCGGTGGAACACCTTCAGCCCGGCGGACAAGTCCCGCCTGGCCCGCTACCTCGACGAACAGCTGGGCGCGTTCCGCCAGCGCTGACTCCCGGCGGCGCACGGCACCTCCGGCACCGAGTGATTCGGGCCGGGGGCGGCTCGCCAGATAGGGTTCTGGCATGCCGCAGGGACAGCCATCCACCGTGCCGAACGACGGACTCACCACCCGCCAGCGCCGCAACCGACCGCTGGTCGTGGTGCACACCGGGGAGATGAAGGGCAAGTCCACCGCCGCGTTCGGGCTCGCGCTGCGCGGCTGGAACCAGGGCTGGTCGATCGGGGTGTTCCAGTTCGTCAAGTCCGCGAAGTGGCGGGTCGGCGAGGAGTCCGCGTTCCGCGCGCTGGGGCGGCTGCACGAGCAGACCGGCGAGGGCGGCCCGGTCGAGTGGCACAAGATGGGCGAGGGCTGGTCCTGGGCGCGCAAGAAGGGCAGCGAGGAGGACCACGCAGCCGCCGCGCTCGAGGGGTGGCGCGAGATCGCGCGGCGGATCGGCGAGCAACAGCACGGGATGTACGTGCTCGACGAGTTCACCTACCCGTTGCACTGGGGTTGGGTGGACGTCGAGGAGGTCGTGGCGACGCTGCGCGACCGGCCCGGCCACCAGCACGTCGTGATCACCGGCCGGTACGCGCCGCAGGCGCTGCTCGACGCCGCCGACCTGGTGATGGAGACGACCAAGGTCAAGCACCCGATGGACGCCGGGCAGAAGGGCCAGAAGGGCATCGAGTGGTGACCTCTTCCCGGCACGCGCGGGTGGTGCTGGCGGCTCCCGCTTCCGGGCAGGGCAAGACCACGGTGGCGACCGGGCTGCTCGGGGCGCTGCGGCGCCGCGGCACCGATGTCGCGCCGTTCAAGGTAGGCCCGGACTATATCGACCCGGGTTACCACCGGATTGCCGCCGGTCGGCCGGGTCGCAACCTGGACCCGGTGCTGGTCGGCGAGCAGCGGATCGCGCCGCTGTTCCGGCACGGCGCGGCCGAGCTGTCGGTGGTGGAGGGCGTGATGGGGCTGTTCGACGGCCGCATCGGCCCGGGCGGGGGCTTGGCGGTCGGGTCGACCGCGCACGTGGCGGAGCTGCTCGACGCGCCGGTCGTGCTGGTGGTCGACGCCCGGGGGCAGAGCCACAGCCTCGCCGCGCTGCTGCACGGTTTCCGCAGCTACCGGCCCGAAGTCCGGGTGGCGGGCGTGATCCTCAACCGGGTCGGTTCGCCGCGCCACGAGCAGGTGCTGCGTGACGCCGCCGACGCCGCTGGGCTGCCGGTGCTCGGTGCCGTCCCGCGCGCCGCCGACCTCGCCGTGCCGTCCCGGCACCTCGGGCTCGTCACCGCCGTCGAGCACGGTGCGGAGGCGGTGCGGGCGGTGGACGCGATGACCGAGGTCGTCGCCAGCTCGGTGGACCTGGACGCGGTCGCGGAGATCGCCCGGTCGGCACCGGATCTGCCCGGACCGGCCTGGGACCCGCAGGAGGAGGTCGTCCCGCAGGGTTCGCCGGTGGTCGCGGTGGCCGGTGGCCCGGCGTTCACCTTCGCCTACACCGAGCACGTCGAACTGCTCGAAGCCGCTGGCGCCGAGGTGGCCGTCGTGGACCCGCTCAACGACGAGCGACTCCCCGAGCGCACCGCGGGTTTGGTGCTGCCAGGTGGTTTCCCGGAGCAGCACGCCGCCGAGCTGTCCGCGAACTCCGCGCTGCGGCGGGAGATCGCTGCGTTCGCCACCAGCGGCGCCCCGGTGCACGCCGAGTGCGGCGGGCTGCTCTACCTGGCGCAGGAGCTCGACGGGCACCCGCTGTGCGGGGTGCTCGACGCGCGGGCGCGGATGTCCTCGCGGCTGACGCTCGGTTACCGGGATGCGGTGGCCGCTGCGGATTCCGCCCTGTTCGCCGAGGGGGCACGGGTGAGCGGGCACGAGTTCCACCGCACCGTCCTGGAGCCCGGTCACGGCCCGCGAGCCGCTTGGTTCTGGCGGAGCGGGACCGCGCAGCGCGAGGGTTTCGTCGACCACGGGGTGCACGCTTCGTACTTGCACACCCATCCGGCCGGGCAGCCCGACTCCGTCGAGCGGTTCGTGGCGCGGTGCGCGCGGTGAGGTTCCCAGCGCGGCTGGAGGAGGGGTTCGGGACCCACCGCTGGAGCGGCCTCACCGGCGGTGACAGGAGCTGTGCGGGACGTGACCGCGCTGCGGGGCTGGGTGCGCCCACGCGGTACGGTCAGGGCCTGCGAAGGCGGGCGGCGGCTCGGTGAGTTGCGCGCCGCGGGCGCCCCGCCCGCCTGATGTGTCCGAAGTGGACGGCGCGCCGGAGCTGTCCGCGGTGTTGGTGCTTCCACCCCGAGGCGGAAGAGGAGAGCAATGGTGACTGGCCGGATCTCGTTCATCGGTGCCGGACCGGGCGCGGCCGACCTGATCACGGTCCGCGGCGCGCGGCGGATCGCCGAAGCCGACGTCGTGGTGTGGTCCGCGAGCGTGGTCGCGCCGGAGTGCATCCAGGAGCACGCCCGCGGCGACGCCGAGCTGGTCGACTCCTCCCGCCTGACCCACGAGCAGGCGCTGGAGGTCTACCGCCGCGCCGAGCGGGACAAGCTCAAGGTGGTCCGCGTGCACTCCGGCGACCCGTCGATGTGGAGCTCCGTGCAGGAGCAGCACGACGCGTGCGCCCGGATGAACGTGGAGGTCGAGATCGTTCCCGGCGTCCAGCCGTTCTCCGCGGCTGCCGCCGCGATCGGCCGCGAGCTGACCGCGCCGGAGGTCGCCCAGTCACTGGTGGTGACCCGCCTGGAGGGCGGCCGGACGCCGACGCCCGTGGGCGAGGAGGTGCGCGAGTTCGCCAAGCACGGCACCACGATGGCGCTGTTCCTGTCCGCCTCCCGCACCGCCCAGCTGGTCGAGGAGCTGCGCGCCGGTGGCTACCCGGACGACACCCCGGTGCTGGTCGCCTACAAGGTCACCTGGCCCGACGAGATGCTGGTGCGCACCACGATCGGCGAGCTGGAGAAGACCGTCAAGCAGCGCAAGCTGTGGCGGAACACGCTGTTCATCGTGGGCAAGAGCCTCACCGGCAGCGGCCCCCGCTCACACCCGTACCACTTCCATACCTACCGCCGCGCGGAGTCCTCGCCCCGGCGCACGATGCGCCCCAGCGCCTCGCGCCGCCGCAGCACCGAGCCCGGTGCGCGCCGCAGCACCGAGCCCAGCGCTGATCCCGGTGGGGCGCGCGGAGCCGAGGCGGAGCCGCGCGATGCCAACGGCGTCCGGGCCTCGGACGTGGCCTGGTGGGCGGTGCGCGACTGGCAGGAGAGCGCCCGCGGAGCCGCGCGAGCAGCGGCGACCCGCTCGGCCCGGCGCGTGGACGTGGCGCAGTCGCAGCTCTTCGCCGCGGACGGGACCGACCCGGTGCCCGCAGCGGCGCCTGAGCCCGTCGCCGTGAGCGAGCAGCCCGCGCCAGCGGCGGAACAGGCTGCCGAGGCGGCGCCAGCCGAGGCGGCACCCGCCGAAGCCGCCCCGAAGTCGCGGCGGACCTCCGCCGCCAGCACCACGACGACCAGAGCTACCGCGAAGGCCACCCCGGCGAAGCGGACGACCAAGACCGCGAAGTCGACCGGCACCGGGACCACCGCGGCGAAGCGGACCAAGTCCACGACCGCGGCAAAGCCGAAGACCGCGGCCAAGCGCAAGCCCCCGGCGAAGGCGGACCAACCGGACGACTGAGCCCGTCCGATTTGGACGTGGCGGTCCGGTCGGCGTGGTGCGCGCCGGTCCCGGACCCGGTGGCAGCAGTATTGGAGCAGTTCAGCGAGGAGTGCGGCCGTCGGTCGCGGGCGCCGGTCCAGCCCGCGGTCGCGGTCGCCGAGGCGAGGTGGGTGACGTGGCAGTCACGGTGATCGGGATCGATGGCGGCGCCCTGCCCCAGGGCGCGGCGCAGGCGCTGGAGTCGGCGCGGCTGGTGGTGGGTGGCAAGCGGCACCTGGACGCGCACGCGCCCGAGCACGCGCGCAGGTTCGAGCTGGGGCCGCTGGAACCGGCGCTGAACGCGCTGTCCGCGCTGTCCGGCGACGAGCACGGCGTGGTGCTGGCCTCCGGTGATCCCGGGTTCTTCGGCGCCGTGCGCGCGCTGCGCGAGCGCGGCATCCGGTGCTCGGTGCTGCCGTCGACGTCCAGCGTGCAGCAGTTGATGGCCCGCGTCGGCCGGTCGTGGGACGACGTGGTGGTGGTCAGCGCCACCGGCCCGGACCTCGCGCGGGCGGTCAACGTCTGCCGCGCCCGCCCGGCCGTGGTGGTGCTGACCACCGCCCCGAAGGCCGGTCCGGCGCAGATCGGGTCCGGGCTGACCGGGTGGCGGCGCACCATGGTGGTCGCCGAGGACCTGGGCGGGCCGAACGAGTCGGTGGTCACCGTGGACCCGGCGGAGGCGGCCAGGCGGACCTGGCGCGAGCCGAACATCGTGCTGTCCCTGGCCGATCTCGACGACGTGCCGCACCGCGGCTGGATCGCCGGTGGTGAGCCGGTGCCGCCGGCCGCCGGCTGGGCGCTGCCGGAGGACGAGTTCTCGCACCGCGACGGTGTGATCACCACGGCCGAGGTGCGGGCGGTGGCGCTGTCCAAGCTGGCACCGCGCCCGGGAGCGCTGGTGTGGGACGTCGGCGCGGGCTCCGGGTCGGTGGCCGTGGAGTGCGCCCGGTTGGGGGCGGCGGTGATCGCGGTGGAGTCCGACGAGGCGCACGCGGTGCGGCTGGTCACCAACGCGGCCAGCCACGGCGTGGACGTGCGGGTGGAGGAGGGCGAGGTCCCGCAGGTCCTGCGCGAGCTGCCCCGACCGGACGCGATCTTCGTCGGCGCCGGGGGCAGCGACGTGGTCGCGGCGTGCGCGCACGCCGGAGCGGCCCGCGTGGTGGTGGCGCTGGCGGCGCTGGACCGGATCGCCCAGACCCGGGAGGCGCTCCGCACGGCGGGCTACGAGGTCGAGGGCGTCCAGCTCGCCGCGGCCCGCCTCGCCGAGCTCCCCGACGGGACGTCCCACCTGGAAGCGGCGGACCCGGTGGTCCTGGTCACCGGTCGCAAGAAGCAGTGACCCCGGGATTCCCGCCGGAGCTGCCAGGCCGTGCGGTGGCACCTGGGAGCATGCGGTGGAGGGCAGTCCACCAGACAGGGGAGAAGCAGTGATCGGTCTGTTCGCGGTGACCGCGGCGGGACGGCGGGCGGCCGCCGACCTCGCCGCACGGCTCGGCCCGGACGCGGTCGTCGCCGACGGGCCGGTCGGGGCCGCCGTGCGGCGCCTCTGGGACCACCTCGACGCGGCGGTGTTCTTCCTGGCCAGCGGGGCCACCGTGCGGTTGGTCGGGCCGCTGCTGCGCGACGAGCGGACCGACCCGGGCGTGGTCTGCGTCGACGAGGAACGGCGCTTCGCGATCGCGCTGGCCGGGGCGCAGGCCGGTGGTGCCAACGCGCTCGCCGAGCAGGTCGCCGACGTGCTCGACTGCCAGCCGGTGGTCACCACCGCCTCCGACGGCTCCGGCACCACCCCGCTGGACGAACTGGTCGAGCAGCTCGACGCCACTGTGGACGGCGACCTGGTGCGGTGCGGGTCGGCGGTGCTCGACGGCCTGCCGGTGCGCCTGGTCAACCCGCACGGCTTCCCGCTGCCCGCCCTGCCGCCGAACGTGTCCCCGGACGTCGAGCTGCCGCTGTGGACGGTGGTGATCGACGACCGGCGGCCAACCGAGGTGGAGGAGCGGACGCTGCGGTTGATCCCGCGCACGCTGGTGGTGGGCGTCGGTTCGGCCCGCGGGGTCTCGCGCACCGCGGTGACCGAGACCATCGCCCTGCTGGACAGCGAGCACGGCCTGGACCCGCGCGCCATCCGCGCGGTCGCCAGCGTGGACCGCAAGGCCGACGAGGCCGGGATCCTGGAAGCGGTGCAGGACCTCGGGTTCTGGCACTCCGCGGGCGGCGGTGAGGAGCTGTCGCTGCTGACCTACCCGGCCGAGGTGCTGGCCGACGTCGAGGTGCCCCACCCGAGCGCGGTGGTGCGCGCCGAGACCGGTTCGCCGAGCGTGGCGGAGGCGTCGGCGCTGCACGCGGGTGCGGAGCTGGGCTACGGGGCGCCGGTCGAGCTGGTCGCGACCAAGATCAAGGGCGACGGCGTGACGGTGGCCGCCGCCCGCATCCACCCCAGGGGCAGGCTCGCCCTCATCGGCCTCGGCCCCGGCGCGGCGGACCTGCGGGTGCCGCGCGCGGACGACGAACTGCGCCGCGCCTCGGTCGTGGTCGGCCTGGACCAGCACGTCGACCAGGTGCGGCACCTGCTGCGCCCCGGCACCGAGGTGCGGGCGACCGGGGTCGGCGGAGAGGACGCCCGCGCGGTCGAGGCGGTCGAGCTGGCCCGCGAGGGGCGGGCGGTGGCGCTGATCGGTTCGGGCGACACCGGGGTGCACGCGATGGCGAGCCCGGCGCTGGAGCGGGCGGACGTCGACATCGAGGTCGTCGGGGTGCCGGGGGTGACCGCGGTGCTGGCGGCCTCGGCCCTGCTGGGCGCGCCGCTCGGCCACGACCACGCGTTGATCAGCCTGTCCGACCAGCGCGTCCCGTGGCAGGTCATCGAGCGCCGGGTGCGCGCGGCGGCCGAGGCCGACCTGGTGGTGTGCTTCCACAACGCGCGCTCCGAGCAGCGGAGCTGGCAGCTGGCCCGCGCGCTGGAGATCCTGGCCGAGCACCGCCCGGCGACGACCCCGGTGGGCGCGGTCCACCGCGCGACCCGCACCGGCCAGCACGTCTGGTGCGCCCCGATCGGCGAGTTCGACCCGACCGAGGCGGGCACGGCCACCACGGTCGTCGTGGGTTCCTCCCAGTCCACAGTGGTCGGCCACCGCATGGTCACCCCGCACACCTACCACTGGATGGCCACCGACTGACCCGGTCCCCGGCAACGGTGGTTCTGCGGGGGTGTTGGTGGGAGGCTGGCCGGGTGGGTGGGCACATGTCGCCGGAGGAGTTCCGGGCTTGGGGCAGGCAGGTCGTCGATTGGGTTGCCGACTACTACGCCGGGATCGAGTCGCACCCGGTCCGGTCGCAGGTGCGGCCCGGGGAGGTCCGGGCGCAGCTGCCCGCGCACCCACCTGAGGAGGGCGAGTCGTTCGAGGCGGTGCTGCGGGACCTCGACGACGTGCTGCTGCCCGGGGTCACGCACTGGCAGCACCCCAGCTTCTTCGCCTACTTCCCGGCCAACGCCAGCGGACCCGCGATCCTCGGGGACCTGCTCTCCAGCGGGCTCGGCGTGCAGGGCATGGTGTGGGCGACCAGCCCGGCCTGCACCGAGCTGGAGACCGTCGTGGTCGACTGGATGGCCGAGCTGCTCGGGCTGCCCGAGCACTTCCGGACCGACGCGGTCGGCGGCGGCGTCATCCAGGACTCGGCGTCGAGTGCCGCGCTGGTGGCCTGCTTGGCCGCGTTGCAGCGGGTCAGCGGTGGTGCGGTGGCCAGCGGGGGGATCACGCGGCGGCACACCCTCTACGTCTCCGAGCACACCCACTCGTCGTTGGAGCGGGCCGCGCGCATGGTCGGCATCGGCGCGGACAACGTGCGAGTCGTCGACGTCGACCCCGGCACCCTCGGCATGGACCCGGCGCACCTGGACGCCCTGGTCGCCGAGGACCTCGCCGCCGGGGCCGTGCCCACCCTGGTGTGCGCGACCGTCGGCACCACCTCGACCACCGCGGTCGACCCGGTCCGCGCCGTCGGTGAGGTGTGCCGGGCGCGCGGGGTCTGGCTGCACGTCGACGCGGCTTACGCGGGGGTGGCGGCGGTGTGCCCGGAGTTGCGCTGGATCAACGACGGCGTCGCCGAGTTCGCCGACTCCTACTGCACCAACGCGCACAAGTGGTTGCTGACCAACTTTGACTGCGGCCTGCTGTGGCTGGCCGACCGCGGACCGCTGGTGGACGCGCTGTCGATCCTGCCGGAGTACCTGCGCAACCCGGCCACCGCCTCCGGCGAGGTGATCGACTACCGCGACTGGCAGGTGCCGCTGGGCAGGCGGTTCCGGGCGCTGAAGCTGTGGTCGGTGCTGCGCTGGTACGGGGCCGCTGGGCTGCGCGAGCACATCCGCTCCGGGGTGGCGCTCGCGCAGGAGTTCGCCGGGTGGGTGCGCGACGACCCGCGCTTCGAGCTGCTGGAACCGCACCCGTTCGGGCTGGTGTGCTTCCGGCCGCGGTTCCCGGATCTGTCCGCGGAGCAGGCCGACGAGCGCACCCACCAGCTGATGGAATCGCTGAACGAGTCCGGTGAGCTCTACCTGACGCACACCAGGGTGGGCGGTCGGGTGGTGCTGCGGTTCGCGGTCGGATCACCGCAGACCGAGCGTCGGCACGTGCTCGCCGCGTGGGAGCGCATCCAGGAGGCGGTCGGCTGACCGGCCCGCGACCAGCGCGTACCCGACCAGCACGAGCAGGTGCGTGGGCCGTTCGCCGGCGCTGGCGGCGTGCAGCGCCTGGACCGCCGCGCCTGATGCGGTGAGGTGGGATCCCGTGACCAGGCCGGGGACCAGGGCGATCGCGGCGAGCACCGGTCCACCGGCCGCCGCGCACAGCAGGCCGACGGAGAGCACTGCCAGCGCGGCGAGGGAGCCGGCGATCAGCAGCGCGGACGCCTCCTCGGACGTGGTCGCGGACGCTGCGGCGGTGAGCACGACCGCGAACGCGACCAGCAGGTGCGCGGTGAACCGGGCGACCGGGTCGGGGCCGGGCTTCGCGGCGAGGGCGATGCTCGCCGTGGTCAGCGCGGTGCCGGTGGCGACGTCGCCGAACGCGGCCAGCCCGCAGAGCGCGATCAGCGGGCTGCGGGCCAGGGCAGCCAGCTGCGCGGCCGTGCGCCCGGGTAGGTCGCAGGTGCGGAACTCCGCCCGGGGCCGCGGTTCCCGGTAGGTCGGGGTGGACATGCTCGTGACGCTAGGCTCGCACCGGACCTGCTGGAATGCGGTTGGTTCCCGGTTCGGGGTGGAGGTAGCTCCACCCCCGCTCGGGAACCAGCTGCAAGGTCAAGACCGCTGTCGCGCAACAGAATTGGGCCATGCGAATCAGAACTGCTGGGCGGGGCTTGGTGCTCGCGCTGCTGGCGCTGCCCGGGCCGCTGCTGTTCGTGGCCTACACGACGGGCCCCCTCCTCTCCATGCTGGGCCTGTCGTTCCTGGGGGAGCGGCTCGTGCGGTGGTGCCGGGCCGCGGTCGACCTGAGCCGTCGGCTGGCCGGTGACTGGTGCGAGGCGCCGGTCGCGTCGTCCTACCACCCGGCCCCGCCCGACCCGCAGCCCGACGCCGAGGGCTGGTACCGGCACGACCGGATGGTCTACCGGACTCCCCGCGTGCCCCGGTACCTGCAGCGGGTGGAGTGGGTGGCGGAGGACCCGGCGACGGGCCGGGACATGAGCTGGCTGCTGCTCAACACGGTCGTCGGCCCGGTACTGGGGCTGCTGGCGGTGGTCGGTGGGCAGCCGGTGCTCCGGCTCCACGGGCGGTGGACCCGTTCGAGGTTGGGCCCGGTCGAGCCGCGTCGCTGGCAGCTGTGGGTCAACGGGGCACTGCGCGACCTCTGGCGGTTGGCGCTGCTCGCCCTGCTCGCGGTGGTGAACTCGGTCGGCGGAGTGCTGCTGGTCGTGTCGTTCGTGCTCAGCCACGTGGCCGGGCTGAACCTGTGGTGGCCCCGGTGCAACGAGGGCGCGCAGTGGCTGGCCGGGGTGGGGCGGAAGCTGGCCGGGAAGTGGTCGGGTGTCCCGGTCGAGGAGCTGTACCAGCCGGTCGTCGAGCCGGTGCCCACCGCCGACGGCCTCTACCGGGCCGGTCGGGAGCTGCGCTCCTCGCCGCGCCCGGCGCTGCGCCGCGCCCGCTACCGGCGCACCATGACCGACCCGGCCACCGGGCGCGACCTGCTGTGGCTGCTCGGCGACGGACCGGTCACCGCGCTGCTGCTCGTGCCGGTGGCCGTGCTGTCCTGGACCTTCCTGTGGGGGCTCTGGATCCCGTTCTGGGTGTGGGTCGGCCACCTCTTCGCCGAGTTCGGCTCGCCGTGGGAGCAGGTGTGGGCGCCGGCGAAGTGGCTCGCGGAGACCCCGCTGATCGGGATGCCGCTGGGCCTGCTGGCCGGTGCCGGGGTGCTGGCCCTCGCCCCGGCCCTGCTGCGCCTGCACGGCCGCTGGGCGCAGCTGCTGCTGGCACCCACCAAGCGCGCGGAGCTGGCGCAGCGGGTCCGGCGACTCGCCGAGACCCGCGCCGACGCGACCGACGCCGAGGACGCCCAGCTGCGGCGCATCGAGCGCGACCTGCACGACGGCCCGCAGGCCAGGCTCGTCGCCCTCGGGTTGAAGCTCTCCGCCGTCGAGCAGCTGGTGGACCGGGATCCGCAGCGCGCCAAGGAACTGCTGGGCGAGACCAAGGCCGACTCCGGGCGCACCCTCGCCGAGCTGCGGGCCCTGGTCCGCGGCATCCGGCCCCCGGTGCTGACCGAGCGCGGGCTGGTCGACGCGGTCCGCGCGGTGGCGCTGGACCTGGTCGTGCCGATCGAGGTCGAGGCCGACGTCCCGGGCCGGTGCCCGTCCGCGATCGAGGCCGCCGCCTACTTCGCCACCCTGGAACTGGTCACCAACGCCATCAAGCACGGCCGGGCGGAGACGATCCGGGTCGAGCTGCGGCACGCCGACGAGGTGCTGCGGGTGGTGGTCACCGACGACGGCGTGGGCGGTGCCGACCCCGAGCTCGGCGGTGGGCTGACCGGAATCCGCCGCCGCATCGGTACATTCGACGGAACCCTGCACCTGAGCAGCCCGGCCGGTGGACCGACCGCGGCGACGATGGAGATCCCGTGCGCGTTGTCCTAGCCGAAGACCTCTTCCTCCTGCGGGACGGGCTGAGCACCCTGCTCACCGCCCACGGCTGCGAGGTCGTCGCCGCGGTGGAGACCGGGCCGGAGCTGGAGCGGGCGCTGGTCGAGCAGCGCCCGGACGTGGCCGTGGTCGACGTGCGGCTGCCACCGACCCAGACCGACGAGGGGCTGCGGGCCGCGCTCTCCGCGCGGCGCGAGGTCCCCGGCCTGCCGGTCCTGGTGCTGTCCCAGCACGTCGAGCAGCTGTACGCGCGGGAGCTGCTGGCCGACGGCGCCGGTGGTGTAGGCTACCTGCTCAAGGATCGGGTCTTCAACGCCGACCAGTTCCTCGACGCGGTGCGCCGGGTCGCCACCGGCGGCACCGCGATGGACCCGGAGGTGATCGCCAAGCTGGTCGCCCGCCGCACGACCCCGCTGCAACGGCTGACCCAGCGGGAGAACGACGTGCTCGCGCTGATGGCCGAGGGCAAATCCAACGCGGCGATCGCGCAGCAGCTGGTGATCAGCGAAGGCGCGGTCAGCAAGCACATCGCGAGCATCTTCGGCAAGCTCGACCTGGCCAACTCGGAGGACACCAACCGCCGCGTGCTGGCCGTCCTCGAATACCTCAAGCCGTGAGCGCAGGCGCCTCGGCCTGCGGCGCGGGCCGGTCCGGGCGGGTGCCGAGCACGCAGGACGCGGCGCCGAGGGCGATGCCGAGCACCGCCGCGACCGTCGGGGTCTCGCCGAGCAGTGGCCAGGCCAGCAGCGCGGCGACCGGCGGAACCGCGCTGAACAGCGAGGCCGCCCGGCTCGCCCCGCCGACGGCGACCGCCCGCAGGTAGCAGGTGGTGCCGAGCACCGACCCCGCCAGCACCAGCCACGTCAGCACGGCGGCGGCCCGCGGCCAGTCCGTGACCTGGCCGTGCTCGAAGAGCGCGATCGCGCCGACTGCGGCAGCCGCCGCCGCGGACTGCACCGCGCCGCCGGACCGCGGGTCGACCGGGCCGCAGAACCGCTGCTGGTAGAGCCCACCCGCGGAGAACCCGAGGAGCCCGACCAGGGCCAGCAGGATTCCCGGGTTCAGCGTGCCCTCGGCGAGGACCTCGCCGCCGAGGGTGACCGTCACCGCGATCACGCCGAGGACGAGGCCCGCGAGCCGGGTCCGGCTCAACCGCTCCCGCAGCAGCACGGCCGCCAGGGCTGCGGTGAGCACCGGGTTCATGGCGATCACCAGGGCGGTCACCGACGCCGGGACACCGACGCTCATCGCCCCGTAGCAGCCGCCGAACTGCGCGCCGTAGGTGAGGACGCCCGCGACAGCCGTGTGTCCCAGCCGCCCGCCGCGCGGCCAGGTGGAGCGGGAGATGACGGCGATCGCCGAGAGCAGCCCGGTGGCCGCCACCAGGCGCACGGTGGTCAGCAGGAACGGGGGAGCGGCGGCGACCCCCAGCTTCCCGGTGGGGAACCCGCTGGCCCAGATGAACACGATCGGCGCTGCCAGCGTCAGCGGGATCGAGTGCGCGCGCTTCATGATCCCAGGTTCACCGCCGACACCCGGCCGCGTCCAACGATGATAAGTGATCGCGATCGATCGCTGTTGCTGATCGGTTATGGTTGGGCGCATGAGCGCTGTGCTGGACGTCGTCGCGCTGCGGAGCCTGGTCGCGGTGGCCGACTGCGGTGGGTTCCACCGGGCCGCAGCCGCGTTGTCGCTGACGCAGTCCGCGGTCAGCCAGCACGTGCGCAAGCTGGAGCGGGTGGTCGGCCGGAAGCTGGTGGGCAGGGAAGGGCGGCAGGCGAGGTTCACGCCGACCGGCGAGCAGCTGCTGGCCGAGGCGCGGCACATCCTCGACGTGCACGACTCGGCGCTGCGCCGCCTCGACGCCGAGGAACCGCGCACGCTCGTCTTCGGCTCCACCGAGCACGCGGCCGACCGGCTGCTGCCCGAGCTGGCCACCCGGCTGCGCGCGGCCTTCCCGGCGTGGGAGGTGCGGTTCCGGCTCGACCGCACGGCCCGGCTGGCCGACGCCGTCGACCGCGGCACCATCGACATCGCGCTGCTGATCGACTACCTGGACAGCAGGCCCAACCGCGAAGCCGGGCAGTTCCGGCTGGAGTGGTACGCCGCGCCGGACTGGGAGCCCCCGGCACCGGACGAGCCGCTGCCGATGGTGGTCTTCGACGAGCCGTGCGTGACGCGGCGGCTCGCGGTCGGCGCGGTGACCGGCCTGGGCAGGCAGCCGGACCTGGTGTGCGAGGCCGCCGACCTGGCCGGGGTGCTCGCGGCGGTGCGCTCCGGGCTGGGCGTGGCGCTGCTGCCGTCGGCGAAACCGCGCCTGGAGGGGCTGGTCGTCCGCGACGACCTCCCCCAGCTCGGACCGGCCCCACTGCGCGTCCGAGCCCGCCCAGGCCTCCCCGACGACGTCGCGGACCTCGCCGCCCAAGCGGTCCACGAGGCCCTCGAAGCACACGCCGCGTGCGCGCCCCCTAGCTAGGCGCCGACGTCGCGTGCGCGGGCTGTTGTTGGGTGCTGGGGTCGCGTGCGCAGCCCTTTGCTGGGCGCCAGGGCTTTCCCTGGCGCCGGGCTGAGGTGTGGGATCAGGCGGGCAGGTGCACGCGGCGGTGCAGGCGTTCGCCGATGTCCTTGGCCGCGTTGTCCAGCAGCTTGTGGGCCAGTTCGAACAGGGCGCGGGCGATCGCGATCTCGTCGCCGATCTGCGGTACCTCCGGGTCGTCCGGGTGACGTCGCGCGGTGCCGTGGCCGTGCAGTGCCTGACCGGCCGGAGTGGTGAATCCGACGTCGGCGGTGGTCTTCGCACCCGCCTCCACGACCTGCAGGTTCAGCGTGATGGTGTGGGTCTCGTTCATGATCGCCTCCTGGTCCCCGTCGCCCGCGGCTGCGAGCCCTTCAGGTCGCCGTAGCCCCAGCATGCGCGCGCAACCCACCACGCGAAAGACCGATATTCACCCATCCGAGCTACCTCCCCGGCCCCCTCCGCACGTTTCTCCACAGCGGTTCCCCGAAACCGCACCGCACCAAAGCCACGAGCCAGCACTTCAATCGCAACTGCACCTGAGCTCGCTCCCTGCGATCCGCAACTGCGATGGATGGTGAGCTCTGGTCACCTAGTCACCGAACCGGCCTGCTCAGATCGCCCGGGGGTCGTGAGTGCGAAACGGGGTTGGAACACTGTTACGCACTCACGACCCCTGACCTGCGGTGGTGAGCGCCGCGCCGTCGTGGAGTCGCGGAGCGCCCGAGCCCATGTTCCCCGCGCCGATTACTCACGGCGTCTCGCGAGCGCGGGGTCCGCAGTTCCAGTCGGAGCTGCAGGTCGTGGGGATCTCTGCGACGGAGTCGGCTCGGCCTTTGGGGGCGCGACTCAGGTTCAGGGTGGGGGAGTTGCTCATCTTGTCGCTGCATCGGCTCCGCTCGGGTCGTCCGGGGGTCGTGAGTGCGAAACGGGGTTGGAACACTGTTACGCACTCACGACCCCCGACCAGCGGTGGTGTGCGCCGCGCACTGCTGGGAGGTCGCGGGGCGAGATCGG